>JAICYS010000202.1 GCA_025934105.1 Myxococcota bacterium | reverse complement strand
GTCCTTCTGGGCTCACAGCACGAACCCCGCGGCCTGCGCGTCCTTGTGGAACATCTGCACCGTCTCCAGGCTGAAATCGGCCAGGTCCTTGCCGACCAGCTCCAGCTTCTTCAGCAAATCCGGCGTGACCGTGATGATGTCGCAGCCGATCTGGGCGGCCTGCACGATGTTCAGCAGCTCGCGCGGGCTGGCCCACAAGAGTTCGGCGCCGGGCGCGGTGGCCCGGCAGATCTGCAGCGCTTCCTTCATGAGCGGGATGGGATCGCGTCCGGTGTCGGCGACGCGGCCCGCGAACACGGAGACCACCGACGGCGCGCCGCCCGCCAGCGCGCGCGTCACGTCACGCACCTGCTCCAGCGTGCAGATGGCGGTCACGTTCAGTTTCACGCCCCCCGAGGCCAGCTCGCGCACCAGCGACTGCGTCGATTCGCGCTTGGTGTTGGTGACCGGGATCTTGACGTACACGTTGGCCCCCCAGGTCGCGATCTCGCGCGCCTGGCGCCGCATCTCGGGGACGTCGTCGGCGAACACCTCGAACGAGATCGGCTTGTCGCGGATCGCCGCCAGCACCTCCTGGGCGAAGGCGCGGTAGTCGCTGATGCCCGCCTTGCGCATCAGGGTCGGGTTGGTGGTGAAGCCGGCGATGCGCGGGTCGCGCGCCGACTCCAGCATCGACGGCAACGACGCGCCGTCGGCGAAGATCTTGATGCGGTCCAGCGAAAGCCGATCGGACGAAGGGATGCTAGGCATGATGGACTCCGAGTCGAACGCCTGACTTTCGCAGATCCGACAACGATGGCAAGGGCGTAGCGCGGCGTTGCGCCGGCCCACGCTTTCCTGGCAATCTACCGCGCACATGTCAGACGCGGCCCCGGCGCCCTTCCTGAGCCGTCTTCGCCGCGGTGGGTTGGTGCCGGCGCTGCTGTTGCTGGCGGTGGCCGCCGCCGCGCTCTGGTGGGCGGACCGCTTCATTCCGATCCGGTACTGGCTGTTCTTCCGCTACCTCGGGTACTGGGCATGCGTCGCGCTGTTCGTCCTGCCGAGCTGGGCCGCCGGCCTGCGCTTGCTGCCGGTCGTGTTGCGCGCGCCGGCTCGGCTGGGCGAACGGCTGTCGTGGGGGCTGGCGCTGGGCGTCCTGCTGTTCTTCGGCGGCGTCTTCGTGGCCGGAGCGCTCAGCCTTTACGGCCACCTGTTCTTCTTCGCCTGGCCGGCCCTGCTGGCGGTGTGGGGTGGCCCGGCCGCCTGGCGCGAGCTCGACCGCGCCCGGCGGCACCTGCGCCGGTTCGGGTTCCGGCTGTTCCTGCCGCGTGGCCCGCTGGAGGCGGCGGCGGCGGCCCTGCTGCTGCTGGGCGTGGTGGCCGTCTACCTCCAGGTGCTGCTGCCCAACAACGTCGGCGCCGACGCGGTCTGGTACCACCTGCCGATCGCCGAGCACTACGTGGCCGCGGGCGGGATTCGCCCCTTCCGCGAAGGCTGGTACAACGGCGCGCTGCCACAGCTGTCCAGCTTTCTCTACGGCTGGGCCTTCCAGTCGCCGGGGAGCCTGTTCGACCACATCGCGCTGTCGGCGCACGTCGAGTTCGTGCTGTTCCTGGCCACGCTGGGCACGATCGGCGTTCTCGCCCGGCGGCTGGCCGGGGCGCGGGTGCCCTTCGCGGGCGCGCTGATGTTCCTCTTCCCCGGGTTCCTGGTCTACGACTCGAGCTTGATCGTCGGCGCCGATCACGTGCTGGCGTTCTGGGCGCCGCCGCTGGCGCTGGCCGTCCTGCGCTGGGGCCGCCGGTTCGAAACGCGGGAAGCGATCCTGGTCGCGCTCCTGACCGGCGGCGCGCTGCTGACGAAGTACCACGCGCTCCTGTTCCTGGTTCCGCTCAGCCTCTGGGCGGTCGCCGCGGCCGTGCGGTGCCGGCGGTTCCGGCCGCTGCTGGTCTGGGGCGCCACGGCCGTCGCCGTCTGGAGCCCGCACTGGGCGAAGAACTGGCTGTTCTACGGCGACCCGTTTTACCCGCTGCTTCACCGGTGGCTGCCCTCGCACCCGCTGCCGCCCGGCGCGGCCGACCTGATGGCGGAGGTGCTGATGACGCCCGCCTTCCGGTTCACCGGAACCGTCCATCAGAAGCTGCTGGACCTGCTGCAGATTCCGTTTTCGTTCTCGTTCACCACCCACGACTGGGACTTCCACGGCCCGCGGCCCATCTTCGGCAGCCTGTTCACCTGCTTGCTGGTGGCGCTGCCGTTCGTGCGCGCGCGGCTGCGGCTCTGGCTGGTGATCGTGGCGGTTCACGTCGGGGTGCTGGTCTGGTGGGTGACCGCGCACGAGGACCGCTATCTGCAAGCGTTGCTGCCGGCGATGGTCGCCTGCTCGGCGGCGCTGCTGGTCTTGATCTGGAGGCGCGGGCTGCTGGCGCGGGCGGCCGTCCTGGTGCTGGTCGGATCGCAGGCCATCGCCGGCGCCGACGTCTACTTTTATCGCGCCCACGGCATGGCCGGTGACAATCCGCTGAAGCTGTTCGTCGACTACGTCAACCTGGAACACGGCGGCCAGTACGACCAGCAACGCCGCGTCTGGGGCGACCTGGATCAGAACGATCTGTCCGGCCGCCTGCCGAAGGGATCGAAGCTGCTGGCCCACGCGTACACCGAGAAGCTGGGCCCGGGGATTCCCAGCGTCATCGACGCCCGAGGCTGGCAGGCGGCCATCGATTACCTGGCCCTGCCCACGCCGGCGGCGGCCCTGGCGCTCTGGCGGCGGCTGGGCGTCACGCACGTCTGGTGGGATCAGTCGCTGCCCTCCAACCGGGACATGGACATGATGGCGCGCGAGGGCGTATTCCAGCGCGCCGCCGCCCTGTTGGTCCCGCGCACGGAACCCGTCCACCACTATCAGGTTGGCGCGCTGGTCTCGAACTTCGACGCTGCGGCGGCCGCCGCGCCGACGCGCATCGCCTGGATCGGCTGCGGCAACGACCCGCCCACCGGCGTCTACGACGCGCGGGCGCTGGCCGAGGGGCGCGGCGGCCAGGACATCGGCCTGGCGGGGCGCCCGGCGCTGGCGAACGCCAACGTCGTCCTGCGCCGGGTGAGCTGCCCCGCGCCGGCTCCGGAGATCGCCGACGCGCTCAACATCCAGTTCGTCCAGCGGTCAAGCGATGGAAGCATCGTCGTTCTCGTCCGGCGCTGAAGCGGCCGTCCGATCGGATGGCGACACCGAAAGCGCCGGGGTACGCTGCGCCCCGATGCGAGATCCCTGGCGCCGGCTGTGGACCTTCCTCGCGCGTGCATCGGCCGGATTGCAGTCCTTCAGCGTCCGACACCGGCGCGCGCTGCTGGTGTCGCTGGCGGTCGTCCTCGGCGAGGTCGGCTACATCTACATCGCGTCGACGGGCCTTTGGACCAGCTTCCCGTTCATGGAGGCGCGCATCGACGAGCTGGCCGAGGCCTTTCGCGCCGGGCACCTGCACCTGCTCCGGGAGCCGCCGCTCGAATTGCTCCAGCGCGCCAATCCGTTCGACACATCGAACGCCAGACTCTGGTACTGGGATGCCAGTCTCTACGGCCGCCACTACTACTTCTATTGGGGACCGGTCCCGGCGCTGCTGCTCGCGGCCGTGAAGACCGTCCTGCGCATCTCGCGGCGGCTGGGCGACTACGTTCCGCTGCTGGGGCTGGTCACGTTACAGCTGGTGTTCGGCGCGCTGCTCATCGAGCGGTTGGCCCGGCGTCTCTTTCCACGCATCTCGGCGGCCGGCGTGGCCGGCGCGGTGCTGGTATTTGCCTTCGCGACGCCGACCCCGTTCATCCTGGGACGCCCGGCCATCTACGAGGGCGCAATCGTGGGCGGCGAGGCCTTCCTGATCCTCGGCCTCCTGCTGGCCTTCGACGCCATCTGGCACGTCGATCGCCCGCGCCGGGCGGTCGTCGACGGGGCCGGCGCCGGGGTGGCGTTCGGGCTGGCGGTCGGTTGCCGCGCGTCCATGGCCCCCGGAATCGTCGTGCTGTGCCTGGCGGCGGCCGGCGCGGCGGCCTGGCGCTCGCCCCAGCGGCGATTTCGCCGATTCGTCGAGCTGGTGGCGGCGCAGGCGGTGCCGCTGGCGATCCTGGGCGGGCTGCTGCTGCTGTACAACCGCCTGCGCTTCGACCACTGGCTGGAGTTCGGGCAGCGCTATCAGCTGAGCTGGATCCCCTGGAAGTGGTCGACGGAGTTCATCCCGGCCAACCTCTACAGCTATGCGCTTCGCCCGGGCAAGCAGCTGTGCCGGTTCCCGTTCCTCCGGGCCCTGACCGACCCCGGACCGTCGGCCTTTCCCCGGAACTTTCATTTCGCCAGCGGCTACTTCACCTACGAGCCGCTGATCGGCCAGTTGCGGATCTCGCCCTGGATCTGGCTCTGCCCGGTGGCGTTCGTGTCGTGGCGCGCCGCCGCCGGCGCCGAACTAGAGCGCGACCGCCGGCTGCTGGCCGCCGTGGTCTTGCTGGCGGGCAGCCTGCCCTTCTTGCCGGCGCTGTGCGCGCCCAGCGCCACCATGCGCTACCTGGGGGACTTCAGCCCGGTGCTGATGGTGCTGGGGTGCCTGGGCGCCTGGAACCTGCAACGGCTGGCCGGCCGGCATCCGCTGCCGCGCTGGACGGCGCGCGCCCTGGTCACGCTGATCGGGCTCTTGACGATGGCGCGCGGCTTCAGCCTGGGCTTCACCGGCTACTACAACAACTTCGAGGTCAACAACCCGGCCCTGTCCGCGCGGCTCGAGCGGGCCTTCTCGATCTGCCGGCACGAATAGCGCGACCAGTTCGCTGGGCAAAAGCCCAGTTCAAGGCGTTATTTGCAGAAGCTCAGCTTGGCGCGCAGCGATTCGTACAGATGCGGGTTGTGCCACTTGAACATCTGGTCGTAGCCCTCCCACCCCAGCAGCAACCCCAGGACCACCGTGGCCGCGGCCAGGGCGACGAGGACGAACAGACCGGCGCGGCGCGGCCAGCCGGCCGGCAGCCGGGCCAGCAGCATCCAGGCGCCCCAGGTGGCGAACAGCGTGAACCCGGTGCTGAAGTCGGCCACGTAGCGCATCGTGGTGTCGAAGGCCGGCACGAACACCATCGGCATCAGCAGCGCCAGCGCGAGGAAGCTGCCGGCGCACCAGACGTGCGCGCGCAACGCGCGGTCCGGCCCGATCGGCCGCCGCTCGGACCGGAGCCATCGGATCGAACGCTGGGCCGCGACGATCAGCGCCGGCACGAACAGCCAGGTCCAGGGGGACGTGACGAACAGGCCGGCCTGCGGCTCGTGGGTGCTGTAGCCGGGCGGGAACACCGTCCCCTTCGGAAACCCGCGCGCGCCGATGTCGCCGAGCGCCGAGACGAACGGGAACCGACAGGAAAATCCCAGCGGGCGCAGGAGGTAGCTGTAGATCCCGAGCGGAACGTACCTGGCCGAGGTGACGAACGGAAACGTGTTCAGCTGGTACTTCACGCCGATCTCGAACCAGGAATCGAATCGAGCCCGGTTGTAAGCCGCCAGCGCGAACAGGACCAGGGCGACCGGCGTGCCCAGGCACAGCAGGCGGACGGCCAGCCCGCGCCACCGGCGCCAGTCCTCGGTGGTCGCGAACAGGGCCGTGAGCGCCACGAAGGCCGCCACCGGCAGGACGGCGCTCACCCGGCACGCGATGGCCGCGCCCCAGCAGCAGCCGGCCGCGATCAGCCGGCCGCGGCCCGGCCGCCCATCGGACGCCGTCCAGACGGCGTCGAAGGCCGGCAGCAGCCCCAACACCAGGAACGCCTGCGCCGACGCGATGGCGCTCTGGTAGATGCCCGGCGTCGCGAACAGGTAGGTCGTCGGGCTCACGTAGGCGAGCGCCAGCACCGCCACGAAGATCATCGCGCGCGGGACGGACGGAAACAGCCGCCTCGTGACCCGGGCGATCAGCACCGCCCCGGCGATCAACAGCAGCGTGTACGCGACGAAGAGGACGTACTGATCGCCGACCTCGGCGTGCGCGCGCGCGGCCACCTTGACCGCCAGCAGCACCAGCGCCGGCAACGGCCCCCAGTAAAGGTAGTAGTGGCCCTTGTAGAGGCTGGCGTCGAGGTACCAGAGGCGCATGTTCGACCAGTTGAACGGGTTGCGCTGGGCCAGCAGCTCGGGCGACGGCGCCGTCGGGATGTAGAGGTGCCCGGCGCGGAAGCCTTCCGCGAGCTGGTTGTAGTTGGCGTTCCAGGTCGGCCAGGTCGACCACGTGCCCGCCGAGATGATGAAGACGTACGTGACCTCGATGGCCGCCAGGAGCAGGACCAACCCCCAAACCCACCCGGGCGGACGCGGAACGCGAAATCGGATCTGCAAGGTCGGCTCTCTAAGGCCGGCCAGTCTCGCAAATTTCCCGGGAGAGGAAAAGGCTCCCCCCTCCCGGCCGGGCCGCTACTCGAACGGGTAGTCCACGACGTAGCCGTCGCCCGTGTCGCGGCGCGCCGGCGAGAATCGGGGGCCGCGCTTCTCCAGGAAATAAAGCGCCTGGTGCGTGGCGGGGCGCAGAACGCGGCCGACGGCGAAGGTGCGATCGAAGTCGATGTAGCGGCCGATGGTGTCGGTTTGCCAGACGTTCGCCAGGACCTGACCGCGCGACGAAAACGCGTGCTCGTCGCGCACCAGCGGGTCCATCACGTGGAAGTACTGCGGATCCAGCGCCGGGTAGCAGGCCGGGCAAGTCTTACCGTAGACGGGCTGCACGCCGTCGGTCGTCCCGTGCAACGCGATGTCGGCGTTGGCCAGGCCCCACATCTCGATGATGGTCGCGTGCGTGGCGTAGGCGAACACGCCGCCGTAGTCCGTGACCAGGCGTCCGCCCGGCGGAACGGCGTGCTGCAAGAACGGGACGGCCTGGAAATAGACCCGCACGTTGCGGGTCTGTTGCCCGACGCCGCCTAGCTTGCCGTCCTCTTCCGGATCGTTCAAGAAGCGGTGGTCCAGCCGCGCGGCCACCGTCGCGTACAAGGCCGCGGCGCCGACCAGCGCCAGCGGGCGAAGCCGCCCCGACAGCTGGACCAGATCCCGCAGCGCCCACACGAGGAGGGCGATCAGGATCGGCGCCACCGGGATGACGAACCGCCCATACGGCATCCAATCGCCGCCCACCCTCACCACGTAGGCCAGGTAGGGGACCGCGAAGGCGGCCAGCCAGGCGGCTGCCGCCCGTCGCCGGGCCAGCAACCAGGCGGCGGCGGGCAGGCCGGCGGCCAGCCAGGATCCACGCAGCTCGTCGGTCACGTATTCGAGCCCGCGGTGGGGCAAGGCCACCGGCAGCAGCGCCTTGGCGTAGTAGGTGGTCGGCAGCGGCAGCCCGTAGTAGCTCCAGCGCCAGGCGAACCAGGCGAGGTAGACGGCGATCGGCGGAAGGCAGCGCTTCGCCAGGCGGCGCAGCGGCCGCGGCTGTCCGTCGCGAACGGTCCGGAGAAGTTCCGCGGCCAGCACGAAGCCGAACACCAGGAACCCGTCGATGCGGGTCAGCGCCGCCGCCGCCGCCACCCAGACTGGCCAGGGCCGCCAGCGCGGCGTGTCGGCGGCCAGGACGAACAACGTCAGGCTGGTGATGACGAGCGCGGTGTACGCCACGGTCTCCAATCCCATCAGCCAGGCGGTAGCCAGGTCGGTGTCGAACGCCAGCAGCCAGAGCGCGGCCACCGCGGCCACGGGCGACCCGGCGCAGCGCCGCACCAGGCGGTAAAGCGACCAGCCCAGCAGCACCAAGAACGGAACGCCCATGACGCGGGCGGCGGTCTGGGCGTACTCGCCGCGCGTGGCGACCAGCGGCAGGGCGACCAGCACCATCCACAAGAAGTTCGAGTACCCCTCGACGCGCTCGCCGTGGCTGTACACCGGGCCGTGGCCGAGCGCGAGGTTCTTGGCGAACGAATACGTGAAGTAGGCGTCGTCGACGCGGGTGGCGGTGCCGAGGAAGTGGGCCTGCGACGCGAACAGCGCCGCCGCCGCGACGACGCATGCGACGATGATTCCGCGGCGCAACCCGAGCGACATTGTCTCCGAGACTACCGGCGCAACAAGAAGCGGGCGAAGTCTCGCAAATCGCGCCCGTGAAAGGAAGGCCGAACGCCCCGCGCCTCCAGGTCTGAGAGCTCGGGCGAGTCCGCCTCGGCCAGCAGCGCCGTTTGCAGGCCGAAGGCGGCGCCCGCCAGCACGTCCGGCGCGCGGTCGCCGACCATCCAGGACGCCGCGCGATCGAAGCGCGCGTGGCGGGCGAACGCTTCTTCCAGCAGCCCGACGGCCGGCTTGCGGCAGGCGCACCCGTCCTCGGCCCGGTGATAGCAGACGTGCGAGCTCAGGATGACGCCGCCGTCCGCCGTCGCCAGCCGCAGCACCTCGGCGTGGGCGGCGTCCAGATCGGCCCGGGTGGTCTTGCCCTTGGCCCAGGCCGGCTGGTTGCTGGCGATGGCCAGGCCGAAGCCGGCGTCGGTGAGCTCGCGCAGCACCGCGGGCACCCAGTCGAACACCGACACCTGGCTGGGGCGCATCGGGCTGTCCGGCCGCGGCTCGGCCGGGTTCGGCAGCAGGCGGTTCAGCACGCCGTCGCGATCGAGGACGATCAGCCCCGGGCGCGCAGCCATGCCCCGAAGTCCTCCAGGCCCGCCGGCGAGCCGATCTCGTAGAAACGTTCGTGCACCTCCAGTCCGGCCAGCTCGCCCCGCAGCGACAGTCGGTGGAAGAGATCGGCCAGATCGGCCGTCGCGCCGGGCGGGATCTCGTCGGCGATCAGGCGCCGCTCGAACGCCGAGAGTCCGTAGTCGATGTACTGGAAGGACTCCGGCGGGCGCGCGCGCCGCTGCTTGTCGTAGACGGCGACCCTGTTCCCGGCGAGGATCGCGTTGCTGGCGTCCCAGCGTCCCGCGTTGTGGAACACCGTCATCAGGGCCGGCGCGCCCGAGGCGGCGTGGGCCCGCGCCACGGCCGCGAAGTCGACCGGCAGGAACGAATCGCCGTAGGTGACCAGGAAGCGTGGCTCGAGGACGCCCTCGTCCAGCGCCAGACGGACGGCGCCCGCGGTGCCGCGCAGCTTGGTCCCTTCGTCGACGTAGCGGACGCGCAGCCCGAAGCGCCCGCCCTCCCCCACGTGGTCGCGGATGGCTCCGCCGAGGTAGCCGATCGACAGGATCACGTCGGTGACCCCGTGCGCGGCCAGCCAGGCCAGCTGGTGGTCGGCGAAGGGCTTCCCCTCGACCGGGATCATGGCCTTGGGGATGGTCTCGGTCAGCGGCCGCATCCGGGTGGCCAGGCCGCCGGCCAGAATCAGGCACTGCATGATCTCAAAAACGATAGCTGGCGCCGAACAAGACCTCCACCCGGGTCAGCGCCTCGTAGAAGTTGCCGGTCTTCGGGCTGGTGGCGACGGCCGGCCAGACGAAGGCCGACAGCGCCGGAAGGATCTGGTAGTCCCCGCGCACGCCCAGCCGCACCAGGTTGCGCGCCACGCCCGAACCGCTCACGACCAGCTTCTGATTGCTCTTCGGGATGATGAGAAGCGTCGAGGTCGGCTGGAGGCCGGTGATGGTGACCGAGCCCAGGCCCAGGTCGGCGCTGACGCGGATGTCGCTGGCGACCCGCACGACGACGGTCGGGTCGAGCAAGAACGAGACGAAGCCGTCTGTCTCCGCCGGCTCTTTCAGAAACGTGTATCCAACGATCAGGCCCAACCGGAACCGGACCCGGGCGGCCGGGCTGCCGAACGTATACCCGCCGTCGACGGTGAGGGCGAACGACGGGCTGGCGTGCGCGCGCAGGCCCGAGCCCCAGGTGTCGAACCCCAGGCCCAGCCCGACGTCGAAGTTTCGCGCGGGGGCGGCCTCCGCGTCGCCGGCCTCCGGCGGGCGGGCTGTCGGGGGCGCCGCCTCGGGCGGGCCGGC
>JAICYS010000059.1 GCA_025934105.1 Myxococcota bacterium | reverse complement strand
TCCGGCGCACCATCCGCGCCTTGAACGTCTCTGTGTACAACATCGTCTCGTCATCGTTCCTCCGCCCCCCTCGTCACGTCATCGGAGACGGCCGCCTTTCGGCCTCAGCTCCGGGCGGCAACTACCCTGTCACAGGGGGATCGTGTGGGCGGCGCATCACTCGGCGGGTGCCGACAACGCGCTCTTCCGAGATGGCGTCGCTGGGCACACGGCGGGGAAGAGCACCTTCTGCCGACTCCTTCGGCACGTGCTTGGTGATGGCGGGTTCGCGCCCGAGGGCAGGTACGCGTCGCCGAGACAGACTTACTCGCGCTCTCGCAGCGGGTGCCCGACCTGCAGGTGGCCGGACAAGGCAAGACGGCGCTGGTCCGCTACGTACTTGGGCGTGTCAGCCTCGGCGAGATCCTCGGGCGCGCGCGCTCGAAGGTCGATAATCCTGCCCAGCGCTTCAAGGTTTTTTGGGGCGCCCTTCGCCAGGCGCTTGGCATCGAGGGGAAGAAAGGCTTCGACGGGGGAGAATGCGATCAGCAGTTCGAGAAGGTCTCCGTTTACGTTGAACGGGGCAATCTGATCCCGGTGGCGCCCTTCGATGTCAGCGAACCGGTGTCCCTCGAATGAATCGTTAGCCGGCGCAGCTCGTCGAAGCGCTCCCGGGCGAGGATCGCTCGTCACGACCGCTGCGCGGCCGCGCTGCTGGGAGGTCCCCTGCTGACGCCGCGCACGGTCAGGCGGTCTGCGCCCGATCGATCCTCGCGCTAGCCAATCTGAAGGGTCGCCTCAGAAGATCTGATCGACAGGCTACGGTGTCGGGCGTTGTCCTGCGGCGACGCCCTTCGTGAGGGCAACACGTTTAGGGTGGAGCTTGAGCCCTCGGGGACCATAAGATTCCTCGCTGCAGGTGACGGTGGCGTCGTTCGGCAGATTTGGATTCCTGCAGTGGTTCACATTCGCGAGCTGGTTGCCGTCCTTGTCGACGACCACCACGACGTGTAGCAGCTGGTCGCCAGCCTCTTCGCCTGCACACTGAAAAGCAATCAGGCCGTCGCGCGACTTGAATCGCTCCGGCGCAAAGCAGTCATCATCAAGCGTCTTGTCCTTGCCCGGCCCGCCCACGAGAATCACGCGTACCTGCCTACCTTCCATTGGGTCTTCTGGATCCCGAGCGAACACCCGCTGTGCGACCACGACCCGCCCATCGGACAGCCTGATGGCTGTCGACAGCCGATCGGCATCGTCCCAGTTCACTGCGTCGGCGGGCACATCGGCGATCGAGAGATCGACCGCCTGGAAGCGCAGGTCCAGGAGCGACTGAGGCACCGGCGCGCAACGCTTGATGTAAGCGTCCTTGACGATACCGCGAGCGTGCGCAAGCGCGACCTTCGCCGCGTCCGGCGAATCAGAAACCTCCAGAGCCACGCCGAAGACGTTTTGCTTGTCGCCGCAATCACTCGTTTGAAAGATGAGAATGCCAGGAAATTTCACAGCCAAGCCCTTGGCGGCTTTGGCGATCCGGGCTGGCGACGGGTCGCTTGCACCGACAACCATCCAGACCGTCTTCTCTGCGCCGGCTGATGGTTTCGTCGATCCGAGGGCCATCCAGAGCAGGGTCCCGATCAGCCGGATCACAGACCGCTCTCCTCCTTGAGGCGCCGGAGACGATCGTTCGGAACGAGCTGTACGTGTGCCCAGTCAGGCGCCGGGACCAGCTTATGGTGGACGCGCTTCTTCCACACTCCACCCCAGTACAAGTTCTGCTTCGTGGCCTCCTCGCCGAGCGCCTTCCAATAGCCATTCTTCGCGGCTTCGTCCTGCCACAACCAGCGCTTGTCGACGATGTCGGCGGCGTATGCGTCGGGGGTTCCGTTCTTCTTCGTGACGTTGTGGAAGCTGAACTTCACCCTGGTGTGGTGTTTTTTTAGGATCTCGAGCTGGGCGGCGACCGACCGCCAGCCGAAGAAGATCATGGGTTGAAAGTTACGCTCCGCGAGCCCGTGGATCACTGCTTTCACCAGCGGGCGCAACTCGGGATGCATACTCTCCAGCTTCTTCTCCTGGGTCCACTTCGAGCTATCCCCCGCCCATTTTGAACCGGGCCTTGGCGCAGCAGGGCCCTCGATCGATCCGGGCTTGAATTCCGCGTCGCACGGGAGGTGAAGGCCCTCGTCTACCAATATGAGGCGACCGCCCCGCGCGAGACGGTCGGAGACCATCTGTCGCAGCTCCGCATCGTCGATTCGGTGAGCGAGAAACGAAGACGTACCCGCAAGAGAAATAATGTTGGGTCGATGAAGCTCCAACGCATGTCGGTTGAGCGCGAGTAGTTGGCGGAACTTATGTTCGGCCGCGTGCGGTTCCAACGCGCAGGCTCTCTGGAATGGCGTCGCACCCATCCAGGACGTGAGGATGAACTCCTCGCCGAAGCCGCCGCGCAGAACTATTGTGCGGTGCATGCGGCCCCAAATCTAACGTAGCCGCGGGGCCGGAGGACAATGATCGTGACTGCGAGTGATCGCGCCACGTCGCAAGTTGTGTCGCGGGATTGTCCCAGCGCCCTCCCTCTTTGGATGTTTCGTCTGGCTTGGTCAGGGCAGTTCCCGGCCTGAGCTGCCGTTCAGGGTAGCATGCGTCACCCGCAGTGTTGCCGGCGTTCGCGAGCACCTCGTACTCGTTGAACTGCGGGAACGCGTCCAGCTTCGCGACCCAGTCGGCCATCTTCATCGCGATCTGCCGCGCGGCCTGGTTCTCGGCGTAGTCGAGGTACATCGACACGATCCGCTCGAGCTCCTTGATCTCGCGTTCGATCAGGTAGTTCTTCGCGACGGCGACGTCATTGTTGAGAATCTTACCCCTGGGCGCGTTCTTCCAGGTGGTGAGCCCCATCGAGGGGCTTGCTGGAGTCAGCCCGCTCCGCGATCAGCTCCGCGGCGGTCTTCCCGGTGACCGCCCAATGCAGCTTGTTCTGCACGGTCTTGAAGAAGGTCTGGGTCGTCTCGGCGTGCTTGTCGTAGTCGATGCTGCACTGCTCGTAGATGTCGGTGATCTTCTTCGCGTCGCCCCGGCCGCCAGATGGTGGCGAATGTCAGCCCGCGCGGCGGTTCTTCGAAGGCGACCGGCTCTGCCCCGTTCGAGCGGCTCGCTTCGCCGGTGATGCCCGGAGCGTCTTGAGAACGGCCACCGGGTCCCGGTCGATCAACGTGAGCAGCACTCGCGCGGGCCCGTCGGGCGCTCGCCGCCCCTGCTCCCAGTTGCGGAGCGTCCCCAGGCTCACGCCGAACGTGCGGGCGAAGTCCTCTTGGGAGAGCGCCGTCTTCTCGCGAACGGCGCCGACGTCCAATTTCGGCGCCCGGAACTCGTGGATCACCAGGCCCGTCTTCCCGCCCTTGGCATGGGTGATCGCTTCGCGAAGTCCCGCCGAGATCTCGTCGAACAGCTTGGTCATGGTCTGGCCTCCTTGCGCGCGCGGGCGGCCACCGATCGGCTTTGGCGGCGAAGACGTCGTCTCGGCCACCGCGTTCATCGCGTCGCCCACGAAGACCAAGGCACGCCATTGACGCAGTGGCGCCAGCGACAACCTACGCCATTGGCGCAGCGCATGTGGAACGCATGCGGCGACCTCTTCCGGCCAGGAAAGCTGCTGCTGGGTTTGACGCTGGCCGAGGAGCGGGCTCGCGGTCCGCAACCCTGCCCGGCGTCCGCGAGGGGGCGCTGGCGATCCTGCGCGCCGGCACGCGCTTCGGCGAGAGGGCGCTGATCGACGACTTCCCGCGCAGTGCCGACGCGCGCGCTCACGAGCCCGCCAAGCTGTTCGTGATGCACAAGAAGGGCCTGGGCGATCTGCTGTTCGTCGACCGCGATCTGGCCTGCGATCTGCTGTGGTCGTTCGTCCGCACGCTGTCGTCGCGGCTGCGCGAGCAACGACAAGATGACGTTCGCGGCCGTCACGTCGAAGTTTTGACGGACGTCGGGTCGCGCCCCAGCCTTGTGCCGGCGCCCGGCGCAATTAGCGTCTTAGGGCGGAGGTCTGAATGGCGGCGGCGCTGGGGCTTTGGGGCAGATGACCGTGCTCGAGTCGGCGGTCTTGCTGTTCGTGTTCATCGCCGGGTGCGTCGGCCAGCGCGGCTTGGTTCCGGCCGGCCCCGTCGACGCAGGGGTGGCCGCTGTCATGCCGGTTGCGCCGGTCGACGCGCAGCCGCCGCCGCAGGGGATTGACGCCTCCGCTCCTGCGCCGGCGGTGGATTGCGGGCAGGCGCCGGCCGACGCGGGCGCGCCGGTCGATGCGGGCGGCGCCGGCGTGCCCGTCGCGCGCCTGGGGCTGGCGGACGGCTGCGATACGCAGCTGGATGGGCGCGCCTCGGCGGCAGTTCCGGGAACATGGGCCGCGGACGGGCCGTATCGTCCTTGCTTCACCGCCGGCGGGCAAACGCTGTCCGACGTCACGCTGTCGCAGGACGGGACCCGCATCGCGGCGCTGGACCTGCTGGGGCAGGCGGTCGTGCTGGACGCTGCGACGTTACAGACGCGCGCGCGGTTCGCGCGGCGCCGCGGCCCGTACATGGCCGTCGCGCTGTCGCCCACCGGGGCGACCCTGGCCGCACGCGGGCAAGGCGACAGCGAACTGGATCTGTTCCGGGTCGACGACGGGACGCTGTTGCACGCCGTCGACCTGGGACCACCGATGAACGCGCTCGCCGTGGGGCTCGCCTTCTCGCCGGACGGCGGGCGCGTGGCTGTGACCGTCGGTCCGGACGTCGCGGTCGTCAACGTCGCGACGGGCGGCGTCCAGGGGTTTGCCGACGGCACGCGCTGCTGCGCCGACCAGCTGCTGTTCGTCGACGGCGGCCAGAAGCTGGTCACGGCGCGGTACGCCTACGACATGCTGGGGTGGGGCAGCCCCGCGATCACGCTGCTGGATCTCGCGACCGGAGAGCTGACCACCCTGTTCGCCGTCGACGACCTCTCCGGCGCGATGGGCCTGGCCGCGTCCTCCGACAGCACGACCCTGCTGGCCTTCCGAGGCAGCGAGCTGCACGCGTGGGACACGGCGACCGGGTCGCCCAAGACCGTCGCCAGCGGCTTCCCGGCCAGGTCCGTGATGGCCGTCGACGCCAGCGGATCTTACGTGGGCGTCAGCAATGACTACGGGCCCGACGGCACGCATCTGCAGGTCCGCCGCCTGGCGGACGGTGTTCTCGCGCGGGATCTGCTGCTGCAGCCCGGGCTGAACGTCGCGGCCTGGTCGCTGGACCAGGACCGGCTGGTGGTGACGGCCTCCGTCCCCGGCGGGTCGGGCGGCACGCGCCTGGGCGTGATCGATACGGCCGGTCGGACGATCGCGCGGGCCTGCTCGCCGGCGGCCGGGTTCCCGTACGTCTTCGCGACCGCCGCGCCGCGGCTGCTGGCCCGGGCCGGCAACGGCCTGCGGGTCTACGACGCCCGCTCCGGCGATCCCGTGGGGCCGCTGGTCGATCCGGGAACCCCCACCCTGTGGATTGGCTTCTCGCCCGACGGAGACTGGATCGCCTGGGCGTCCTCCTTGGTTCCGTCGGTCGGCTCGCAGATTACGCTGGTGAACGCGCTGACCGGCGAGCAGCGCCCGATCGGCGAACCGGCCGAGGAGTTCTTCGCCGTGTTCCCGTCCTCGGGCGGCCAGTTCGTCGCCGTCATGGACACCCAGACGGGGCTCACGAGGATCATCGACGCCGCTTCGCAGGCGACCGTGGCGCAGTTCGATCGCTCCTCCAAGGCCGTCTTCCCGACGGGATTCTCAGCCGACGGCAGCGCGCTGATCTTCAGCGACGACGCTGGCAACCAGCAGGCCGTCGACTGGCGAACCGGGACGCCCCAGCCGCTGTCGTCCCCAACCGTGCAGTCGTTGCCGGGGGCCGCGCAGGCGTTCATGCACGACGGCAACGGCTGTACGACCGGCTTGCTTCCCTACGCGAGCTTCTCGAGCGATGGGCGGTTGGCCGCCGTGGGATCCGAGTGCGGCCGCGAGTTCGCGTCCAGCACCCTGTCGTACACCGACCTTTACGACGTCGCCTCGGGCACGCTGATCCAGGCGGTCCCGAACCCGTCGACCGATGGACCGCTGCTCTCCGCCGACGGCGCCGTCCTCGCGTTCGACGCCGCGCTCTGGTGCCGTCAATGAGGGCGCTGGGGTTCCCGATTGCCGCTCTGTCGCTGGTCGCCAGCGCGTGCGTCGGGCAGCGCGGCCTGGTCTCCGAACGTCCGCCCACCTCGGATGCGGCGGTGGTTCCGGATGCGGCCCCTGCCCCCGCCGGGGACGCGCACCCCATGGACGGATCGGCGGTTCAGCCGCCAGTCGACGCCGGTGCGCCGGCGCCGGATGCCGGTGTGCCGGTCCCGGCTGCGCCCCTGGCGCTGGCCGATGGCTGCGACGTGCAATACGGCCCGTTCTTTCACGCCGCCATCGCGGGGACCTTGCCCGGGCTGGGACCCTATCGGCCCTGTCGCGCCGTCGGGGGCCAGCCCATGTCGCCGCTCGGCGTGACGCCGGACTCGACGCTGATCGCGGCTCTGGACGGGCTGGGGGACGCGGTGGCCCTGGACGGCCGCACGCTGAAGGCGCGCGCCCGGTTTGCGCGCCGTCGCGGCCCCTACACGGCCGTCGCCGTCTCGCCGTCGGGCAGCATGCTGGTCGCGGGCAGCGAGGCCGACGGCGAGGTCGACCTGTTCAGCCTGCGCGATGAAACCCTGCTGTGGGCCGTCGATCTGGGTCAGGCATTTTCGCTGTACGGAGGCGGGCTGGCGTTCTCGTCCGACGGAACCCGCGTCGCGGCGACGGTGGGACCGGACGTGGCGGTCATCGACGTGGCCACCGCCACCGTCCAGCGATACACCGACGGGACGCGGTGCTGCGCCGACCAGGTGCTGTTCGCGGATCAGGGGCGAAAGCTGGTGACCGCCCGCTACGACTACGCGCCGGTCGGGCCGGCCAGCGCCGCGGTCACGCTGCTGGACCTGGCGACCGGTCACGTGACCACGCTGCTGCAGCTAGATGACATCGACGGATGGGTCAACCTGGCCGCGTCGTTCGACGGGACTGCCCTGCTGGCCTTTCGGGAGAGCGAGCTCTACGCCGGCGACGTGACGACCGGCGCGCCGTTGCAAGCGGTCGTCCCCGCCGGATCGTTCCGTGACGTGCTGGGGGTGGATGCCACCGGGACGTCCGTCGGCGTCGACACGTACGATCCGGCGACCCGTTCGGTGCACCTCCAGCTCTTGCGGCTGGCGGACGGGGCGGTGGTGCAGGACCTGCCACTTCAACCCGGCTTCACGCCGCTGTTCTGGTCACTCGACCCGGGCCGATTGTTGGTGACGGCCAAGGACCAGGCGGGAGCCGCGCGGCTGGGAGTGATCGACACGGCGGACGGCCAGACGATCGCGCGGGCCTGCTCGCTGCCCGGCGCGGCCCCTGTAACGTTCGCGACCGCCGCTCCTCGGCTGCTCGCCATCGGCAGCGCCGGCCTGGCGGTGTATGACCAGGACAGCGGCCAGACGGTGGGCCCGGTGATGGGCGGCGGGGCGCCCATCACCTCGCCCGCGCTGTCGCCCGACGGGAACTGGGTGACCTGGCTGTCCTATCTCTCCATGAACGGCGATTACCTGCAGGTCACGCTGGGCAACGCGACCACAGGCGAGGAGAAAGTCATCGGCGCGCCGAGCACCTGGGTGAGCGCCGTCCCGTCGTCGGGCGGGCAGATGGTCGCGCTCCAGGACAAGGACCACGGCGTCACCGTGACCGACGCGGCGTCCGGCGCGACCGTCGCTCAGGTGGCCGGCGACAGCAACGCGGGGACGCTGGTCGGCTTCTCCCCCGACTCGAACGCGCTGATCCTCAACCCCTCGGCCTATTCCACCACGATGCTGGTCAACGACGGACCGGGCCTGCGGGCCGTCGACTGGCGCACCGGGGCTGTGACGCCCTCGGCATCGATCGCCCTGCAGGCCCTGCCGCCGGCAGCGGCGGCGTTCAGGATCAGCAGCGGCCAGGGCTGCGGCGTCGGCCTCTTCCCGTACGCCAGCTTCTCCGCGGACGGCTCGACCGTCGTCGTTGGTTCTGACTGCAGCCGCCCCTGGGAGCTGCGAGGAAACATGCAAGCCGAGCTCTACGACGTTGCGTCAGGCACCCTGATTCAGTCCTTTCCCTCCGACCCGCTCGTCTCCTCCGACGCCACCGTCCTCGCGCTGGGCTCCGCGCTGTGGTGCCGTTGATCGCCCTCGGACGTTGAATTTGAAGTGGATCACGTCGCCGTCGCGGACGACGTATCCTTGCCTTCCAGCTGCAGCTTGGCGTTGGGGCGGGCGGCGGACTCGGAGCCGAACTTGATCAGAGTGTCGTGGCCGTAGCGGGCCGGGCCGCGCGCCGATGTGGAAGCAGAGGGGCTCCGCGCGCAAGTCTTCGAGACCTGCTCGATGCCATCAAGCAACGCGCCCGTAGCCCTCGACGAAAGCGAACGCCCGATCCGGCTGGATTGGCTCGCGTGCGGCGCCCGACTGTAGATGCAGTGGTCCGCTGACTGGGCCCGTCCCTTCTTGGCGCGTGCCAGGACGCGACTTAGGTTGCGCCTGTTCCAGGCAGGAGGCGCTGATGCGACGCGTGAAAGGTGCCATCTGCGCCTTGGGGATGGCCGGAGCGCTGGGGTGCGGATCGGCCAAGCTGACGGCCCCCGGGACAGCGCGCGCTGGGGGGATGGTGGCCGACGCGGGCGGCGTCAGTGTGGCCGACGCGGGGACGGTGGCCGACGCGGGGACGGTGGCCGACGCGGGGAAAACGAGCCAACCGGCCTCGTTTCCCACTGGGACCTGCGATCCGCCGCCCGGGGGTGTCCGGGCCCTGGCGCCGCTCTCGGGCAGCGTGGTCACGTCCTCGCGGCCTCTGCTCCGATTCGTGGCTGGCTCCAGCGGCAGCACCGACGTCCAGATCTGCACCGATCGCGGCTGTTCCCAGCCGGTCTGGCAGGCGACCAGAGCGGGTACGAACGCTGCTCCCGGAAGCGACCTGGCGCCTGGCTACTATTTCTGGCGGGTGCGCGACGCCGGGCAGCAGGGACCCTGGACATCCCCCTGGCTCTTCCGGGTGCGTCCGCGGAAGCGTGAATACGCGCCAGTCGCGAACACCGCGGCCGAGCTGTTCAGCGACTACAACGGTGACGGCTATCCGGACGCGGCGATCGACGGTGCCGCCGGGAGCACGATTTACCTGGGCGGCCCCGACGGTCTGTCCCCGCAGCGGGTGCTGCACTCCGGGCCGCACGAGTGGGCCACCGACGCTCCGGCCGGGGACCTGAATGGCGACGGCTTCACCGACTTCGCTGCCATCTTCACTGGCGGCGCGACTGCGGCGGCGCTCGCCATCGTTCAATTTGGTGGGCCCGATGGGTTGGGACCGCCCGCCAACCAGATCGAGCTGGCGCCCTCCACTGCCTACTTGGGCATCGACGCGCCAGTCGGTGTGGGTGATGTGGACGGTGACGGCTACGGAGACTTCGGCGTCACCGGCCGTTACGGCGGTTTGCTCGTTCACGGCTGCGCGTCGGGCCCGCCACCGGGATACTGGATGGGCTTGGGGTGTGGCGACTGCCAGGAGCGCGTCCTGGCCAGCGGAGACCTCAATGGCGATGGGCTGTGGGACGTGGCCTTCAGCGACGCGGGCGGCACGATGCTGTATCTGGGCGGCACGGCACCCACGGCCGTGTCGCTGAACGACACCTCGGCCCGAGACGTACTCGACTGGAACAGTGACGGCTACTCGGACCTGCTGGCGCTCACGAACGCGTCAGAGTACGCGTATCTGCCTGGCGGCCGCGGGGGAGTCGACGCTGAGTCGACGAAGGCCCTGCCGACCGAATGGGTCTCGCAGCTCACGGCCGACTTCAATGGCGACGGCTATTGGGACGTCGTCGACCTGCACGAGGGGACGGTGTGGTACGGCGACGCCGCGTCGCCGACCCAGACGTTCAGCAGGGGCACGGCTTTGCCCGACGCGACGCTCGTTCAGGTCCCGTCGCAGGTCCTGCCGGTCGACCTGAACGGCGACGGCTACGACGACCTGGTGATGTTGCTGAAAGACGGGAGAGTGGTGTTCCTGGCCGGCTCGGCGGCCGGGCTCTCCTTGGACCCGGTGGTCGCGCAGCCGCCCGGCTCCGCGGCGACGGATGCGGGCTCATCACCGGATGCCGGTGCTGCGCCGGCGGACGCCGGAAGCAGCGCGGGCGGTCCGCTGGTCGGCTTCCCAGGGGACTGTCCAGCGCCGCCTCCCGGGCCTCGCCAGCTGGCGCCCATCTCGGGGAGTGTCGTCGCGTCGGCGCAACCGACGCTCACGTTCGTCCCCGCCGACGACGCGGGCACCACCGACGTCGAGATCTGCGCCGACTGGAACTGCACCCGCCCGGTGTGGCGGGCCACCGTCGCTGGCAACCAGGCCACGCCGGACGTGCCACTGCCGCCCGGATACTGGTTTTGGATCATTCGGCCGTCCCGGCGGAACGTGGGCAGTAATCGCTGGCTCTTTCGAGTGCGGCGGCGGTCGGCCGCGACCGCACCGGTTGTAAACACGGCGGCCGAGCTGTTCAGTGACTACAACGGCGACGGCTATCCTGATGCGGTCGTTTACGGCGACCAGATCACGATTTACCTCGGTGGCCCCCACGGTCCGTCGGCGGAGCGGGTGCTTCACCCTCCGGGGAATCCCAAGCTCGACGGGGTCATGGGCGGGCCGGGCGGGGACCTGAACGGCGACGGCTACAGCGACTTCGCGACCCCGCACGATATCCTGACCTCCTCCGGTGCGCTGCTTCCTTTCGCCGTCGTTCAATTTGGCGGAATCGGTGGTCTGGGAGACCTGGCCAACCAGGTCGCGCTGGATACCCAGCAATACCCCTTGAGTGTCCATGTTCCCGTGGGCGTGGGCGATGTGGACGGCGACGGCTATGGCGATCTCGCGGTCGCCATGCGCTACGGGGGCTGGCTGATTCACGGGTGCGCATCGGGCCCTCCACCGGGGCCTTGGGTGGAGCTGCGTTGCCCCGACGTTTGCCAGAACACCGGCGTCACGAGCGGGGACTTCAACGGTGATGGGAAGTCCGATGTCGTGTTGAGCGGAACCGGCCTGGGCGTCTACATGGGCGGACCCGCCCCGACCCCCACCTGGTTCGATCCTGGTGTGCCTCGCGTCCTGGACCTGAACGGCGACGGCTATTCGGACCTCGTGGCGCTGGCGAACAGCTCGGCTTGGCTGGATTTCCCCGGTGGACCCGGCGGCCTGTCGCCGTCCTCGGGGGAGCCGCTCCCCAACCTGGCGGCGCTGCCCCAGCCGGCCGATTTCAACGGTGATGGAGCCTGGGACGCGCTGGACGTCTCGACCCAGACGGTCTGGTATGGCAACCCCCAGCAGCCGGGAACGTACGCCAGCAGCGCCTCGTTTGCCGGCGCCGCGTCCGGGCTGCAGCTGGTCGACGGGACCGCCGTCGATATGAATGGCGACGGCTACGACGACGCGGTCATCTCCGTGAAGGGCGGAGGGCTGCTGTTCCTGGCAGGCTCCCCGGACGGGCTGTCGACCCTGCCGGTGATCTTGCCGCCGTCGTAGCAAGCGCTTTACCTCGACTCTGATGCCGTCGCCGTCGCCGTCGCCCGATAAATCGACCGCCTGGCGACGGCGTTCCCGCAGCCGCCGGGGTCGGTGGCGACCAACCGGAACTCGCTCTGCTCCCGTCCGAGGGCCGCCGAAACGACCTTGACCCTGCTGCTGGCCGCATGGGCGGCGATGTTGCACTCCAGGTAAGCGCGGTTCGCTGGCAGGGGCTCGACGGCGATCGGGTCGACGTTCCTGGGCACCATCGTCGCGAGGGCCAGCGTGTAAAACCCGAAGCTCGCGCCGATATCCCGGATGAACGTATCGGCGTCCACGTGCGTAGCCAACAGGCTCACTTCCTCGTCGTCGTAGAGGCCGGTGAATGCGGGCATCCACGTCACGGCCGAACTGTCCCGCCCACGGCCGGGTGTCCGGCTGCGGTCTCTTCTTTCGAGTGCGCTCGAACCTCAGGAAGTCCAGTAACCCTGGTAAACGACCTCCAACTCGGCAACAATCCCAGCCCCCGGACGAAAAGCTTGACCATGAAGATGGTTCGACTTCTTGCAGGCCTGCTGCTAACGACGCTGCTCTCGGGGTGTCCCACTCGCACCGTTTACGATCCGGACGGGAGCGCGGCTGGCGGATCAGCCGGGGTTGGCGGAAAAGGTTCGGCCGGTAGCGGCGGTGGGGGCGCCGTCGGTGGAGCCGGTGTTGCCGGAAGCGGCGGGGCCGCTACGGGCGGTTTCATAGGTACGGGCGGCGGGACGGGCGCAACCGCCGGAACTGGTGCAACCAGCGGCGCCGGTGGAACGGGGGCTGGCGGGAGCGAAAGTGGGAGCGGGGGCATGGCCGGTGGAAGCGGAGGACGTCCGACTGGCGGGGCGACAGGGGGCGGTGTTGGAGGCGGTGGTGGGCGCGCCACCGGTGGGGTTCCTGGCACTGGCGGCATGGCCGGAGGTGGGGGGTCGCCAGCGACGTGCTCCTCGACTCAGACTGCGTGTCCCAGCGGCTGTGCCAATGTATCGAACGACGAAACCAACTGCGGCAGGTGTGGTCATAGTTGCCTCGGCGGCATTTGCTCCAATGGTGCGTGCTTGCCGGTTACACTCGCTCACCTGGCCGTGACCACCGCCACAGGGCTGGCGTTGAACAGCACCACGGTGTTCACGACCGTCACCGGCAACGGGACCACGCCATGGTCGCTGTATGCCGTGCCGAAGAGCGCGACCAACATCACGCTGTCCCCCATCCTGACGCGGAGAGCCGGTGACAGCAGCACGGGCTTTCTCGGGGCGAGCGACACCACGCTGTTCGGAGAGTCGGGTTACACGAGCCAAGGCGGAAGCGTTTTCACCGCCTTTTCGTGCAATCCGAGCAACTGCGCGAGTACGGTCCAAGACTGGTACACGACGACGAGCGATCCGACTGCGTGCGATCCGTTGACGCAGCAGTGCTTCGATGAGGCGGGGGCTGGGGCATCCAGCACCATCCAGTTCGCCAAGCAAGGGACGCCCTCGCAGACGGCGCTTCAAAGTTTCAGTCCTGTTCTCTCGATGGCCAGCGGCGCCATAGCGGCATCAGGCGGATTTGTGTACACGGCTGGGTATTACGCAATTAGCTCGTCGAATCCTACCAATTCGGTTGTTCAGCGTGCTTCCGAGGACGGGACCGGCGGTGTCTCGACGCTCGCGAACGTCGGTCTCGGTTCGCTCGTCGCCTTCAATGCTCCGATCATCGTGACCCCGACACGAGTCTACGCGGTGGCGGGCGACATCAACGCCAACACCACTGGGCTGATTTCGCTCTCGCTTCCGAATGGCGTCGGAAATTCTGCACCCTCGTTCCTTGCCGGGACGATGGTGTCGACCAACAGCTGGATCACCGCTTGGGGCGACGACACGGGCATCTACTTCGCGAACAACGCGGGACAATGGGTGATGTGCCCGGCCGCTGGTTGCACTGGCACCCCGACCGTCATGGCTGACGCGACAGCGGCGGAGCCCTACCTGGTGGGGGACGCACAGGCGATCTATTGGATCAATGTCAGCTCGGATCCGACCTCCGGTCGGGCCACGGGCTTCTCGCTGGTGAAACTCGCGCGCTGATTCCCGGAAGAAGTCCTCGATCAGTTAGACAGTTCGCGGGTCAACCCTGGCGCCGGCGCACATGTTCCGTCCCGCCGCCGCAGTGACCATCCGCGAAAGTCCTGAACCGGCAGATAGCCAGGCGGCGGTTCGATGCCCGGCGCAAGGATCACGTAGTTGGCAAACGGAAGGAGACTTCCCGGGTTCGGTGCATTCTCGAAGTCCAGGAACGGGACGTCCCGGTGAAGATATGTGAATCCACCGGACCAGACGGCGCCAAGACCTGCCAGCAGGACTCCGCAGAGGTCATCACGTCGTCCGGCCGCAGCCAGTCCCAGATTCGCTCCCTCCGAGTGGTGCCAGACCGGCTCTGCTCCATCGGGCTGATCAGCCCATTGCCCGGTGCTGGCAAACGTCGCGCCAACGGTCTGGACGGTCATTAGCACGACCATCACAGCCGCCACCACCACTGCCGCCAGACGGGGGCGCACCCAGTCAAGGCTGTCACGAATCCACGCGAGCAGCGTGTGCAGACCTATGCCGGAGAGCGCGAGCGCGACGGGAACTACCGGCATCAGGAACCGGTACTCCTTGTGGGGAACAAGGGAGTGCACGACCACGAATGCGATCACGATGGCGACAAGCGCGCGCGACCTTCGCCATGCAGCGAGAAGCCCGGTTGCGAGAATTAGTAAAGAAATGCCCGTGGAGCTCCAGGCGGTCTCGAGATAGTAGGACCAGGGAGAAACACCGTAGGCGCTCGATGTCGCCCGGTTGTAAGCAAGGTACGCGTGCAACGAATGAAGGGGGCCGCCCCATGTAATCAAGTCGAGGATCGCTCCCCCGAGGAAACCACTCGCTGCCCCTGCGACGAAGAAGATCGCTTCCCGCCGACGCACGGATGCGAGCAAAGCGATGAGCAGGCCGATCGCCACCAGGCCGTTCTGGTACCGCAGGAAGACAGCCACCCCGGAAAGCAGGCCGGCTAGAAACATCGGACGTCGACTCCCGCGGAGCCACAACCAGACTGCGAGCGCCAGGACAGGCCCGCTCGCCATCTCGGTCATGCAGCGGTGTCCGTAGATGAGTGACGCCGGAAATGCGGCCGCGAGGACGCCTGCTAAGGCACCCGCTGTCGCGCCGCCGAGATGCTGGGCGATTCGGATGGTCGCATAGATTCCTACCACAGCAAGCGCGACCATGAAGAGTTTGGCCAGCACGACCAGCGCGATGGACGAGTGCACTCCTGCCCCCGCGGCCAACTTCCACAGCAGGACGAACACGCCGGGGAAGAGCCAAGAGCGCGCGCCTTGCTGGAACTCCCAAGGAATGAATCCATACCCGAACACCACCCGGTGTGCCTGTTCCAGTGATTGGAAGATCTCATCCGGCCAAAAGATCCCTTGATCGTCGATGGCCAGGACGACGCGCGGGACAGCCGCAGCCACCAGAATCGCAGCCAGCACTCGCCAGTCGAGTTTGGTGGCCGGCTCTGGATCCGCCTCCACCGGCGTGGGCGCACCTCTCCGGCGTCTGGTGGTGGCGTGCGAGCCCATGCCTCCGTGGCCCTTGCTTGTACGCCTTTCCATGGGGTTTGAGAACCGCCATTCGGGCTGCGAGCGCGCCCGTCGTGTCGAAAACACGAACGCCAGGTCATCCGTCAGCCAAGGTCGAGGACGGTGCTGAAGGAAAGCATGGTGGGGGGCAATCTCGCGATGTCACCGACGGAGAACCTGGTTGCGCCGAAGCACCTCTCCTTGTCAAACTGCCCGTGACCATGGGACGTCCGAAGTCCTCGGCGGCGACGCGCCGCCGAAAGGGCGCCGCCACGCGCCACCAGCGACCGGTGGGAGATGCCGAGCGGGTGAGTCCGCCTTGGGAACAAGGCCGGACGTCCAGGCCATGGTTTCTGCGCTGGCCGGCACTCTTGCTCCTCTTGGCGGTCGCAGTCGTCTTCTCTCGGATCGTGTCGGCGGGCTTTGTCCTGTTCGACGATGACTTTCAGGTCTACGCCAATCCGTTCTTGAATCCCCCGACCTTTCAGAGTGTCGGTCGATTGTGGGCACACGCCTATCAGCAGCTGTACGTGCCGCTCGCGTACAGCATTCTCGCGGCGATCGCCGGGGTGGCAAGAACTCCGGCGCACCTCGACACATCGCTCGGTGCTGCCGTCAGCCTCGACCCGATGGCGTTTCACCTCGTGAGTGTTGCGCTCCATGCCCTGAACGCCTGGCTCTGTTTCTCACTCGTACGTCACCTCACCGGGCGTACGCGAGCAGCCTGGATCTGCGCTCTCGTCTTCGCTTTGCATCCCCTGCAGGTGGAGAGCGTTGCCTGGATCTCCGAGCTTCGTGGCGTGACGAGTGCGACCTTCGCGCTCTTGGCGTTGAACACTTTCGTGTTGTCGCGGCGGGGAATGGATCAGGTCGCGTCTCGCGGACTGCTCGCCCTGTCCGCCCTGCTGGTGGGCTGCGCGATGCTGTGCAAACCCAGCGCAGCGGCGCTGCCCCTCGTCGCCGTGGCAATCGATCGGGTGGTCTTCCGCACGGCGTGGCGAAGGACAGTCGTCGCCGCGGCGATCTGGTCGGCGGCCGTCGTGCCGTTGATCTGCATAACTCGATCGACCCAGTCGATTCCGGCTGCGGCCCAGTCTTTGTCGTGGCAGCGGCCCTTCATCGCCGGCGACGCGCTTGCCTTCTACCTGTTCAAGACCGTGGTGCCGATCAACCTCTGCGTGGACTACGGCCGCACGCCGAGCTGGCTCATGTCACGCGGATGGGGATATCTGACCTGGATTGTGCCAGCGGGTCTGCTCCTGGGCGCTTACCTGGGCCGTCGGCGACGTCCGCTGACCTGGCTCGGTGGCTTGTTGGTGGTAGCGTTTTTGTTACCGACCTTGGGGCTGGTCCCCTTCGCGTACCAGGCGTATTCCACGGTCGCAGATCGGTACGCCTACCTGGCACTCATCGGCGTCGGGCTGGTCATCGCCGACGCGAGCGAGGCGGCGGAGCGCCCCACGCTCGCCGCTCGCGGTGTCGCGATCGCAGTGGTCGCGCTTGCCGTATTGTCCTTCACTCAGAGCCGGCACTGGCTGACGAGCCCCGAGTTTCTGCGGCACACGATCGAGGTCAATCCCGCCGCTGGATTTGCCTACAACAACCTGGGCGACACGGAGCTGGCCAATCGCGACTTGTCTGCCGCGCTGGCTGACTACAAATCATCCATCACGCGCGATCCAACTCGCGCCAAGGCGTACATCAACCTGGCCGAGGTCTATGTCGGGTTGGGGCAGCCTGCCCAGGCCGAGGAAGCAGTTGGCCACGCCGTCAAGATGCCGGAGATGACGGCAGACGATTTGACCAACCTGGGAATCGTCCTGATGAAAATGAATCAGCCGGATCGCGCGCTGGAGGTCCTCTCGAGGGCGGTCCAAATCGATCCGGATTCTCCGACGTACCTCTTCAATCAGGCGAACGCGCTTTCCGCGGCCGGGCAGTTCCAGAAGGCCGAAGCAGTGTTCCGACGGTGCGTCCAGGTCGCCCCGTCGCTGGCTGGCGCCCATACCGGTCTGGGCATCGTCCTGGCCGAAACCCATCGTCTTGCGGAGGCGGTGTCGGAATTTCGCATGGCAGTAAGTCTGCAGCCCAACGACCCCGCCGCGCTCGACGATCTCAAGCGAGCTGAAGCCATGATTCAAGGGCAGGGGGACTGAGACAGAACCGGCGACCTCATGGCAAGCCGCCCGAGGATACCGGCTGTCTGTTGCCCGAAGAGCACCCCTGCCGCTTCGGCGAGGATCGGAGCTCGCCTGACGGCTAGTGCACCGCCGTCGAAATAGCGTCACGTTCGGTCGACGATCCGCGCCGGACGCTTCGTTGCTTCTCCTCACAATACCTACGGGTATTCCTCGTCGTCGCGCCTCGCGTCCACCGCGGCTTGTCGGCCTCGGCGTTGACGCTATTTCGACGGCGGTGCACTAGCGGTGCACTAGTCGATCTTCAGGTGCCGGCAGCCGGACGGGCAAGCGCCCTCGAGGACGATCTTCATTCCGTCGTCGCAGTCTTCGAACTCGGGCTGGACGATGCCGTCGCCGCAGTAGGGGCCCAGCTTGCAATCCGCTGTGCACCCGCCATAGGCACCGGTGTTTTTGTCCTTCCCGTCGTCGCACTCCTCGCCGATGGAGACGATGCCGTCGCCGCAGGTCGGCGTGCACTGGCTGGGCGCGGCGTTGAATCCGCTCAGCGTCAGGCGGTACGTGGATCCGGTGGTCTGTCGTTCGGCCTGAAACACCGCCACCTCGTAGACCTGGCCGTTGGTCAGGCCGAAGTTGGTGCGTGCGCCGGCGCCGAAGGTCACGGAACCGTTGACGGGGGTGTGGATGGCGCCCAGGTCGACCGCGAGCTGGCGGTTGACGAACACCCACACGTCGTCGTCGCCGGTGAAGTCCAGCGTGTAGCTCTTGGTCTGGTCGTACTGGAACCAGTAGCGAACCTCGCTGGTGAAGCTGAAGTTGTGCTTGGGCGACCCAGCTTCCGGCGGGTAGCTCGCGCTCGGGTCGTAGGGCGGAGGGATGGTTGCCGCGACCCGCTCGCTGGCTGGCGTGAAGTTGTCGCCGTCGACCGGGAAGAAGGTGGGCGTCCCGTCCAGCAGCGCTTCCTGGTAGGTGGCGGTGTAGCTGCCGTTCTTCGCGGTGCAGGCGGTCTGCATGTAGCCCATGGCGTCGTACTTGTCGCAGTCGGTGCTGCCGGGCGCGGCGGTGCTGGACGTGCACGGGATGGGCAACCCGGTGGTCGCGTCCGTCTGCTCGTCGCCGACGTTGCCGCAGTAATACGCCGTCACGGTCACCGGCCACTGCTCGCCGTTCGGGCCCCACCGATTCACGTAGGCGCCCTTGCCGTTGTTCCACAGCGTCAGCGTGCCGGCGGTGGTGTGGTTCACGCCGGACGTGTCGTGGTACCACTCGGAGAACGTCGCCGCGCTGGTGATGTGGGCGTTGGCGGGAGGAGGGGTGGCGCTCAAAACCGGCTCGCCGTCCGCGCCCAGCGTCGACTGGACAAGCCCGGTGATGACTTTCGTGAGCCCGCTCGCGCCCGGCTCGAAATCCGCCGGCATGTGGGCGCGGAAGTCGCGGTACAGCGCCGGAACCGTCATCTGGTCGCCCAGCATCGGCTGAACGCAGGTGAACCCCGGCTCGACCTTGCAGTCGGCCGAGCACCCGTCGCCGCTCACGTTGTTGCCGTCGTCGCACTCCTCGTTGACGACGAGGCCGTCGCCGCAACGGGACGTGCAGCTGCTGCCGGTCTTGCACTGCGGCTCGTTCTGGCAGTTGGCCGCGCAGCCGTCGAACGGCAGCGCGTTGCCGTCGTCGCAGCTCTCGGTGCCTTCGACCACCTTGTCGCCGCAGGTGGTGTGGCTGCACGTGCTGGGGCTGCCGCTGCACTTCCACCCCGGCTCCAGCTTGCAGGTGGGTGAGCAACCGTCACCCGCCGTCGTGTTCCCGTCGTCACACAGCTCGGGGATCACGACGATTCCGTCTCCGCAGCGCGCGACCGAGTGACAGGGCTTCCCGTCCGGGACGCACACGAACCCCGGGTCGACGCTGCGGCAGTCGGCCGCGCAGCCGTCGCCGGCCACCGCGTTTCCGTCGTCACAGGCTTCGTCGGGCGTGCGAATGCCGTCTCCACAGGTGCCTTGCGATCCGAACGATGCGCCGCTGCCGCCGAGGCCGGTGATGACGGCGGATCCCCCCGTGGCCTGGCCCCCCGTACCGAACACGGGCCCCATACCGCCCGAGCCCGGCGCCGCGCCGCCGGTTCCTGTTTCGGCGTGCGGTTTGACTCCGGCGCAGGCGGCCAGCGAGATCGTGCAGACGGCAAGGAAGACCCGCGAGGACGGCGTCGATCGCATGAGAACTCCCGATCGTGAAGGGGGGCGGTGCCTGAAGCCAACCACCCTGGCCCACCTTCGTCAACGGGCGCTTTTTGCGGATGAGCCGTCCGGACGCGAGGCAAGACGTCCCCGCGTGGGCCAAAAATGCACGTTGCGTTCGCTTCGGAGCGTCCGGACGTTCAGGGGCTGGCTAGATTGGGCTGAGTCAAAAGCCCCTCCCGAGCCGTCTGACGGGGCGGGTCGCGGACCTCGTCAGTCTCTCGCGCGGTCAAGTCCCGTCCACGCCGCTGAAATTGTTGGAGTTATTCAGTCGCTGCTCTTCGCGGCTACACAGGCCGGAGGACGCGACTTCCCGGCGGCTCCAATCCCGTCGATCGACCTGCCGCCCCGGGCCCTCCTGGCTTGGCGATCCGTCACGTCCGGAAGCACCTGATCGACCCCGAAAGGGAACGCTCGACCGGTTTGTGTGCGGTTGCGGTTCAACGCGGCAGATCGAGATCGAATTCGACTCATCTTCGCCGCAGAAGTACCCCCAAGGATCGGGCGCCGGATCGCGCGCGGGCTGCCTCGCAACCGCGTCTCGTCCGTATGGTACCGTCGGGTGGAGGAGGCACGCCCTGCATGGCCGGACGCTACGGAATGAGCTTCGCCGCGAAGATGATCCAGGAGGGGAAGTACGCGGAGGCTGTCGAGGAGGCCACCCGCGCCGCGTCCCGGGACGACGAGGATCCGACGCCGCTGGTCGAGCGGGCCGGCGCCTACGCCTGGCTCGAACGCTACCCCGACGCGGTGAAGGACCTGGAGGCGGCCATCGAGCTCGACAAGACGGCGGGCGTGCTGGAGATCGACGTGGTGGACGACGCTTACTTCAGCGCGCTGCTGGGCGCCGCCAAGGTGGCGGCCCGGACTTCGCTGGAGGCGGCCGATCGCCTGCTGGCGCGGTACCGGACGGTCCTGCCGGACGGGCGCCACCTGGCTGACGCGGCCGCCTGGCCCGAGCGCTTGCGTGCCGCTGGCGGAGGGGCGTGACCGAGGAGCCCAAAGTCGACGGCCGCGTGTCGCGCGCGCAACGGCTGCGTGAGTCGCGCCGCCTGGCCGTGCTGGCCGTGGCGCGCCGGCTCTTCTCGCAGAAGGGGTATCACGACACGAGCATCCACGACATCATCGAGTCGGCGGACATCGCGCGGGGCACGTTCTATCTCTACTTCGAATCGAAGCGCGCCATCTTCGACGAGCTGCTCGACGGGTTGGTGGCGATGCTGCAGGCGCAGGTCAAGCGGATCGAGGTCGGTCCGGACGCGCCGGCTCCGGTCGCTCAGATGGACGGCATCGTCGATCGCGTCCTGAAGACGTTGCTCGACAACCGGGAGATGGCGCGCATCCTGCTGCGGGAAGCGGTCGGGATCGACGCGGACTTCGATCGCAAGCTCTCCGAGTTCTACGGCCGCATCGAAACGATGATCATGGGCGCGCTCAACACCGGGCGGCAGCTGGGCGTGGTTCGCCCGTGCGATGCGAAGGTGGTCGCCCGCTGCGTCCTCGGCAGCATCAAAGAGGTCGTTCAGTGGGCGTTCGTCGAGCAGGATCCGCCGCCGGTCGAGATGACGCAGGTCGGACACGAGATGATCGCGTTCATGCTCAAGGGCTGCCTGGCTTGACCGCCAGCTCGGAGGAAGACGGCCTGGCGGTCACGTTCGTGCGCATGGCCGCCATGTCTCCCGCCGCGGTGCTGGCGATCTTCGGGCGCTATGGGAGGCCATTGGCCGTCGACATGCCGCCGCCGGCCGCCGATGATCGTCGGGCGGTCCTGCGGCGCGCGGACGGTGCGGCGGGGACAGTGCGGGTGCTTCAAGTCATGGGATACGGCGACGTCATCCCGAACGACTACTTCGTCCTGGAGGTCGCCGGGGAAGAGCCGATGGCCGTCAGCGGGCCATTCTTCGCCAGCGCGCTCGAAGCGCTCGCGCGCGCGGCGGGCATCGCCTAACCTGGCCGCACCGTCATGGCGCAACCCGAGATTCCCGACTTCGTCTCCCTCCTGCCGGACCGGGTCTGGTACCTGACCCAGAGCGGCCAGGACATGTGGTGCCGCCGGCCGCACGGGTTCTTCTTCACCTCCAGCCAGGCGGCGGTCGATTTTGCGGCCGCCATCGGGACCGAGCTGGACCTCCAGCCGATCGGCGTGGCCTCCAAGGAGCTGGTCTCGGAGGAGGGGATCGCCGCCATGAGCCGCCTCGACGTCACCCGCATCTTCGTCGACCCCCGCTTCGACCCCGCCACGGGCGACGTCTTCGGCACCATCCTGCGCATCGCCCCCAAAGCCGCCGGCGTCGTCTAGGCCGCCTGCGGGCGGCACGTCGTCGGGCATGGTTCGCTGCCGCTCACCGTTGCGGTAAGGCAACGGCGTCCTAAGGGCGCCAGAGACCCGGCCCCGCGGTTCGCGGGGAGACCCGAGCTTGATCTTCACCTCGGCTGTGACTACAGTGTCGCCGAGCCAAAGACTGAAGTGTCAGTCTATTTGTCTCAGGTCTCTTGCAAGGGAGCATGCGTGGCTGCAGATGCGTCGCCGGTGAATCCTCGGACTGAAGCGGTCGCGGTCGGCATCGACGTCGGCTCGACCACCGTGAAGGCCGTGGTCGTCGACCCGGTCAGCAAAGAGATCCTCTGGAGCGACTACCTGCGGCATCAGACCAAGCAGGCGGAGTTCGTGCTGTCGTTCCTGGAGCGGATCGCGGCCGCCTTCCCGAACCTGCGCAACGACCAGATTCGGACCTTCATCACCGGTTCGGGCGGCGCGCCGATCGGGCCGCACCTGGGCTCGAAGTTCGTCCAGGAGGTGAACGCGGTGACCCTGGCGGTCGAGACGCTTCATCCCGACGTCGGCTCGGTCTGCGAGCTGGGCGGCCAGGACGCCAAGATCATCATCTTCAAGAAGAACGAGGAGACCGGCGGCAAGACCGCCATCACCTCGATGAACGACAAGTGCGCCTCCGGCACCGGCGCCACCATCGACAAGTGCGTCATCAAGGTCGGCCTGCCCAACGAACAGGTCGTGAAGATCGGCTTCGACGACTCGAAGCTGCACCACGTGGCGGCCAAGTGCGGTGTCTTTGCCGAGACCGACATCGTCAACTTGGTGAAGAACGGGATCCCGTCCATCGAGATCATGAACTCGCTGGCCGACGCGATCGTCATGCAGAACCTGTCGGTGCTGACGCGCGGGAACACGCTGCGCCACAAGGTGCTGCTGCTCGGTGGCCCCAACACGTACCTGCCGTTCTTGCGCGACTGCTGGCGCAAGCGCATCCCCGAGACCTGGCGCGATCGCGGCTACGCCTATCCCAAGGACGTCCCGATCGAAGAGCTGATCATCGTCCCCGAAAACGCGCAGTACTACGCGGCCTACGGCGCGGTGGTCTACGGCCTCTACGAGAACGCCGAGGTCGGCGTCTACAAGGGGATGGACGGGCTCAAGGACTTCATCCTCAACGGCCGCGCGGCGCGGCTCGGCGAGACCGCGGGCCCGCCGCTGCTCACGCAGGGCGCCGACAACGGCAAGGCGGAGCTGGAGGAGTTCAAGAAGCTCTACACCATCCCGAAGTTTCAGGACGCGACGTTCGCGCCGGGGCAGGTGGTCAAGGTCGTCATCGGCATGGACGGCGGCTCGACCTCGTCGAAGGCGGTCCTCATCGACTACGACACGGGCGAGCTGCTCAAGAAGTCGTACATGCTCTCGAAGGGCAACCCGATCGCCGACACCAAGGAGATCCTGGCCGGTCTCAAGAAGTACATCACCGACCAGGGCGCCATCATGGAGGTCAAGGGCTTCGGGGCCACCGGCTACGCGGCCGACGTGCTCAAGGAGTCGGTGAAGTCCGACACCTCGATCGTCGAGACCGTGGCCCACATGATGTCGGCCACCCACTACTTCGGCGACATCGACGTCGTCTGCGACATCGGCGGGCAGGACATCAAGGTCCTGTTCATGCAGAACGGCGACATCCGCAACTTCCGCCTGTCCAACCAGTGCTCGGCCGGGAACGGCATGCTGCTGCAGGCGATGGCCGATCAGTTCGGCGTCAAGGTGACCGACTACGCCGACGTCGCCTTCGAGGCCAAGCTGTCGCCCAAGTTCAGCTACGGCTGCGCCGTCTTCCTCGACTCCGACCGGGTGAACTTCCAGAAGGAGGGCTTCTCGAAGGAGGAGCTGCTGGCGGGGCTGGCGCAGGTGCTTCCGAAGAACGTCTGGCAGTACGTCGTCCAGATTCCGCGGATGGCGGAGCTGGGCAAGAAGTTCGTGCTCCAGGGCGGCACGCAGCACAACCTGGCGGCCCTCAAGGCGCAGGTCGACTACATCAAGGCGCGCGTTCCGGGCGCCGAGGTGTTCGTCCACCCGCACACCGGCGAGGCGGGCGCGATCGGCGCCGCCATGGAGACCCGCCGCGTGGTCATGCGCAAGGGGTTCTCGACCTTCATCGGCATCGACGCCGCCATCGACCTCAAGTTCCAGGCGGTCAACGACGAGTCGACGCGCTGCCATTTCTGCCCCAACAACTGCGCCCGCACCTTCATCGACACCGAGACGCCCGACGGGCGGACCTCGCGTTACATCTCGGGCTTCTCCTGCGAGAAGGGCACGGTCGAGTCCGAAGAGGCGATGATCGCGCTCAGCAAAGAGCGCAAGAAGCTGATGAAGGAGTTCCCGAACCTGGTCGACTACGAGTCGAAGCAGGTCTTTCGTCACTTCTACGATCCGGAGCCGATGCCGGAGGCGACGCAGGTGATCAGCGACGTGGTGGTCGAAAAGGCCTTCCTGTCGCTGGGCGTGAAGAAGAAGACCATCCAGCGCAACTTCAACCGGTCGTCGCCCGAGTCCTGGCAGGCGCGGCGCACGGTGCGCGTCGGGATTCCCAAGGTCCTCAACAACTGGACGCTGGCGCCGTTCTTCCGCACCTACCTCGAGACGCTGGGCCTGCAGAAGCAGAACATCGTCTTCTCCGACGAGACCTCCGAGGAGCTGTGGCAGAAGGGCGGCAAGTACGGCTCGATCGATCCCTGCTACCCGTCGAAGGTCGCGCAGGCCCACATCCACAACCTGCTG
>JAICYS010000255.1 GCA_025934105.1 Myxococcota bacterium | reverse complement strand
GTCGGCCGGGCCGGTGGCGCCGGCCAGCGCCGCGCGCGCATCGCCCAGCGCCGCCTCGTCGTTGCCGTCGCCGAGCTCCAGGCGCGCGCGGGCCCACAGCGCGGCGGCGATTCCCCGCCCGGCGGCGCGGTCCAGCAGGCCCCGATCGGCGGCCCGCAGCTCCGCGTCGGGAAGGCGGGCGTCGAGCCGCGCCAGCCGCGCCAGCGCGCCGGCGTCTCCGGCCGCGCCGGCCAGCTCGTAACAGGCGCGCGCGTCCGCGCGGCGGTCGGCGTACTCGTGAACCACGCCGATGGCGGACAGCCGATCGGGCGGAAGCCCCGGCCCGCAGCCGCCCCCAAGCGCGCGCAAGGCCGCGTCCGGCCGGTCCTCGACCAGGCGGATTCGCGCCACCAGCTGCGGCGGCAAGCGCGTGGGACGCGCGCCCTCGGAGCCGCCGTCCAGCAGGCCGGCCCGCAGCGCGCGCGCCTCGTCCAGGTGCGCCGGCGCCGGCTCGCGCGCCAGGTACGCCACCAGATCCTCGAGCGCGCCCGCCCGATCGCCGGCCGCCGCGCGCGCGGTGGCGCGGGCGAACCGGGCCTCCTGCACGTCCAGCGCGACCGCCCGATCGACCCAGGGGCGAACCAGCCGATCGAGCGCATCGGCCGCTTCCCGCCCGCCGGCCGGCTTGCCGCCGGCGCCCAGCTTGCGCACCCCGGACGCTAGCGCCCAGAGCCCCGGCCCGTCGTCCTGCAGGGCCGCCACCGTCGCGTCGGGCACCGTGCCGGTTAGCGCGTAGAGCGACAGCGCCGCCGAGACGAAGGCCGGTGAATCCGCCAGCGCCTGCTCCAGCAGATCGCGCCCGAGCCCGATCGGATCGCCGACGTCGATCCAGTCCTCCGCCTCCTGGACCAGCGCGCGCGCCTTGTCCGACGGCGCGGGCGCGTGGGGGGCCGGCGCCGAGGCCGACTCCGCGTGCTTGCGGCGGGCCAGCTGGGCGCGCAGCTCGCGCAGGTCCGACCAGCCCGGCTCCAGCGCCAGCGCGTTGCGGAGCGCGTCGTCCGCGCGGTCGACCTCCAGCGCGCCGCCGTGCGCCGCCAGCAGCCGCCCCAGCGCCCGCCAGGCCTGCGCGTCCGACGGCGCCAGATTGACCGCGATCTCCAGAGCGCGGATGGCGTCGTCGACGCGCCCGGCGTCCTCGGCCTCGCGCGCGTCGCGCACCTGGCGGCGCGCCAGCTCCGAGGCGGGCGGCGGCCAATCCTCGAGCGATCGCGCGCGATCGTCCAGCGCCACCGCGTCCAGCAAGTCCAGGACGCGCTTGCGCTGCAGGCGGGTGAGCTGTGCCGCGCCCGGCTCCAGCAGCGGGGCCAGGCGGGCCCGCGCCTCGGCCGTGCGTCCCACCGCCCGCTCGAAGCCGGCCAGCGCCAGCACCAGGTTGAAGCGCCCCTTGCGGTCGTCCTTGAGCGCCTCCAGCCCCTTGTCCAGATAGGCCACGATGGCGTCGCGCCGCTCCCAGCGCGCCGGGTCGCTGGCCAGCAGATCGGCCAGGTTGACGTAGGCGTAAAACCGCCGCGGGTCCTTGTCGACGGCGGAACGCAACGCGGCCTCGGCCTCGGCCCGCCGTCCGAGCTTGCCGAGCGCGAAGCCCCAGTCGGTGGCGTAGGCGGCGTTGCCGGCGTCGTGCCCGGCGGCCAGCCCGAACAGCTCCGCGGCGGCCTCGACGCGCCCGGCCCGCAGCGCCGCCATGGCCTGCGCATGTTCGGCCTTGGCGCGCCCGCGCGGTACGCCCTGCGCGGCGGGCGGCGGCGCCGGCGCGGGCTGGGGGGCGGCTTCCACCCCGCCGTCGGCGACGGCGGCCGCGACGGCCACCGACAGCAGCAGCGCCGCGATCACGACGCTCCCCGTAGATCGCGGACCCGCAGCCCCAGTTGATTCATCCGCAGATGCACCTGGCGCGCGGTGCCCTGCGGCCCCAGCAGCTCGCGCGCCATGCGCGCCAGATCGCCGGCGCAGGCCTCGTAGAGCGCCCGGAGGTACTGCCGCTCGACGTCGGCCGACAGTCGGGAAAAGCTCCCCTGCGGCGTGAGATCGACTTCGATGCGCCGCGAGCCGGAACGCGACGGACCTGGGCCGCGCCCGCGGGGCGCCCGCCGCGGCTCGCCCCCGAGCAGGCGCGCCACCAGCGGATCGGGGACGTCCAGCACCGCGGGCGCGCGCGCCGCCTGGGCCATCTCCCCCGCGTCGAGGTGCTGCGTCAGGCAGAACACCACCGCGTTGGCGGCCAGCAGCTTCAGCTCGCGCTGGTTGCCCGGCCATTCGGCGGCGCCAAGCCGCGCCAGCGCCTCGCGGCTGATGAACACCGTGAAAGCGTCGGGGCGGGCGACGGCGGCGCGGGGCCGCCCGAATACCACCTCGTTGCGGGACTCGTCGAACCCGTCGGGCGTGGGAAAGCGCGCCAGATAGGCCCGCACCAGCGGCCGCAGCGGCTCGGACCGCAGCGCCTCGAGAAACGCGAAGCGCACCAGGTCGGGCAGGTCGGCGCGCCGCTCGCGCAGCGGGGGCAGCCGCAGGCGCGTGGCCGGATTGAGCCGCATGAAGAGGTCCGGCCGGAACCGGCCGCTGCGCACGGCGGCGTCCAGGTCCGCATTGGTGGCGGCCACCAGGCGCGGCGCCGCCGGACGGGGCTTGGTGTCGCCGAGCCGCGTGACCTGGCCGCGCTCCAGCACCAGCAAGAGCTGCCGTTGCAGGTCCAGGTCCAGGTTGCCGATCTCGTCGACGAACAGCGTGCCGCCGTGCGCCTGCTCGAACACGCCGGCGTGGTCCTCGACGGCGCCGGTGTAAGCGCCGCGGCGGGCGCCGAACAGGTGCGCCGCCAGCAGCGACGGCGGCACCGTCGACAGATCGGTGACCACCAGCGGCCCCTTGGCGCCGGAGCGCGGATGGATGACGTGCTCGGCCAGGAAGCTCTTGCCGGTGCCGGTCTCGCCCTCGATCAGCAAGGGCAGCGGCGAGCGGGCCAGCCCTTCCAGCTGGCGGCGCAGCTCGGTCATGCCCGGCGCCCGTCCCCAGAACACCGGCCCCTCCTGCGCGGTGTGCGACAGCGCCAGCGCCCGCGAGATCTCGGCCGCCAGGCTGCGGCTGTCGACCACCTCGTTCTCGCACAGGTACACCAGCGCGTCGTCCGGCCGCTCGGCGCCCAGATCGGAGCCGGTGGTCGTCAGCATCACCACCGGCAGCGCCGGATATAGCGCGCGCAGCCGTTTCAAGATCAGCAGCCCCTGCCGCCGCCGCAGTCCCTCGAGGGCGGTCCGGCGGGCCTTGGGATCGGGCGGCAGGCTGGACTTGTCCTCGGGCAAGAGGCGCTCTTCGGGCAGCGCGAAGTGCAGGTCCAGGACCACCAGGTCGGGCAGCGCCGGGGCGCGCGCCAGCACCTCGGCCGCCTGCGCGAAGTCGTGCGCGCAGCGCAGCGGGCAGCCGCGCGTCCGCTCTTCGCACACCTGACAGGGGATCCGCCGGTCGCAGCGGGTCACCGTCTCGAAATGCGGGAGCTGCCGGTGCACCATCTCGACGGTCTGGTCGCGGTCGTCGATCACCAGGAGGCGCGGCATCAGCGCGGCGATCCTTCCAAGGACCGGGCCAGCGCCGCCAAGGCCGGCTCCAGCGCCAGCACGCCGTCCAGGTCGCCGGCCACGGCGGCGGCCGCCGCCCGCTCCAGCGCGTGCGCGAACGGCGGCAGGTCGGCGCGCGGGGGCGCCTCGGCGGCCAGCGCCGCCCACAGCGCCGCCGCGCCGGTCGGGCGCCCTTCGTCGTCGACCAGCGCGGCCACCAGCTCGCCCGGCAGCACCGGTCCCCCGGCGTCGCGCCGGTCGCGGGCCGGCCAGACCAGCCGCTTGACCAGGTCGTGCCGCACGCGGGCCAGCCAGGCGCCAGGGTCCATCGGTGGTGTCTGATTCTACAGAATCGAGACTCGAAAACATAGAGTACGCCGCCGCCGGACCCGCCCGGCCGGCCGAAATGCGGCGGCCCCCGCGGCGGCACGGCGGCTGCAATTCGCCGCCGGCATGACCGGACTCGAATTCTTGATGTCGGCGCGGGCGTTCGCGGGCGAGCCGGCCGCCCAGCCGGAGGCCACCTTGACCCTGGGGCGCCGGATCGTGAACCGCGACGCCGTGGACGGCGATCGGCCCTTCGCGGCCGGCGAGCGGATCTACGCGCACACCGTCATCGCCGGACACGGCGCCGGCTTCATCGAACACGTCTGGACGCGCGACGGCCAGGAGCTCGCCCGTCACTACATGCCGGTGGGCGACGACCGGTGCTGGCGGACCTGGTCGCGCCACCGCGTCGAGGCCGGCCGAACCACCGTCGAAGTCTTCGCCCCCGACGGGCGCCGCCTGGCCGGCGTGACCTTCACCGTCTCGTGACCCCACCAACCAAAGGAGATGCCATGAGCTCGCTCCGCGAACGGATCAAACATGCCGCCCGCAGGACCTATGTCTTCGGGCGGGCCGCCGGCGCCGCCCTGGTGCTGGGCTGCCTGGAGGTGTTCGGCAGCCCCCGCCACCGGCGCTACCTGGCCGCCGGCTTCATCGCCGGGGCCGTGCTGCTGCTGGTGCTGCGGCCGCCGATTCAGGTGGTGCCGGCCGGCGAGGTCGGCGTGCGCATCAACCGGCTGACCGGCGCGCTGACCGTCGTCCCGGAGGGGCCGGCGCTGGTCCTGCCCTTGGTGCACGAGCTGCGCCGGTATTCGCTGCGCGACCAGGTCTACCGGCCGCAGGCCAGCGCCACCGCGGAGGGCGCCGCCCCGTTTCAGACGGTCGAGGGGCTGTCGGTCGGCGTGTCGGTGACCGTCCGCTACGCCGTCGACCCGGCGCGGGTCGGCGAGGTCGCCAGGCGCCTGCCGGCCGACGTGGGGCACGACTTGATCGAGCCAGTGGTCGACGGCGTCCTGCACCGGGCGCTGGCGCGGCACACCGTGCGCGAGATCTTCACCGACCAGCGGGCCGCCATTCAGGACGACCTCGAGAGCGAGCTGCGCGGCCTGCTGGCCAAGGACGGGATCACCGTGCGCTCGGTCTACCTGGGGAACGTCGATTTGCCCGAGCAGTACCGCAAGGGCCTGGAGGGGATGCTGTCCGAGGAGCTGGCCACCGAGAAGATGCGCTACACCCTGCAGCTCAAGGAAAAGCGCGTCAAAGAATCCGAGCTGGACGCCGACGCGGCCAAGGTCCAGCGCGAGAAGGCCGCCGAGACCGCCGCCTCCGAGGAGATCATCGCTGCCAAGGCGCGGGAGGAGGCGATGAAGCACGTGCTGCCCCTCAAGGAGAAAGAGATCGAGCAGCGCCGCCTGGAGGCCGAGGCGCGCAAGGTGCAGCGCCTGACGGACGCCGAGGGCGACGCGGAGGCGCGCAAGATCGAAACCGCCGCCGAGGCCGAGGCGCGCAAGAAGCTGGCCGACGCCGAGGCGTACCGGATCGAGGCGACCGGCAAGGCGAACAGCGCCCAGCTCGAGCGGGATTCGGTGCTGATCGCCCGCAACCCGCTGCTGATCCAGAAGACGCTGGCCGACAAGCTGTCCGACAAGATCCAGGTGATCGTGGCGCCGCCGTCGGCGGGAGGGTTCTTCGCGGGCGGTCTCTTGGGGATGCAGGCGCAGGCGCGCGGCCCGGCTCCCGCGAACGGCAACGCCACGCCGGCCGCCGCCGCCAGCGACGACGCGGAGCGCGAGTGATGACCGCGGCGGTGGTGCTGCTGGTCGCGCTGGTGGCCGAAGACCCGGCGGTGCTGCGCAACGCGCCCCGCGACGACGCGCCCGCCCAGGCCACCCTCTGGCGGGGCGATTGGCTGGAGGTGCGGGGCGAGAGCGCGGGCTTCCTGCGCGTCTACGACCACCGGCACGAGCGCGCCGGCTACGTGCGCCCCGCCCAGGTGCGCGTCTATGCCGCCGACGGCCGTTCGGCGCCCGAGCTGACCGCGGTGGTGCGGTTCCTGCGCGACGCCGCCGGGTTCGAATCGCTGGGCATCGGCTACGCGGCGCTGGCGCTGCGGGCGTTGCCGGCCGGGGAAGACCCGAGCGAGCTGCTGGCCGCGATCGGCACCCTGGCCGATCGGCTGGCGCGGCGGGCCTCGGCGCGCCGGCTGGATTCGCGCGACGCGGTGCTGGCCGGCGAGCTGGAGGTCGCGGCCAGCTACGGCGTTCGCTTCAAGGTGGTCGAGCCAGGTCCCACGGACACCCGCACGCGGCTCTGTTACGACGGCGACGCCTGGGAGCGCGTCCTCGCCACCCCGGGCGCCGCGCCCGCCGAGCGCGCCCGCGCCGCCCTGTTCTTGTCGGTGGATCGGTGCGCGGATCCGGCCGCGCCGCCGGCCGTCGTCCGGGCCTTCAACGACCGGCGCCTGCAAGCGCTGACCTCGATCGACTTCGTGGCCGAGCGCGCGCTGCCGCCGTCGCTGCTCGGGCGGGTGCGGCTGCGGCGGGCGCAGGCGTTCGCCTGGCACGCCTTCGACCAGGCCCGCCAGGGGCAGCCCGAGGTGGCGGCCCGCGCGGAGGCGAGCGCCGTGCGCGAGCTGGCGCTCACCGATCGCGGGGTGCTGGCGCCCGAGGACGGCGCGCTCTACGAGGACACGGCGGTCCGTGTGGGCGCCTCGCGCTGGGCCGCCGAAGCCGCCCCCCGCGACACCCGGGCCCGTCCGGTGGCGCTCACCGTCTCGCCGCGCGCGCCGGGCGAGAGCTGTTTACGCGTGGTCGACAGCAGGCGCGCCGTCCTCGGCGAGCATTGCACCTTCGGCGTGATCTGGACCAACGCGCTCCGCTGGTCCGCGTCGGCACGGCTGGCCACCATCGCGGTGCAGCCGCTGCCCTCCTGGACCGAGCTGTGGGTGCTCCGCCGCAGCGGCGACGGTGCGAGCTGGACGTTCGACACGCTGGCGCCCTCCAGCGCCGATCCCGACAGGGGCGCGGGCTACGTCGAAGCAGCTGGGTTCTCGCCCGACGGCGCCAAACTGCTGGTGGTTCGCGAGGCGGACGGCGACGGGCGCCCCAGCCGCCGGTTTCAGGTGGTGGACGTGCCGACGTTGAGGGTCGACAAGTGGGCCAGCACCGCAGACAGGCTGGTCGCGTTCAAGCGCTGGAGCTCGCCGGGGTGGCGCGCGAGCACCCTGGCCCTTCGCTGACCAGCCCGGTGCGCCGCCGCCGGCGCGAGGGGATCCGGCCCTCGCGCGGCGCAGCTCGCCGGCATCGAACCCTTTCAGGCCGACATCTCGATCGATGGCCGTCTGGCCTCCTACGGTCAGCGAAACGCGCGCCACGGCCACCCACCTGTCTGGGTGCGCGTGACGCCGGGTGCGCCGGGGCCGACGCTGGATTCCCCCCGCTTGGCGCGTCAGATCGCGATCAGCTTCGAGAGGTGTCGTGCGCCGCGGTGTAACCGTCCGACCGAAGACGACTACCGACAGGCGTAGCCGCCAGGCAGTGTCGCGTGCATGAAGCAGCGAGAAGCGAAGAGGCGGTTCTGGGCAGCTCTGGTGGCCCGATACGAGGGGAGCGGGGAGAGCCGGCGGGCG
>JAICYS010000188.1 GCA_025934105.1 Myxococcota bacterium | reverse complement strand
GTCGTGGTGGAGCGGGGCGACGCCACCGCGGCGGCGGACCGCCGGCGCGCGGCGCTGGGCGCCGACCCCACCTTCTTGCCGGCGGCGCGCGCGCTGCGCCTGGCCGCGGCGCGCTCCGGCGATCCGCTGGCCACCGCGGCGGCCGCCGAAGTCGAGGCCTCCTGCCTGACGCTGCCGCAGAACCGCGTTCGCGCGCTGCTGATGGGCGCCGCGCTGGCGCTGGAGGGAAATCCGCCGGCGCGGTCCCGCGCGCTGGCCGACCTGCGGGCCGCCCTGGCCGCCGATCCCACGCACGAGGCGGCGTTCGAGCGCCTGCGCTCGTTGCTGGCCGAGCAGGGGGACGCGCGCGCGCTGGCGGCCGCGCTGGCGGCGCGCATCGACGTCGCGCAGAACCCGTTCGAGGTGACGTCTCTGCGCCTGGCGCGGGCCGCGCTGCTGGCCCGCGAGCTGGGCGATCCCGACGGCGCGCGCGGCGAGCTGGAAGCGGTCCTGCGCAAGCAGCCCGAACATCCGCGCGCGCTGGAGGCGCTGTCGGAGCTTCTGTGGGAGCGGCAGGAATGGGCGGAGGCGGGCGAGATCTACCTGCGGCGCGCCGTCGTCGAGCGGGACGCGGCCACCCGCTGCCGGATCTTCCTTCGGCTGGGGCAGATCTATTCCACGCACGTGCCCGATCCCAAGCGGGCGGCCGCCTCCTACGAGCGGGCCCTGGGCGTCGACGAGCAGAACGTGGAGGCGTTGCGCGCGCTGTCCGACCTCTACCTGCGCGAGGGCGAGATCAAGCGCGCGCTGCCGGTCACCGAACGGCTGGTTGCCTGCGAGCCGGAGTCGGCGCGCCGCCACCGGACGCGGGTGCGGCTGGGCGAGATCTTGACCCAGGTCGGCGATTTGGGCCGCGCCGGGATCGAGCTGCGCCGCGCGTTCGACGAGTCGCCTCGCGACGTGGAGGCGGTGAGCGCGCTGGTCCAGCAGCTGGAACGGTCGCGCGACCTGGCCGGCCGGCGGGCGGTGCTGGATCGCGCGCTCGGTCTCCTGCGGCACGACGTGGCGCGGTCGGCCGGGCAGCGAGCCGAGACCCTGCGCGCGCTGGCCGCGCTGCTGGCCCTGCGCGAGCGCCCGCACGCGGCGCGCTCGGCCGCGCAGCTGCTGGGCGCCCTGTCGGGCCAGCGGCTGCCCGAGCCCCCGGCGCGCCGGTTGACGGCGCTGCGCCAGCCGGAGCTGCAGGAGCGCGTCTGCCCGCCCGAGCTGCCGTCCGGGGTGCGCCACCTGCTGCGGGTCCTCGGTCCCGCTTTGAGCCTGGGCGGCGCCGATTTGGCGCAGCGGCTGTCCTGGCACGGCGTCGCCCGGGCGGATCGGCGCGCGCGCGGCGCCGCGCCTCGGCCCGCGTTCGACGTGGTCGCAGCCGAGCTGGGGGTCGGCGCCTTCGACCTTTACGTGCGCAACTCGCCGGCGGCGGCCGGGCCGCTGGCGTTGCGGGCCGAGCCGGGCGATCCGCCGTCGATCGTGGTCGGTGACGGCCTTCAGGCGCTGGGCCCGGGCGCGCTGCGGTTCGCGGCCGGCCGCTGCCTGTTCCTGGCGGCCACCCACCTGGATCTGCTGCTGGCCGTTCCCGCCGAGGAGGCCGGCGCGCTGCTGGTCGCGATCGTGCGCCAGTTCGTCCCCGACTACCGCCACGAGTCGGTGCGCGACGGACTGGCAGCGGCGGAAACCGGACGCGTCGAGCGGCTGTTCCCGCGAAAGCTCAAGCAAAGCTTGATGCCCTATGCCGTCGAGAGCGCGGGCCCGTTCGATCTGGGGGCGCTGCTGGTCGCGATCCGCGACGGCGCGAACGGGGCGGGGTTGCTGGCCTGCGCCGATCTGCCGGCCGCGCTGTCGGTCGTCCTGGAGCTGGCCGGCACCGTGGTCGCGCCGCCGGCCGGCCGGGCGGACGCCGGCGGTCTGACGCTGGAGGCGGTCGCCGGCAACGCCGAGGCGCTGGCGCTGCTGCGGTTCGCCGTGTCCGACACGTACGACGAGCTGGCGCAAGCGCTGGAGGCGTGAGGCCGCCGCGCTCGGCCGGCCCGGCGGAAAATGTTAAATTGCCGTAGCGCATGCGCGGCTACTCGGTGGAGGTCAGCGCGGAGGCGGCCGCCGTGCACGCCGGCGCGTTCGTCCTGGACCTCCACAACGACGTGCTCACCAAGCTGACGCACAGCCGGTACGACTTCGCGCGCGCACACGCGCCGGCGACCTATTACAACCCGCTGCGGCTGGACCTGGATCTGCCCCGCATCCGCCGCGGCGGGATCGACGCGCTCGGGTGTCTGATGTTCGCCGGGTTCCGCCTCGATCGGCAGCGGCGGTTCTGGCGGCAGCTCGACAAGGCCCGCGAGCTGGCGGCCGCGCACCCGGAGGCGCTGGTGCTGGCCCGCGACGCCGGCCAGCTCCGGGCGGCGCGCGCGTCGGGCCGGCTGGCGCTGTTCCTGGGCGTCGAAGGCAGCTACGCCATCGACGACGATCCCGAGGCCGGCGTGGCGCGCCTGGCCGATGCCGGGGTCATGTTCCTGGGGCCGCTGTGGGAGCGCGACAGCGCCGCCGGCACCTCCTGCCGGACGGCCGCGGACCGCGACACCGGCTTGACCGACCGGGGGCGCGCGCTGGTCCGCGCCTGCGACCGCGCCGGCATCCGACTGGACGTCGCGCACGCCAGCCGCAAGACGTTCTGGGACATCCTGGAGACCGCCGAGCGCCCGCCGTTCTCGTCGCATTCGGGGGCGGCCGGCGTTCATCCGCACCCCCGCAACCTGGACGACGAGCAGATCCGGGCGCTGGCCCAGCGGGGCGGGGTGGTGGGCGTCATCTTCGTGGCCTCCTACCTGGGGGGCCCGTTCTGCTCGCTGGAGGCGGCGGCCGACCACGTCGAGCACGTCGCGCAGGTGGGCGGACCGGGCGCGGTGGCGCTGGGGTCGGACTTCGACGGCTTCATGCCGCTGCCGCGCGGGCTGCGCGACGCGGCCGACCTTCCGCGCCTCACCGAGCTGCTCTGGCGGCGCGGGTGGCGGCGCGCCGAGCTGGAGCCGCTCCTGGGCGAAAACGCGCTCCGCTTCTTCGAGACGTCCTGAGCGGCGGCGGGCGCCATCCAGGAACCCGAGCGCGGCGAAATCGGGCTGGCCGCCGGCCGCCCCGGCCTCAGATTCCACGGCATGCCCGCAGCCCTCGACCAGACGCTCAAGATCTCGGCCACGCTGCACCTGCGGCGCCAGTCGGGCGGACCGCTCGCCTGCGGCGGCCCCGACGGGTTGTGGACCCGCCGCGAACGGGACGTGACCTGCCCCGACTGCCTGAAGCGGCTGTTCGCCCGCCGCTTCAGCGCCGCGCCGCTCGCCGCCGCCGCCGAGCGGCGCTAGAAAAAATTCAGCTCGCCGCCGCCGCGCCGCGCAGCTCTTCGCCGAACAGGCGGTCGACCAGGCCGCCGATCTCGGCGCGTCCGCCCGCCACGTGAGGCGCCACGTCGGCGGCGAACTCGGCGGCGCTCTGATACCGGCGCGCCGGGTCGACGGCCAGCGCGCGGGTGAGGATGCGCGAGGCGATCGGCAGGTTGGCGATCTTGCTCAGATCGTCGGCCGTGGGACCGGACGCCGCCTGCAGCAGCTGCTCGAACGTGCCGGCGCCGCGATAGATCTGCTCGTTGGTCACGCCGTAATAGATCACCAGGCCCAGCGAGAACAGGTCCGACCGCGCGTCCACCGGCTCGCCGCGTGCCTGTTCGGGCGACATGAACGAGACGTTCCCTTTCACCACGCCGGCCTCCGTGCGCGACACGCGGCCGGTGGCTTTGACGATGCCGAAGTCGAACAGCTTCACGTCCCCGCGGGGCGTGACCATCACGTTGCCGGGCGAGATGTCGCGATGGACGAGGCCCAGCGGCTTGCCGTCGGGCCCGAACTGCCCGTGCGCGTAGGCCAGCGCCTCCAGCACTTCGTGGGCGATGGTCATCATCGCCCGTTCGCTGAGCGGCCGTCCCGTCGCCTCGACGTGGCGCTGCAGCAGGCGGGCCACGTCCCGCCCCAGCACCAGCTCTTCGGCCATGAAGTATTCGTCGCCCACCTTGCCGAAGTCGAACACCGGGACGATGTTCGGGTGGGTCAGCACCGAGCCCAGCTTGGCTTCGTCGATGAATTGTTCGACGGCGCTACGGCTGCGGGTCAGCTCGGGGCGGAGCCGCTTGATGACGAATGTCCGCTGGAATCCCTCGGCGCCTTCCAGCACCGCCGTGTAGATGTCGGCCATGCCGCCGCCGTCCATCCGGCGCAGCAGCCGGTAGCGGCCGAACATGGCCGGATCGGTGGCGGGCCCCGGTCCGGTCGGCCCCAGGATCATCGTGCCGGGCAGGCGTTCCGGGACCATCGCCTCCACGGTCCCCGGCCCCTCGGTCGGGTGGGGCGGCGTCGCGCTTGTCGGGCGCGCGGCGGCGCCAGCCATGGCGGCCCGCGGCCGCGTCGTCCAGGTCAGCACGCTGGCCAGCAGCAGCACGCCCACCAGCGCCGACCAGAGGCGCGGGTCCATCGCGGTCGCGACCGCTGGCGCCGGCATGGCGGCCAGGCCCCACACCCAGACGCCCGGGCCGGCGGGGCGGGCCACCGCGACCAGGCCGGTTCCCTCGGCGACGACGGCGTTCGCTTCTCGACCCACCAGGCTGGCCAGCACGCTCTTCTGGGCGGCGGTGCCGGTGCCGGCCAGTACGCGCCGGCCGTCCGACAGCGCGATTGGAAGGCCCGCGGAGGCGGCGACCGAGTCGACGTCGAACGGCGCGGTCATCAGCAGCGTGGTCGTCTCCGCGCGGCCGGCGATCGGGATCGCGGCCGCCGCTACGATACGCGGGCGCTCGTCGGCGGTGAGCCCGGAGCTGACGCCCGGCACGGCGGCCGAGGCCGGCAAGCCGGCCGGTGAGGGCGGGTGCTTGTCGCCCCGTGCCACGACCACCCGGCTGCCGATCAGGATCGCGGCGTCGCGGTCGCGGAACGGCGCCCACCAGTCCTCGGTGTCGAACAGATCGAGCAGGGTCGGCGCATCCACGCGTTCGGACAGGGCCGCCTTCAGTTCGGGGACCGCGACGGCGCGCGCCACCAGCGCCTCCAGCGGGCGGGTGGTCTGGCCCAGCGCCGCCTCCAGCCGGCTGCGGCTGTCGGCTGCGCGCGACTCCAGCTTGGCGGGCGCGGCGTCGGCCGCGCGCCGCGCCGACTCCACCAGGCCGCGGCTGGCCATCACGGCGGCTCCCACCGCCGCGAACGCCAGCCCGACCACGATGTACCGCCGGCTCATGTGCGCTTCCGTCCCGTCGCCGCTATTCCTTGTATGAGCCGTACGGCTGGCCAACCTTGTTGAGGTGCGCCGTGGACCGCTCTTCGTCAAGGACGAAGGTGGCCTGAGCACCCGAGGGCGTCACTTCGATCCTCTCCTGGGCCGGCTTCATCCCGGGACTCCACGCCACCAGCTTGCGCGCGCCCACCGGCACGTTGTCGATCCGGAAGCTGCCGTCGGGGTTCACCTTGGCGTACATGGGGCTGGGGGCGACCAGGATCGACGCGCTCATGCGGGAGTGGATGTTGCAGTAGACCTCGACGACGCCGGGCGTGTTCAACACCACCGAGCGCGGCGTCTCACCGGCCCGGTAGGCCCCAAGGTCGAAACTATTGCGGCCGGAGGTCGAAAACACGTTGTGGTAGACCGGATCGAGGTTCGGGAAGACGACGCTGGTCCCGCGCAGGACCACCGCCACGCGCGGCGAGAACTGCTTGTCCTTCTGCTTGATCTCCAGCGTCTTGCCGCGCGCGGGGCCGCCCCGGACCTGATCGACGTAAACGTAAGCGTCCTTGAGCGTCCCGGACCGCGCCTGGACGCGCCCCGTCACGGCGGCCGTGGCGGCGGCCTCACGCCCGCCGGCGGCCGGGCTGGACGGCGCCTCCTTCGTGGCCAAGGGAGGCTCGCCTCCGCGGGCCGGCGGAAGCGGGGGCAGCGCCGGGGTGCCCCGGCCGGCGGCGTTCCCCTGCAGCAACTTCAGCAGGATGTCGTACCGTTCCTGCTCGACCTGCATGATCTGGATGATCAGCTGGCGCTGCTCGGCCACCTCTTTTTCGAGGTGCGCGAAGTCGGCCGCGGTCGGGGACGGCCGGTCCTTGGCGTCGGCTGCTCGCGCGGCGGCAGGGTGGCCGCCCAGCGCCAGCGTCAGGGCCAGCGTCGTGGCGGCAAAGGATGTTCGGGCGCGGGTCATGGTCGGCCTCCGTTAATACGACAGCACCAGCGAGCTGGTGAAGACGTCGTCGGCGATCTGGGGGATGCCGCCGTACTCGCCATTGTGCAGGTATTCGGCCTTGACGGCGATGTGCTGGTTGACCACCGCGCGCACGCCGGCGGTGGCCCGCCACTGGCGTGTGATGTACAGGCGGTCGCCCCCGGTCACGCTGTTCGGGTCTCCCAGCCAGACGTCGGCGTCGCGGACCTCGCCGCGGGCCAGGAAGCCGAACACCGGCGTCGCCATCCAGTCGAGCTCGAGGTAGCCGCCGCCGTGCAGGCGCAGGCCGTACGGCTCGTGAGACGGGTCGGCGGGCGGGCCGATCTGGCCGGGCGCGCCCCCTTTCAAGATCTGCGCTTTGACGTCCAGCGCGCCGAAGTGAGCCAGCAGGTCCAGCCCGGCGAACCAGAGATAGCGCCCGCTGTCGAGGGCGTGATCCTGAGGACCCCACTCGCCCGAAAGCCCCACCTCCAGGTCCAGCGCGGGCGCCGGGCGAACGGAGATCCGGCCGCTGACGGTCTTGCCGGCGTTGCTGTCGATCTCGTCGTAGAAGTGAAACTGCTCGGTCGTGGACGACCCGTTGGTCACCGCCGCCGCGATCACCACCCGGTCGTTGTCGCCGAACTTGCTCCGCACCTTGATCCCCAGCGGCGTCCCGGTCGTGTAGCGGGAGATCAGCGAGGGGGTGACGCCGAACCGTTCCGTCGACTTGCGGTCGCGGTATTCGATGCCGACCACCGATTCGAACTTGCCGACGAAGATCGACGTGCGGCCCGAGGCGGTGGGCATCCATTCGACCTGGGCCAGGTCGACCTCCAGGAAGTCGCCCAGCGAGAAGTCGCGGCCCGAGCGCGGCATGAAGTCGACGCTGGCGGTCGCGATGGCGTTGCGGGCCACCGCCGCGTCCAGCCGCAGGTTGACCTCGTTGACCAAGAATGTCGGGGCGCCCGTCGAATCGATGCTGTCGAACCGGTTCACCCCCGGGAAGTTTCCCAGGCTGGCGGCCTCCCCGCGCGAGTTCACGGTCGGCGCCAGCAGGTCGCCCAGAAACACCCAGGCGTACTGGTTGGCGTAACTCGGGAAGACGCGGTTTGGACCCTCGTCCTCGACCACCCCGACCCCTTCGCCGGTCGGGACGAAGAAGCCGAAGTCGATGTAGCCGCCCACCGTCACGATCGGGCGCCGGAAGGTGGCGATGTTGCGCGTCTCGTCGAGGCGCGCTTCCAGCTCCTGCATCTCCTGGCGCAGGTCTTCGACGGTGACGGGCGGTTCGTCCGCGGCCGTCCCGTCGGCAGGGGCGGGCTTGAGGGCGGGTTCGGGCTCGGGTGCCTGTGCCTGTACCTGTGTCTGCGCCTGTGTCTGGCCTTGCGCCAGCGCCCGCGCGCCGGAGCCCAGCAAGAGCATGGCCGCGCAACAAACCGAAGCGAGGTTCATTGGCCCGGGCTCGCGTCGGCCGGCCCGTCGGTGACAGCCCGCGCGTCGGCCGCCGGCTGCGCGTCGGTGACGACATGAGCGTCCGCGTCCGAATGCGCGTCGGCCGGCGCTCCGGCGTCGACCGGCGGGGCCGAGGTCTGCTCGACCGGCAAGGGCGCGCCGGTCAGCGTCTCGAGGAAGGCGACCAGATCGGCGACTTCGTCGTCGGTCAAGTCCAGCGGCTTGATCTGCACGGCCACGCGCGGGCCACCGGCGCCGCCGTCCGCGGGTGTGAAGGCCATCCCCGCTCCGGGGACGCCCCCTCGGTTGTAGTGCCGGACCACGTCCGTCAGGGTCTGGTAATAGCCGTCGTGCATGTAGGGCGCGGTCAGCGCGACGTCGCGCAGGCTGGGCGTGCGCCAGGCCCCCTTCAGCCGGGGATCCGGGCCGTCGCCGCAGTCGTCCGGCGCGCCGCCGACCTTGGTCGTGGCGCAGGGTTCGCCGTCCGGCCCGGGGCCGTCGCCAGGCGCGTCGCTGAACGGTCCGTCGCGGCGGAAGGTCTTGGCCGAAGCGGCGTAGAGGCGCAGCGCGCCGGCCCAGGCGCCCGACGGCTCGCAGCTGTGGCCCTCGTTCCCCGGGGTGCAGTCGCACTCCGGGCTGCCCGACGGGCAGTCCACCACCGTCGGCACGTCGGTTCCGGTCTGCGGGACGGCCACGTCGTGGAATCGGCCGTCCGAGAACAGCGGCGTGTTGTGGCAGTCGATGCACGACGCCTTGCCGACGAACAGCCGCGCCCCGTGCTCGGCGGCGGGCGAGATCCATCCCGATCCGGGGCCGTCCTTCACGAACCGGTCAAAGGCGGAGTCGCGGCTGACCAGCGTGGTTTCATAGGCGGCGATGGCCTTGCCCCAGTTGGCGAACACCTGATCGACGATCTGCTGGTTGGCGGCCGTCATGCAGTCGAAGGCGTCGCCGAACGGCTCGGTGCTGCTGCCGGCCTGGCACCCCGCCAGGCTGCCCGGCTTGCCGCGGGGCGGGAACTCGGCGGTGGTGGGCGCCTGGGGCAGGGGGGCTTCGGGGAACGCCTGGTCGTAGCGGTCCGCGTAGAAGTCCACGACCACCCAGAAGTCCTGCAGGCGGCTGCTGTTCATCGAGACGTTCGACTCGTTCACGGCGACGGCTTGCGACCAGAGCGAGTCGCTGCGGCCGTTCCAGTACAGCAACGGATAAAACGCCGCGTTGGCCGTCTGCTGCCCGTTGACGTCGTAGATTCCGGCGCCGATCGAGACGGTGGCCGGCGCGGACGTGTCGTCGGTGCCGGCGCGTCGCGGGTCGTGGCAGGTCGCGCAGGCGATGTCGATGGGCGCTCCTTTGGCGGCGCGAGCCGCCGCGACCGGACGATCCAACGAATCAACCAGGGTGGCGGTGCCCGAAAACCGGGTATCGAAGTAGAACGCCTGTCCCAGCGCCACGGCCAGCGGATCGTTCCAGTGCGCGTTGGAGGGATCGGCCGGCGGATCGGGCAGCGGGGAGAGCGTCTGGACGCGCGCCCACTCCGTGCCCGTCCAGGCGCACCCCTGGCTGGCACAGAAGGCTTTGTCGGCGGAATGGCAGCCGGCCGCCGCCGCGACCGCCAGGATCGTCACGGCCGCTTGCGCCGAGAGTCGGCAAAGACGCGCCACGTGTCTGCCAAACGGATAACACGCCGGCGCCATCCGCGTCCAAGAAGCAGGCTGTCCGGCGCGCGCGCAGGAGCTGGCGTGCGGCGCGCCGGGGCCACCCGACTGCGTGCTAGGGTGAGGCGTGCTGAACTTGCGAGGTCTCGACCGCCTCGAGATGGCCGAGGCGGTGGCGCCGTTCGGCGTTTCGCCGGAGCTGTCGGCGCGCATCTTCGCCCGCGTTCACGGCGCGGGGGAGTCCGGTTTTCCGCCGGGCGCCGTGCGCGGGCTTCCCCACGCCACGGCGGCGGCGCTGGACGCCGCGTGCAGCTGGCCGGCGCTGGAGACCGTCGAGCGGCGGCGGGCTGCCGACGGATTCGTGAAGTACCTGTTCCGCACGCACGACGGGCACGAGGTCGAGGCCGTGCGCATCCCGCTGCCGGATCCGGCGGCGGCGCGCGAGCTGCGCGAACGGCGGCGGCTGGGTCAAGCCGGCGCGCTCGAGCCGCTGCCGGCGGCCAAGTACACGCTCTGCCTCAGCTCGCAAGTGGGCTGCGCGTTGGGGTGCGTCTTCTGCGCGACCGGCCGGCTGGGCGGCATCCGCAGCCTCAAGACCTGGGAGATCCTGGCGCAGCACCGCGCCATCGCCGCCGAGGCCGAGCACCCGATTCGCGGCGTCGTGTTCATGGGCATGGGCGAGCCGCTGCTCAACTACGAGAACGTGATCCGAGCCGCCCGCATCTTCAGCGACCCGGCCGGACCGGCCATCGCCGCCAAGGCCATCTCCATCTCCACGGCCGGCGTGCTTCCGGCCATCCGGCGCTACACCGCCGAGGGGCATCATTATCGGTTGATCCTCTCGTTGGGCGCGCCCACCTCCGCCGAGCGGCGGCTGCTCATGCCGATCGACGATCGATGGCCGCTCGCCGACGTGATGGCCGCCGTCCGCGACCACGCGGCGACGACCGGCGTCCGGGCCACCTTGGCCTATGTCGTGATCGGCGGCGTGAACTGCTCGCGGGCGCACGCCCGCGCCCTGGGGGAGCTGATCGGACCGACGCGCGTCAAGTTGAACCTGATCGACGTCACCGACGAAACCGGACAATACCGCCGCGCCACGCCCGACGAACTGGCCGCCTTTCGGGATGCGCTGGCCGAATTGGGCGTCCCGGTCGTCCGCCGCTACTCCGGGGGGGCGGACATCGCCGCCGCCTGCGGCACGCTGGCCGCCACCCGCCGCGGCGGCCAGGACGCGCTGGTCCCGCTCAGGGCTCGCTGAAGCGAGCTCCACCGGGCAACACCCGGGGCGACACCGACGCGGGCGGGAAGCGCCGCGCCCACGACCGGGCGCGACCGTCCGAGCCGGACAGCGTCGCGCCCACGACCGGCCGCGACCGTCCGAGCCGGACGCGCCGCGCCCACGACCGGGCGCGACCGTCCGAGCCGGACAGCGTCGCACCCACGACCGGCCGCGACCGTCCGAGCCGAACACGTCGCGCCCAGGCGGCGAGAGTCCCCCGCCCGGCGCGACGACCTGGATCGCGCTTCAGTGGCGGCGGGGTTTGGCCGGCTCGCAGACGATCTGGCGGCCGGCCAGCTCGCGGCCGGCCAGGGCCGCGACCACGCGGTCAGCGTCGGCCGGCAGCACGTTCAGGTACGTGTGCGTGTTCATCACGTCGATCGCGGTCAGCGTGACCTCGCCCGCGTGGGCGGTGATGAGATCGCGGATGTCGCGCTCGGAGGCGCCGTCCTTGCGTCCGAGGTTCAGGTAGAGGCGCGCCGCATCGCCGGCGGGAGCGACGGCGGCCGGGGCTTCGCCGCCGTCGGGCAGGGGGCCCCAGGTGGCCGCCGGCGCGCTGGCTTCGCCGGCCGGCTCGGCGGACACCGCCTCGGGCGGACGCGCGTCGGCCTGCGTCCGCTCCTCGCTCCACACCTCCCAG
>JAICYS010000329.1 GCA_025934105.1 Myxococcota bacterium | reverse complement strand
GTCGCCTTGGCGCGGCTGATCCGCTGGGCCATGGTCGCCTCCGGCACCAGGAAGGCCTTGGCGATCTCGGCGGTGGTGAGGCCCCCGACGGCGCGCAGCGTGAGCGCCACCTGCGACGAGGGCGACAGTGCCGGGTGGCAGCACATGAACAGCAGCGTCAGGGTGTCGTCGCGCGCGGTCACCGGCGCCGGCGCGCTCTCGGCGGCGCCGGCCGCCTCCTGCTCGCGCCGCCGCCGCGACACGGCGGCCCGCCGTTCGTCCAGCCACCGGCGCGACGCCACCCGGATCAGCCAGGCCAGCGGGTCGTCGGGGCGCCCGTAGGCGGGCCACTGCTGCGCCGCCGCGAGCAACGCCTCCTGCACGGCGTCCTCGGCGGCGGCGAAGTCCCGGTACCGGCGCAGCACGGCCGCCAGCGCCCGCGGCGCCAGATCGCGCAGCAGGTATTCGTCCGCGGCGGCCAGCCTGGGGTCGCTCACGGCAGGTCGGCGGGCGGGCCGCTCATCACCTGGCGCAGCTCGATCCCCATGTTCAGCGGCTTGCCGTCGGGGCCAGGCGCGGCGCTCACCTCGGCGGCCAGCGCGTAGGCCCGCTCGGGACTGTCGACGTCGATGATCCAGAAGCCGGCCAGGAACTCCTTGGTCTCGGGGAAGACGCCGTCGGTCACCGGGCGGCCGTCGGCACCGGCGCGCACCAGCTTGGCCTGGTCGGGGCCGCTCAGCCCCTCGGCGCCCACCAGCTCGCCGGCGGCGCTGAGCTTGCGGCCGAAGTCGTTCATGAACCCGATGTGGGCCCGCCAGGCGTCCTTCGGCCAGCCGTCGATGCGGTAGGGACCACCGGCGACGTTCATCATCATCATGTACTTCATGGGTCGGCTCCTCGTGGGTGGGGCCCCGCGCCGCGGGGCCTGTCGTTGGCTTTCACTTCCAGGTCGGAGCCGACGGCCGGTCCTCGACATGGCCTGGAAAGTTTTTTTTAGCCTAAACTGACCCGTTCAATGCCGCATCCGTACGCCGAGTTCCTGAAGCGCGTCGAGAAGCCCTCCCGCTACATCGGAGGCGAGTACCAGCAGGTCCGGAAGGATCCGGCGGCCGTCCGGGCGCGCGTCTGCCTGGCCTTCCCCGACGTCTACGAGATCGGGATGTCACACCTCGGCACCAAGATCCTCTACGGCGTCCTCAACAAGACCGACGGTGTCGCGTGCGAGCGGGTGTTCGCTCCCTGGTTCGATTGCGAGGCCGAGCTGCGGGCGCGCGGGCTTCCGCTGGTCACCCTCGAGAGCGCCGCGCCCGTCGGCGAGTTCGACGTGATCGGGTTCTCGCTGCAGTACGAGCTGACCTACACCAACGTGCTGGCCATCTTGGACCTGGCCGGGCTGCCCCTGCGCGCCGCCCGGCGTGGCGCGGAGGCGCCGCTGGTGCTGGCCGGCGGACCCAACGCCACACACCCCGAGCCGCTGGCGCCCTTCATCGACGCCTTCTTCATCGGTGAGGCCGAGGAGCGCTTGCCCGCGCTGGTGCTGGAGGCGGCGGAGCTGCGGCGGGCCGGGCTTCCGCGCCGCGAGCGCCTGATCCGGCTGGCCGAGAGGTACCCGCTCTACGTTCCCGAGCTGTACGCGACGGAGATCGACGCCGAGAGCGGCTTCCTGGTGGTGGGCGCGCCGCTGGACCCGCGCGTGCCGGCCCGCCCGCGCCGCGCGCTGGTGGCCGACATCAACGCCTTTCCGTTCCCCGACGATTCGCCGCTGCCGTACGCGGAGGCCATCTTCGACCGGATGGCCGTCGAGGTCGCGCGCGGCTGCACCGAAGGGTGCCGCTTCTGCCAGGCCGGCATGATCTACCGCCCGGTGCGCGAGCGGGATCCGGTCGCCGTGCTGGACGCGCTGGTGGTCGGCGTCAAGAAGGGCGGCTACGACGAGACGGCGCTGACCTCGCTGTCGATGGCCGACTACTCGTGCGTGACGCCGCTGGTGAAGGCGGCCATGGCCAAGCTGGCGCCCGAGAAGGTCTCGCTGTCGGTCTCGTCGCTGCGCGCCTACGGCCTCAACGAAGATCTCCTGGGCGAGATCGCCGGCGTGCGCGCGGGCGGGCTGACGTTCGCCCCCGAGGCCGGCACGCAGCGGATGCGCGACGTCATCGCCAAGAACGTGACGGAGGCCGACATCATCGAGTCGGCGCACCGCGTGTTCGGGCGGGGCTTTTCGCGCATGAAGCTGTACTTCATGATCGGCCTGCCCACCGAGACCGACGAGGACGTGGCCGGCATCGTCGAGACCGCGGCGCGCGTCCAGGCCATCGGCCGCAAGCATCAGAAGGGGGCGCAGGTGACGGCTTCGGTGTCGTCGCACGTGCCCAAGCCGCACACGCCGTTCCAGTGGGCGGCGATGGACGACGACGCGGCCATCGCGCGCAAGCAGGCGCTGCTGGCCCAAAGGGCGCGCGACCTGCGCGTCAGCCTCAAGATGCACGACAACCAGCAGTCGCACATCGAGGGGATCTTCGCGCGCGGCGATCGGCGGGTGGCGGACCTGCTGGAGGCGGCCTTCCGCCTCGGCTGCCGGTTCGACAGCTGGGACGACGCGCTCCGCATGGACCTGTGGGACCAGGCGATGGCCGAGACGGTGGCCCGCACCGGGCTCGATCTGGCGCGGCCGCTCGGGACCATGCCGGTCACCGGCCGGCTCCCCTGGAGCCACATCGACATCGGCCTCGAGCCCGATTACCTGGCCAAGGAGTACCGCAAGGCCTTGAAGGACCGCCTCTCGCCGCCCTGCGGGAAGCCGTACAAGAAGCTGCTGCACCCAAGCAACGTCGCCGCCGCCGAGGCCGGCGCCAAGGACAAGCTGATCTGTTACGACTGCGGCATCGCCTGCGACCTTGATGCGATGAAGACCGACCGCCTGTTCTTCCTGCGCCGGATGAACGCCTGGAACGGCCCGACGGCGGTGGTCGACGCTCCGCCGTCGGCCGACGCGCCGGCGCGCCCGCGGCCGGCGCAGGATCCGACCCGCCCGCCGCCGCGCCTCGGGCAAGGGGAGGCGCACGGCTACCGCCTCCGGTACAGCAAGCTGGGACGGGTCGCGTACCTCGGGCACCTGGATCTGGTGCGGCACCTGCCGCGCGTCTTCCGGCGCGCCGGCCTCGAGATCGCGTACTCGGCCGGGTTTCATCCCCACCCCGACTTCTCGTACGGCCCGGCGCTGGGGCTGGGCATCCCATCGCTGGGAGAGATCCTCGAGGTGCGTCTCATCGACGACCTGGCGCCCGACGAGCTCTTGCAGCGCTTGAACCGCGTCACGCTGGACGGCGTCGCCTTCACGGACGCGGCCCGGGTCGGCGCCAACGACCGCAGCCTCGGCCGCGCGCTGGCCGAGACCGAGTACCTGGCGCAGCTGCCCCCGGGCGTGGATCCGGCGGCGGGGCTGGCGCGGCACGCGGCCGGTGAGCCGCTGGTGGTGCGCCGCGAATCCGACCGCGGCCTGGCGCGCACCGTCGACGTCCGCCGGTCGCTGCGGTCGCTGGCGGCCTGCGAGGACGGCGAGGCGCGCCGCCGCCTCGAGTGGACGCGGGGCGCGATGGTCGCGTTCGGCGTGACCATCAGCCACGAAGGCAGCGCCCGTCCGTCGGAGGTGATCGCCGCGCTGTTCGGCGCCGACGTGGCCGCCGACAGCGACCTGGCCCGGCGCGCGCTCTGGGGCGAAGATCGGGCCGATCCGTTGCAGGCGGCGGCCGGACGCGCGCGCCCGGCGGCGGGCGCGACGGCCGGGATGGCCGCGCCGACGGCGGGCCTGCCCGCCGCGCCGTGATCGAGACCGACGGGCTCACCAAGCGGTTCGGCGGCACCCTGGCCGTCGACGGCCTCACCCTGCGCGTCGAGCCGGGCGAGGTGATGGGCTTTCTGGGACCCAACGGGTCGGGCAAGACCACCACCATCCGGCTGCTCATGGGCCTCCTGCGCCCCAGCACGGGACGCGCCTCGATCCTGGGGCGCGACTGCCACGCCGACGCCGTGGGCCTCAAGCGCGAGGTCGGCTACCTGCCCGATGAGCCGTTCCTCTATCCCTACCTGACCGGCGTCGAGACACTCGAGCTGGTGGCGGGCCTGCACGGGTTTTCCCCGGCGGAGGCGCGCCGCCGCGCCGACGCATCGGCCGAGCAGATCGGGCTCGGCCCCGCGGCGCGCGCGTACACGGTCACGTATTCGCTGGGGATGAAGAAGCGGCTGGCGCTGGCCCTGGCGCTGATCCACGAGCCGCGGGTGCTGATTCTGGACGAGCCGACCAATGGCCTGGATCCGGCCGGCGCCCGCCAGATGCGCACGGCCATCGCCGAATACGCCGCCGGCGGGCGGACCATCTTCCTGTCGACGCACCTCCTCGACGCCGCCGAGCGGCTCTGCCACCGGGTGGCGATCCTGCAGCACGGGCGGCTGCGGGCGGTGGCGACGCCGGCCGAGCTGCGGGCCCGCTTCGGCGCCGGCCCCGAGACCACGCTGGAGGAGCTGTTCCTGCGGATGACGGCGTGAGCGGCGCGGTCTCGGTCGGCGCCCTGGGCCTGGCGCGGCTGCTGGTGCGGGCCCGCTTGCGATCGTTCCGCAACGGCTTGCGCTCGCGCGGCCGCGCCCGGACACCGCTCCTGATCGCCGTGGTGGCCCTGGTGACGGCGGTGGCCTACGTGGGTCTCTTCGCGCAGTCGTTCGCGGTGGTGGTCGCCACCGTCGGCCCGGCGGGGCAGGCCGCCGCGCTGGCCGTCGTCACCGGGCTGGTGGCGTTCGGAAGTTGGTCGGCCAAGGCCGCCGGCAGCGACGCCTTGCGGGCCGGCTCGCCCGAGAACGAATTCCTGCTGGCCCGCCCGATCACGCTGGGCGCGCTGGTCGTCGGGCGCGGCATCGCCGACGCGGCGACCGATCCGATGGGCGCGCTGTTCCTGTTCCCGGTGTTGTTCGCGGCCACGCTGGTCTGGCGGCTGCCGGCGTCGGCGTGGCTGCTGGCGGGCGCCACCTCGGCGCTGGTGCAGGTGGGGATCTCGATGCTGGCCTACGCGACCCAGGTGGCGCTGGTGCGGGTGGTCCCGGCGCGCCGGCGGCGTGGCGCCTGGGCCGCCATGCGGCTGTTGTCGGCGCTGGCGCTGGCCGCGCTCTGGATGGTGGGCACTGGCGTGCTGCGCGATCCGGCGGGCCTGGCCAGCCGCCTGGCGGCGCTCGGCGGTTGGGTGCGCTGGACCCCGGGCGGGCTGATCGCGGCGCCGCTGGCCGCCTGGGCC
>JAICYS010000441.1 GCA_025934105.1 Myxococcota bacterium | reverse complement strand
CTGGCGCGCAAGCACGGCCCGACGGTGCTGGGCTCGCTGCTGGACCCGGTGGCCGACAAGATCTTCATCGTGGTCTGTTACGGCTGCTACGCCGACCGGGGCGGCATCGCCTGGACGCTGGTGGCGGCGATCTTCTCGCGCGAGCTGCTGGTGACCGTGCTCCGATCCAGCCTGGAGCTGAACGGCCGCCGCCTGCGCAGCACCGGCATCGCCAAGGCCAAGACCTGGGTCCAGATGATCGGGTTCGGCATCCTGGTCCTGATTCCGATCCTGGGCTCGGGCCGCAAGCTGATCCTGCTGTTCACGCTGCTTTACGCCTTCGCGCTGACGGTGGTGACGGTGGGGCGGCTGCTGGGCCGCCCGCGGCGCGGGTTCGAGATCGCGGCGGTCGCCTGGACGCCGTTCGTGGCGGCGTCGTTCCTGGGCGCGCAGGCCGAGCGGTGGCTCTGGCTGTTCGCGGTCGTGTTCATCACCTGGTTCAGCGCGCTCGATTACCTCAAGGCCGGCGCCAGCGAGCTGGCGCGGATCCGGACGCACCGCGCCGCCCACCTGCTGCGCCTCCTGGCCGGCGCGGCCCTGCCGGTGGCGGTCATGGCCGGCGTCGCCACCCAGCGGCTGCCGACGGTGGCGCTCATCGTGCTGCTCTCCAGCGACATGGCGCGCGGCGCGCTTGACAACTTCGCCGCCAACCAGGGCGTCGTCGACTTCTCGTGGGGCGCCAGCCTGTGGGTCGAGCTGGTCCTGGTCGTCGCCGCCATGGCGGTGCCGGCCTTCGGGCCGGACCTGGTCATCGTGGCCGCGGCCCTGTCGGTGATCGAGACGCTGCGGGCGCTGGTCCGTTACTTCCGCGCGCCGGCGGCGGCGCGGACCCCCGCCCAGCCGGCGGGACCGACGCCGCGTCCGGTCAGTGCCGCGCCCGCTTCCGTCCCTGATACGCGCTGACGCCCCACTCGATCGCCAGGCGGATCGGTTTGTAGGCCAGCGGCAAGCGGGCGGGGCTGCCCGCCAGGGCCTCGCGCTCGATGGCGCGCTCGACCTCGCGCGCGAAGGCCCGATCGCGGCAGTAGAGGTCGACCTCTTCGTAGTCGCCGTGCGACAGCACGGTGAAATTCGTGGAGCCCACGGTGGCCCAGGCGCCGTCCCCGACCAGCGCCTTGCCGTGCACCATCGTCGGGTGCAGCACGATGCGCAGGTTTTCCGGCCCGCCGGTCCGGCGCAGCAGCGCCGCGCAGGCGGCCAGGTTCAGGTCCCCGCCGACGTTGGCGCGCGCGGCGGTCAGCAGCGTGACCCGCACGCCCCGGCGGACCGCCGCCACCAGCGCGTCGGTCGCCGCCGGGTCGCCCAGGTACGCCATCGCGATCGTCAACCGCTCGCGCGTGTCGTTGATGAGCGCCAACCGCTGGGCGGCCATCGATTCGCCGGTGGCCGCGCAGCCCTGCACCGAGTGCAGCAGGTAGTCGAACGAACGCTCCGGGTCGAAGCTCGCCCGCCCCTCGTAGCGGTCGGCCAGCCTCTCGGCGGCGCGCCCGCCGGTGATCTCGACCATGAAGTCGATGTTCACGTGGCGGAAGTCGTCGCCGATTCCCATCCCGCCCAGGATCACCGACTGGTCGTCGAACACGTAAAGCTTGGAGTGATCGAAGCGCTTGTCGGTCACCAGCCGGACGCGCGGGTGCGCCCGCATCGCGTCGGCCAGTGGGCTGGGCGTCTGCCGCAACGATCCCCAGCGCCCGTAAAACCCCATCAGGACCCAGGTCCCCAACCGCTGGACCAGCTCGACGTCCTTGTGAAACAGGCTCTGATTGCTGGCCTCGAGGTACTCGTAATAGGCGCCGACGTGGTCCTTGATGATCGTGACGTTCACGCCGCGATCGGCGGCGGCCAGCAGAGCCCGCGCCAGGTCGCGGCCGGTCTCGTCGTCGCGCCACTCGAAGGCGCGGACCAGGATGCTGCGCCGGGCCGTGGCGATCCGATCGAAGATCCGGGCGTAGGCGGTCGGCCCACCGGCCAGCAGCTCGAAACTCGCATTTGGCTCGGCCGCCGGGGCGGCCAGTGAGGGCGAAGACATTCGGGGGCCGGAATCTAGCGTAAGGTCCGGGCGCGCCGCAAACGGACTCGTGCACGGCCCTCGAAATCGCCCCGGCCGAACATGACGTGATTTCGACGGCGGCGCACGCGCGGCCGTGGCGAAGTCTCCGCGTCGCCGGTCCGACTCTCGCCACGGGCTAGGAGGGCGTTGCCGTAGGCAACGGTGAGCGGGAGCGAACCACGCCCGACGACGTGCCGCCCGGAGGCGGCCTAGGAGGGCGTTGCCGTAGGCAACG
>JAICYS010000098.1 GCA_025934105.1 Myxococcota bacterium | reverse complement strand
CGGCGGGGCCAGCGCCAGCGCCGCCGCCTCCGCGCGCGCCGGGATGGCGGGCGGCGCGGGCGGGTCCGGGCGCAGCGCAATCGGCCCGGAGGCTTCGATGATCTCCACCTCGCACAGCGCCACCTCGCCGGGCGTCGAGCTTTCGCTGGTGCGACCCGGCGCCTCGCCGCTGGCCGCCTCCGGGGCGATGACCACCGGCAACGGCTCGGGCGGCCCGTCGATGAGGGCAGCCAGCGAAGCGCTCACGTCACGCTCCTTGCCCGCGGACCCGAGCTCGGCCAGGCAGCGCAGCAGCGCCTGCCCCAGCTCGCGCGCCGTGCCGAACCGCTCCGCCCGACGGGGCGAGGTCGCGCGGATCACCACCTCGGCCAGGTGGCCGGGCAGCGAGGGGACGCGCTCGCGCGGGTCGCAGATCCGGCCGATCCGCATGGGCTCGACGATCTCGGCGTCGGGCCCGCTGAACGGGCGGACCCCGGTCAGGCACTCGTACAGGATCACGCCCGCCGAGTAGACGTCGGCGCGGCGATCCTCCGCGGCGCGCCGGATGCGCTCGGGCGCGGCGTACCGGTACTTTCCCACGAACGTCATCGGCGTCGGCGTGCGGGCGGTCGCGCGCGCGGCGCCGAAGTCGATCAGCTTGGCCGTTCCGCAGGTCGACAGGATCACGTTGTCGGGGCTGAGGTCGCGGTGAACGAGGCCCAGCGGCCCGTGGGCGTCCGCCAGCTCGTGGATGGCATGCAGCCCGTCGCAGACGTCGGCCATGACGTGCAGCGTGGCCGCGATCGGCAACCGCTCGCCGCGCGCCAGCATGCGCTTGTGCGCGAACCGCAGGGTCACCCCCGGGACGAACTCCATCGCGATGAAGTAGCGCCCCTCGAGCTGACCGAAGTCGAACACGTGCACGATGCTCGGGTGGCTGAAGGCGGAGGCAATCGTCGCCTCGTTGATGAACATCTCGACCAGGTCCGAGCGGCTGGCCAGCTGCGGCAGCATCGTCTTCAACACGATGCGCTTTTCGAACCCGCGCACGCCCTTGAGGCGCGCCCGCCAGACCTCGGCCATTCCGCCGGTGGCCAGCTTGGAATCGATCTCGTAGCGGCTGAAGTGTGTGCCGGCCTGCCACACCGGCGGCGTCGCGCCCGCGCGCGGGACCAGCGGCGGCGTCGCTTGACGCGACGCCGTCGACGCGGGGCCGGCATATCTCACGTCAATGGACATGCCGTTCGCTCCTGTGGCGCCCCCTGACGCCCCTGGAACATCCGTACTTCATGGGTGCGACTGCGCGGCAACCGACCGCGACTGGATCATCAACGGCCAAAACGCCGCGAAACTTGACTCACACCGCCCGGCCTGGCCGGCCGGGCCCCCCTTCGCCCCGCGCCCGCGTTGATCCGCCGCCCGCAAGCCGGCATTCTGGGCATCTGGCCGGCCCCGATGTCGCCTCTTCGCGCGCTGTTCTCGACCGAAATCTTCATGCCCCGGGGGCATGAGTATTTCTGGACGCCCAAGTTGCTGGTGCTGCAGGGAGGCGCCAACCTCCTGATCGCGATGGGCGTCCTCGGGGTGACTTGGCGGCTGGCGCGTCTCGGGGACGCGCCGCTGCCGGCGCGCGGCCGCCGCCTGCTGGTCGGCTTCGGAGCCTTCCTGGCCGCGGCGCATCTGTTCGACGTCTGGCTGATCTGGGCGCCGCTCTACTGGCTGGACGCGCTGGTCCGCTGCGCCGCCGGCGCGCTGGCGGTCACGGCGGCCGTCACCCTGGCCCCCACCCGCTGATCCCGATGGTGGCGTTCAACGACTACGGCAACTTCGATGCGCTGGGGCTCGCCGAGCTGGTGCGCCGCCGCCAGATCGCGCCCGCCGAACTGGTGGAGGCGGCCGTGGCGCGCGCCGAACGCGTGAACCCCCGCCTGAACGCCATCGTCACTCCGCTTTACGACGACGCGCGGCGCGCCGCGGCCGCGTTCGCGGATCGACCGGCGCCGCTGGCCGGGGTCCCGTTTCTGGTCAAGGACCTCGACGCCGACATGGCGGGCGTGCCGGCCATGTCGGGCAGCCGGTTCCTGGCCGGGCAGCGGGCGGACCACGATTCGACGCTGGTCGCGCGCTTGCGCGGCGCCGGCCTGATCCCGATCGGCCGCACCGCCACGCCGGAGCTGGGGCTGCTGCCGGTCACCGAGCCGGAGGCGTCCGGTCCCACGCGGAACCCCTGGAACCCCGAGCGGACGGCGGGCGGATCCAGCGGCGGTTCGGCGGCGGCGGTGGCGGCCGGCATCGTCCCGGCCGCGCACGGCAACGACGGCGGCGGTTCGCTGCGGATCCCGTCGTCGTGCTGCGGCGTCTTCGGCCTCAAGCCGTCGCGCGGGCGCACGCCGGCCGGCCCGGATCGCGCGCAGCTCTGGAACGGCTACGCGCTCGGCGGCGTCATCACGCGCAGCGTGCGAGACAGCGCCGCGCTGCTGGACGCCATCTCCGGTCCCGAGCCGACGTCACCGTACTGGGCGCCGCCGCCGGCGCGCGCCTTTCTGGACGAAGTGGGCGCGCCTCCCGGCCGGCTGCGCATCGCGCTGGCCAAGCGGCCCCAGGTAACCAACGCGCCGCTGCACCCGGATTGCGCGGCGGCGGTCGACGACGCCGCCCGCCTGCTGGCCGGCCTGGGGCACGACGTGGAAGAGGCCGACCCCGCGCTGGACCCCGAGGCGTTCGCGCGCGATTTTTTCACCCTGATTTGCGTCGAGACGGCGGCCTTCCTGGCGCGCGCGTCCGAGCGGGTGGGCCGCCGCCCGCGGCGCGGCGAGATCGAATCGGCCACCGCCGTCACCGCGGTTTTGGGCCGGCAGCGCTCGGCGCTGGAAGCGGCGCTGGCCCGCGAGCGCCTGGAGGCGGTCGGGCGCAGCATGGCCGATCTGTTCACCCGCTACGACCTGATGCTGACGCCGTCGCTGGCCACACCGCCGCCGGCGCTGGGCGCCGTCAAGCCGAGCGGGCTCGAAGCGTTCGGGCAAGAGCTGCTGCTGCGGTTGCACCTGGGCGTGCTGCTGCGGATCCCCGGCATCGTCGACGCCTCCGTGCGCCGGGTCTTCTCGTTCATTCCTTACTCGCCGCTGGCGAACGTGACCGGCTTGCCCGCCATGAGCGTGCCGCTGGCCTGGAACACCGACGGGCTGCCCGTCGGAACCCAGCTGGTCGGCCGGCTGGGGGACGAGGCGACGCTGTTTCGCCTGGCGGCCCAGCTGGAAGAGGCGCGCCCCTGGCGCGACCGCCGCCCGCCCATCCACGCCGACGGCGACGTGACCCTGCGCGACGCCGGGGCCGCGCCGCCGCGCGCCCCGGCGCCGGCCATCACGGGCGGCCGAGTTTCCGGGACAGCTCGCTGAACACCGGGTTGTTGGCGTAGCGCTGGCCGCGGTCGGGCAGGGTCACGACGAATCGTTTGCCCGCCATCTCCGGCCGGCGCGCGATCGCGGCGTGCAGCGCGGCGCCGCTGGACATCCCGGCGGCGATCCCTCCCGGCGCGCCAGCGGAAGCTGCGCGCGCACGGCCTCCTCCTCGGTGACCGCCACCACCTCGTCGATGATCGAGCGGTTCAAGACGTCGGGGACGAAGTCCGGCCCCCAAATCCGGGCAGGGGCCTTGACAGCCGCCGCATGGTTAGCCATAACTTACGTAAGCAATGACTAACGCATCAGCGGCCGCCGCCTTCACCGCCCTCGCCGATCCGACACGGCGCCGGATCTTCGAGCGGCTGGCCCAGCGGACCCGCTCGGTGGGCGAGCTGGCGCGCGGGCTGCCGGTGACCCGCCCGGCCGTCTCGCAGCACCTGCGGGTCTTGGCCAAGGCGGGGCTGGTCACGCACGAGCGCGACGGCGCGCGCCGGGTGTACCGGATCGACCCCCGCGGTCTCGAGACGATGCGCGCCTATCTGGATCGGTTCTGGGATCGCGCCCTGGCCGCGTTCAAGGCCGCCGTGGAAGGAGAATGACGTGAGCTCAGTCCCGCCCGTCCGCAAGGAGCTGGTCGTCGCCGCGACGGCCGAACACGCGTTTCAGGTCTTCACCGACGGGATCGATCGGTGGTGGCCGCGGCGGCACCACATCGGCAGCTCGCCCCTCAAGCGCGAGGTGCTGGAGCCGGGCGTGGGCGGCCGCTGGTACGGCCTGTCCGAGGACGGCACCGAATGTCTCATCGGAAAGGTGCTGGCATGGGAGCCGCCGCGCCGGCTGGTCCTGGCCTGGCAGATCACGAGCGAGTGGAAGTACGACCCGGCCTTCCTGACCGAGGTCGAGGTGACCTTCACCGCCGAGGGGCCGAAGACGACCCGCGTGGTGCTGGAGCACCGGGATCTGCATCGATACGGGATCGCCGAGCCGGCCTACCGCAAGTCCATCGATTCACCGACCGGCGGCTGGGGATTCATCCTGCAGTGCTACGCCGACATGGCGGCTGGCTGAGCGCCGGCCGTTCACCCGCACGCGAGGAGACGCACATGGATCGTCGTTGTATTCGATCGAGCTGGCCGCTGGCGCTGGTGCTGGCGGCCCTGGCCGGGGGCACCGCCCTGGCGGATCGCGCGCCCGCGCCGGCCGGTCCGGACCTGGCCAAGCTGCAGCCGCTGAAGAAGCTGGCCGGCACCTGGCAGGGGAACGCGCAGATGGGCGGCAAGACGATGCCCGTCACCATCACCTACCAGATCACGGCCGGAGGGTCGGCGGTGGTCGAACACCTGTTCCCCGGGACGCCGCACGAGATGATGTCGGTCTACACCACCGAGGGCGGCAGCCTGGCGATGACTCATTATTGCGTGCTCGGCAATCACCCCAAGATGACGCTGAAGAAATCGGACGCGCACAGCCTCTCGTTCGAGGCGACCGGCGGCGGCGGCCTGCGCTCGCCGTCGGAGATGCACATGCACGCCATGACGGTGTCGTGGACCGACGGCGATCACATCCGCGAGACCTGGACGTCCTTCGACCAGGGAAAGCCGAAGGACGAAAAGGTCTTCGATCTCACCCGCCAGAAGTGACGGGCGGCGCGACGCGCGGGCCAGGCGCCTCCGCCTGGCGGAGCCGCCCGTCGCGTCCGCGCCTGCGCGCTGGGTCTTGTGCCGCGCGCGCTCTCGACCTGAACCTCACTTCTTGGCCGGCGCCCCCTTGTCGGCCTTGCCGGCCGATTTGTCGGCGGCCTTGGCGTCGATGGAGGTGGCCGTCATCGTGTACATGACGGTCACTTTGGCGCCGACCTTCAGTTGGCCGGTCACCTTGGTGTCCTTGGTGCGGGCCAGCTGCCACTTCTCCTTGTTCTTCTGGATGGTGATCGACGTGTCGCTCACCTCCAGCACGGGGCCGGTCACCTGGTAGGCCTTGTCGGCCGCGCGGGCCGGCGAGGCGAGGGTGGCGCCCAGCAACAGCGCCGAGACGAACGTGAAGGCGGAACGACTGGCGGTCTTCATCGGCCCGGAATGTACACATCCGCCGGAGAAAGTCACGGCGCGATCAGACGGCCGCCGCGTGGATGGGCCAGGGGCGATCGCGGGTGCCAGCCTCCCAGTTGTCGTGCCGGCCATCCCAGTAGTTGACCTTGAGCTGGGCCGGCTCCAGCGCGTCCACGCAGTTCAGGTTGACCGAAACGAAGGCGCCGCCGACCTGGGGCAAAGAGCCGCGGCCGAAGCAGTGGATGCCGCAGTGACGGCAGAAGTAGCGGCGCGAGATCTTGGCGCCCCATTCGTAAAACGACAGCGCCTCCTCGCCGGCCAGCAGCTTGAACGCTTCCGGTTTGACGATGACGCCGAGCTGCCCGACGCGCGCGCAGATCGAGCAGTTGCAACGTCCCGCGCCGTTCGACAGGTCGGCCTGCACCTGAAACCGAACCGCTCCGCAGTGGCAGCTTCCTTCGTAGGTCTGAATCTGGGTCTGGGTCATGGGTCTCCTCCGCTCGGGTGATGGATGACAGCCTAGTCCCCATTGAGGACACATTCGGTCCTCAATAGCGCGCTACACTGCGTGGGAGATGGTCGGCACCTCGGCGCGACTGCTTCGGCTGCTGTCCCTGCTCCAGGGGCGGCGCGCCTGGACCGGCGCCGAGCTGACCGCCCGGCTGGAGGTCACGCCGCGCACGCTCCGCCGCGACGTCGACCGCCTGCGCACGCTGGGGTACCCGATCGCCTCGACGACCGGAGTGGGCGGCGGCTATCGGCTGGGCGCCGGCAGTGAGCTGCCGCCGCTGTTGCTGGACGATCGCGAGGCGCTGGCCGTGGCGTTGGGCCTGCGGGCCGCCGCCGCCGGCGCCATCGCCGGGCTCGAGGACGCGACCTTGGGCGCGCTGACCAAGCTGGATCAGGTGATGCCCGCCCGGCTTCGCCGCAAGGTGGGCGCGCTGCACGGCGCGATCGTTCCCCTGCCTCACCGCGCGTCGGTCGACGTCGGGACGTTGTCGTTGCTGGCCGGCGCCTGCCGCGACGCCGAGCGGCTGCGGTTCGATTACCGCGCGCGCGAAGCCGAGCTCACCAAGCGGCGCGTCGAGCCGGCCGGCCTGGTGAGCGCCGGGTTCCGCTGGTACCTGGTGGCCTGGGACCTGGATCGCGGCGACTGGCGCACCTTCCGCGTCGACCGCATCGCCGGAGCGCCCGCCCGCGGCGAGACGTTCGTCCCCCGGCCGCCACCCCCGGGTGGTTTGTCGGCGTATGTCGAAAAGGCGGTCTCCGTCGAGGCGTATGGCGTGCGGGCTCGGGTCCGCCTGCACGCGCCGGCCAGCGAGATCGCGCCGCGGCTCTCCTGGTACGGCCGGGTCGAGAGCGACGGTCCGGACCGGTGCACGGTCACCGCCGGCGCGCCGTCCATCGAGGCGCTGGCTGCCTGGATGTCGAGCCTGGGCGTGGACTTCGAGATCCTCGAGCCGGCCGGCACCGGCGACGCGCTTCGGGCGCTGGCGCGTCGAATCCGGCGCGCGGCCCGACGCCCCGGGGCCTGACGCGCCTCGGCAGCCCGTGGCGAAAGTCGGACCGAGGCGAAATGGGCGCGGCGGGGCCGGATGCAAGGAGCAGCGAAGCGCCGAATACCCGGGGTGTTCAAGCGAGCAGCGGCAGACGGCCCCGCCGGTTTTCGGTGACGCGCAGACTTTCGCCACCGGCTGTTAGCGCCATTTTGACCCTTGGGGCGCTCCTCAGGCACCATGGACAGTGGAGAGGTCCATGACGACGACACACGCTCATGCCCTGACGCTGGTCTGCACGTTGTTCGCCGCGCTCGGATGCGGCTCGGTCACCGTCACCAACACGGGGTCGGGCAGCGGCGGCTCCACCGGCGGCTCACCCGGTTCGGGCGGCAGCGCCAGCGGCGGACAGGGCGGCGCGCACGTCTGCGGCCCGCAGGCCACCTGCACGCACTGCAACAACGGCGCCTGCTGCGGAGACAGCTGCTGCAACCAGGGTGAATGGTGCGACACCAGCGGCGGGACGCCGGTCTGCCGGTGCGGGTCGGCGGGCGCCTGCACCGACGGAAACAGCTGCACGGCTCCCCTGGGCGGCGCGGACCAGTGCGGCGTCATCTGCTGCCAGGGGAACGACTGCCCCCTGTCGCGCCGAGCCTTCAAGCGCGACGTTCATCCGCTGAACGCGGCGGAGATCGACCAGGTGTACGCGCAGCTCCGGAACATCAAGCTGACCACGTACCGCTACAAGAGCGAGCCCGCCTCGGCGGCGCCGCGGCTCGGCTTCATCATCGACGACACCGCGTCGGAGTACCCGATCAACGGCGACGGCAACTCGGTGAACCTGTACGGCTACACCAGCATGGCGGTGGCGGCGATCCAGGCACAGAGCCAGGAGATCGCCGCCCTGCGCGCCGAGGTGGCCCGCCTGCGCCGCGACGTGGCCCGCCCGCGCGGCGCCGGCCGGAAATAGCCCGTCCGCGGCGGCCGACCCCGGCCAGGTTCGGGCCGCCGGGCGGCGCCACCCGGAACGCCGGAGGGACTCCGCGCCCGGTCACGACGCGGCGCCGGCCGTCGCGGCGGCGGGCGCGATTCACGCGCCGCGCCCGAGGCCGTCGCGCCAGCGGGCCAGCATCTCGGCGCGCGCCCGCACCCGAAACACCACCGCGTCGTCTTCGTAGCGCTCGCCCAGCACCTCGCAGGCCGCGAAGATCTCGCCCCGAAGCTGCTGGCGGTCGTAGGGGACGCGCACCTCGCCCTCCACCAGATCGCGCGCGAAGAACGACACCAGCCAGGCGTGCAAGCGGGCCACGTCGGCGGGACGGCGGGCCGAGATCACCAGCGCGTCCGGCCAGCGGTCCTGCAGCGCCTGCGCCGCCGCCACCTCGTCCGCCGTCCGATCGATCTTGTTGAACACCAAGAGGCGCGGGACGTCGCCGGCCCCGATCTCGGCCAGGACGCCGCTCGTGACCTCCAGCTGGCGCTCGAAGTTCGGATCGGACGCGTCGATCACCTGCGCCAGCAGGCCGGCCTCCAGCGCTTCGTCCAGCGTGCTCTTGAACGACGCCACCAGCCCGTGCGGCAGCTTGTCGATGAAGCCGACCGTGTCGGACAGCAGGATGCGCGGGTGCGCCGGCGGGTGCAGCGGGCGAACGGTGGTGTCCAGCGTCGCAAAGAGCTGGTCGGCCACGTACACCTCGCTGCCGGTCAGCGCGCGCATCAGCGTCGACTTGCCCGCGTTGGTGTAGCCGACCAGCGCCACCCGGCTCATGTCGCGCCGCCGCGCCCGCTGGGTCCGCTGCTCTTCGGCCAGCGCGTCCAGCTCGCGCGTCAGCTCGGCGATCCGGTCGCGGATCTTCCGGCGATCCAGCTCCAGCGCCGACTCGCCCGCCCCCTTGCCGCCGATGCCGCCGCGCTGGCGGTCCTTGCCCTTGCCGGACTCGCGCAGGCGCGGGACCATGTACTGCAAGCGGACGATCTCGACCTGCGCCTTGGCGGCGCGGGATCGGGCGTGCCGCCGGAAGATCTCCAGGATCACCGCCGTCCGATCCAGCACCTCGACCTCGGTGGCCTTCTCCAGGTTGCGCGCCTGCGAGGGCGTGATGTCGTGATCGACCAGGACCGCTTCGACGGCGCCGCCGGCGGCAGCCCGGATCACCGCCTGCAGGTCGGCCAGCTTGCCGCTGCCCACCACCGCGCCCGGATCCAGTGTTTCGCGTTTTTGCGTGACGGTCTCCGCCACCTCCAGGCCCAGCGTCTGGGCCAGTCGGTGCAGTTCGGCGATCGACGCCGTGAAGGCCTGATCGTCGACGCCCGGCAACTGGACGGCCAGCAGCGCGGCCCGCATCAACCGGCGCGTTCCAGCGCGCGCGCCATGGCGGCCAGCCCCTGGTCCTGCATGGCCTCGACCGCTGCCGCCATCTCGTCGGGCAGAAGGTCGATGGTCCAGAGCAGGCGCGTGCCCGCTCCGTCGGGCAGGACCTCGAGCGCGGCGTTGTAGTGCGTGGTCCGGCCGCCCGTCGCGCCCCAGACCAGCCGGCGCCTCGCCTCCTCGATCGACACGATCGGCTCCCGCGCCACCAGCCCGTTGGCGAACGTGACCACGCGCGCGCCCGGCTCCAGCTTGGTGTCGACCACGAACCCGGGCACCAGCCGCGTGTGCAGCGCGCCCACGTCCCGCACCGCCTCCCAGACCTCGCCGGGTGGGGTGCCGAGCCGGAGCTCCTTTCGAAGTGTCGCCATGGCGGCGCACACCTTACCGCGCCCGGCCGCCGCCGCCAGCTCCCCATCTTGCCGAACGGCGGCGCGTACGCAGCTTCAGACCGACAGCCCATGTTCTGGAAGGTCCTGTCGGTCTCGCTGGTCGTGATGGGGCTATCGCACACGATCGCGCGGGAACGGCTGTTCGCGCCGCTGCGCCGGGCGCTGGGCGGCCGAGAGACCTGGCTGGGATATCTGGTCTCCTGCCCATATTGCGTCTCGCACTGGGTCGCGTTCCTGCTGGTGCCGCTGACCGGCACCTACGCCGTCGACGTCGCCGCGAACGGGGAACCGCTCCGGTGGGTGCTGCGCTGGTTCCTCTCGTCGGTGCTGATCACCGCGGTGGCCGCCTTCCTGCGGGTGGCGTTCTATTTCGTCGACGAGACGCAGGGGTTGGTCCGCCGGCAGCAGCGCACGGTCGAAGAGCAGACCGAGGCCGTGCGCGCCGCCCGCGCGCGCCTCAGCGACGACGCCGCCGGGGGGCCGCCCAAGGACGGCAGCCCCGACACGCGCCATTGACCCGCCTTCAGGAGAGCTCGGCGTCGCGCGCCGGGCGCTGCGCCGCGGCCACCGGCGCCTCCGGGAGCCGCCCGGCGCGCGGCAGCTCGAACCAGAAGGTGCTGCCGCGCCCCAGCTTCGAGTCGAGCCCGATGCGGCCCCGGTACGCTTCGACGATCTTCTTGACGGTGGCCAGCCCCAACCCGATTCCGGGCTTGGCGGATTGGGTCAGCCGCCGGAACGGCTCGAACACGCGCTGGTCGGCGCCCGGCGGCAGCCCCGGACCGTTGTCCTCGACCTCGACGCGCGCGCGATCGCCGAGGTCGCGCGCCCGCACCACGATGCGCCGGGGCGTGCGCTGCCCCTCGCCGATGTACTTGACGGCGTTGCCGACCAGATTGGCCAGCACGCTGGTCAGCGCGCCCGGCGTGCAGGCCAGGCGCGTCGGCGCGAAGGACTCGACGCACAGCTCGGCGCCGGCCTCGGCTGCGGCCGCCTGCAGATCCGCCGTGACCTCGCCCAGCGTCTCGGCCAAATCGGCGCTGGCGTCCGGTTCGGGGTTGGCGCCCGCCCGCGCGAACTCCAGCAGGCCGTTGATGATGCCGTTCATCCGCGCGACCTGACCGGCGACCTTGTCCAGGTCCTGGCGGACGCGGGGTTCGACGTCGGCGCGGCGGCTGGCGGCCAGCACGCGCAGGGCGATCGCGCTCAGCGGGTTGCGCAGGTCGTGCGCGACGCGGCCGGCGAAGGCTTCCAGCTCGGTGGCGCGCGCGGCCAGCATCTCCGTCTGTTCGTTGATGAGGCGGGCCCGAATGCCCAGGAGGCGCAGGACCAGCAGCGTCGCGATCACCGCCACCGCCAGTCCGACGGCGCCGAATCCCGCCGACACCAGCGTCGCCTCGCGGCGCGTCCGCAGGATGTCCGCCGCCGCCGTCCGCGCGTACTGGGCGTTCAGCGACTTCAGGTCCGAGATGCGGGCGCTGGTCTCGAGGAGCTGCGGCTGAAAACCGCCGTGCAGCGTCTGCTTGGCCTCCTCCAATCGCCGGGCGTCGGTCTGCGCCATGGCCTGGACCATCAGGCGGTCCAGGCCCTCCAGGTCGGCGTCGATGCGCCGCAAGAGCTCGTTTTCGGCCGGGAAGTCCGACAGGGCGCGGGATTTGCCCACGCTGGCGGTCAGCTCGCCGCGGGTTTGGGCCAGCTCCCGGCGCGCCTCGGTGCGGCTGTCGCCCACGCGCGCGACGTAATCGCTGACGTACATCCCCAGCGCGGTCAGCTCGGTCTGTGCCGCCGACAGATGCTCGATGGTGGGAGCGGCGTGGTCGATCACCGTCAGCGCCCGGTGGGTGACCGGCCGCAGGTGAAGCTGCAGGTAGACCAGCGTCGCCGCGAAGCTGAGCACGACGATCATCATCGCCAGCACCACCGGCCGCCCCGGCCGCATCGACAGGGGCTGGCGCGCATCCGGCCGGGACATGGCCGTTAAGGATGACCACGGATCGCCCGGGTGCCAATCGCGGCCGGATGTTCCGGCCCGGGCGCCCCCGGCCCGGTGGCTCGCTTTGACGGCCGTCGATCGGTTTTCACGTTGAAAAAGCGGGGCGCCGGAACAGCCCGGACGTCGAACCGGCCCCCGACAAGGCAGGCTTCGATGAGCCCAGCAGCCGTGATTCGCGGACCGAGCTCGAGGTGGCGCGCGGCGTGCTTGCTCAGGGTGGCCCTGAGCGCGCCCGGGCTGGCCTGCGGCCCGGGCCGGACACCAGGAGTGACGGGTGCTGCTCGCGCGCCGCCCGCGTCGAAAGCGGGTCACGTTCGGTCGGCAGTCCGCGCCGGCGGCGTCGTTGCCCGCGGTCAAGAGGCGGGCGCGTCTTCCTAGTCGCCCCGCCTCGCCGCCAGCCGCCTCGCTCGGCGCGATTCGACGGCGAGGTCCTGGAGTTAGAGTGCGGCGATGGACGCCCGCTGGAATTCGACGGTTCGAGAGGGACTGGAGGTCGTCGAGGTGGAGACGGCGGCCTCCACCGCGGCGGTGGCGCTGCACGGCGCCCAGGTGCTCGGCTTCGCGCCGCGCGGGCAAGGCGACTGGCTGTGGGTCAGCCGGCGCGCGCGATGGGCCCCGGGCGCGGCGCTGCGCGGCGGGATCCCCATCTGCTTTCCGTGGTTCGGGGCGCACCCCACCCAGCCCACCTTTCCCGCCCACGGCTTCGCGCGCACGCGGGCCTGGCGGCTGGCCAACGCGCGCGCGGTGGCGGGAGAGGTCGAGCTGCAGCTGGCGCTGACGTCCGACGGCGAGACGCTGAAGCTGTTCCCTTACCCGTTCGAGGCGCGCCTGACGGTGACCATCGGCGCCGGCCTGTCGCTGGCCCTCGAGGTCGCCAACCCCGGCGCCGCGCCGTTCACCTTCGAAGCCGCCCTGCACGCCTACTTCGCCGTCTCCGACATCGCCGCCCTCGCCGTCGACGGCCTGGCGGGGCGCGCGTACGCCGACAAGGTCACCGGGACCAGCCGCCGCGACGCGGAGGGGCCGCTGCGCATCTCCGGTGAAGTCGACCGGGTCTACGACAGCGCCGGCCCGGTCACCTTGACCGACGAGACGGGCGGCCGGCGGCTGCGCATCCAGGCGGCCAGCGCCGGCGCGACGGTGGTCTGGAATCCGGGGCCGGTCAAGGCCGCCCAGCTGTCGGACCTGGCGCCCGAGGACTTCCGCCGCTTCGTCTGCGTCGAGAGCGGCGCGATCGGCGTCCATCGCATCGCCGTGCCGGCCGGCCGGACCGGCGCCCTGTCGGTCGCCATCACCGGGCGCTGACGCCAATCCGTTCGCTTCGCGGTCCGCCCGACGGCCGGCAGGCTTTCGGGCCGATGTTCGCTCGCGTGGGCCGAACGGCACCGGCGGCCGAGCGTACGCGGCTCTCGACCGGCCCGCCGTTACGCGCCGGCGCGCTGGCTCGCCGGGGACCCGGCCTCGCGATGCGTGCTGGTCGCGCGTCGCTCGATTTCAGCCGGCCTCTGTCGGTCTGGGCGCGGCCTCAACGGACCGCCCGGTCGGAGCCAGCGGCGCCGAAGCGCTGCCGGTAGGCGCCCGGCGTGACGCCCGCGTATTCGGTGAACGCCCGCCACAGCGTGCTGGCGTCGCCGAGGCCGGTGCGCGCGCCGATCTCCTTGACGGCCAGCGCAGTCTCTTCCAGCAGCCGCTTGGCTTCCTCGAGCCGCAGCCGGCGCACCATCTCGGCCGGCGATTCGTCGAGGTGCGCGCGACACCACCGGGTCAGCGTTCGCGTGCTCATGCCGGCGGCCGCCGCCAGCCGGCTCACGCCCAGCGGTTCGTCCAGATGCTCGACGACGTAGGCGGCCAGATCCCGCTCGGCGGCCGGCTCCCGCTTTTGCCGCTGCAACGCCGAGCTGAATTGCGCCTGATGGCCCGACCGGCGCAGGAACAGCACCATTCGCTTGGCGACCTCCATCGCCAGGGCGTGGCCGTGACGTTCCTCGACCAGCGCCAGCGTCAGGTCGATCCCGGCGGTGAGCCCCGCCGAGGTCCAGACCCGCCCGTCCTTGACGTAGATCCCCTGATCGACCACCGCGGCCGCCGGGCAGCGGGCGCGCAGCTCGTCCAGGAACAGCCAGTGCGTGGTGGCCCGGCGTCCGTCCAGGATCCCGGCCGCCGCCAGCACGAAGGCGCCGGTGCAGATCGACACCACCGTCGGGATGCCCGCCTGGTGGCGCCGCAGCCAGGCCACGACGGCCGCGTTCTCGGCCGGCATCGGATCGACGGGCGCGCCGGCGACGATCACCACGTCCGGCAGGCGATCGGGCCGCCGGGGCAACGGGCGCAGGCCGCCGGCGACCAGGCCGTAGCGGGTCCGCGCCACGGGCGCCGTCGGGCCCAGCGCCTCCATCTCGTAAGCCGGCCGGCCCAAGAGGTCGTTGGCGTGGCCCAGCACCTCCCACGGGCCGGCCAGGTCCAGCATGCTCGTGCCCGGCACCACCAGGAACCAGACCCGCTGCGCGTCGACGGAGCCGGGCTTGGCCCCGCGTCCTCGTCGCGGCGGGTCCAACGAAGCCTGCAACGCGACCGCTCTCATCGCCTTGACGGAGCTGGGCTTGGCCCCGCGTCCTCCTCGCGGCAGGTCCAACGAACCCTGCAACGGTTCCTCTCTGATGGTCGCGCGGCGCACCGGTCGATGTTGCGAGCCGGCGGCGTGAAACGCAATCCGGTTGCGAATCACGCCGGCCGCTCACCGCCGGCCGCCGCCCAGCGCGGCGAAGGCCAGCTCGACCGCCTCGGCCGCGTCCCGGGCGCGCGGCACCGCCGTCGAGACCCCGTCCATCTCGAACCGCCACGATCCCAGCAGCACCACGGGTTTTTGAGCCTTCAGCGCCAGCGCGATCTCGGACAGCGTGCCGAAGCCGCCGCCCACCGCGATGAGCGCGTCGCTGGCGCAGACGTTCACCCAGTTGCGCGCCTCGCCGAGGCCGGTGAAGAGCGGGACGTCGACGTAGGGATTGGGCGGCGACTCCTCGGCGCGGGCGCCGGGCAGGACGCCGACGGTGATCCCCCCTGCCTCGCGCGCGCCGCGGCTGGCCTCCTCCATGACCCCGGTGCGCCCGCCGGTCAACAGCACGGCGCCGCGGGCCGCGATCCCCCGACCCACGGCGCGGGCCAGCGCGGCGGTGGCGCCGTCGCACACCGCCGCCCCCATCACCCCGATCACCGGACGTTTGACCGGAGCTGCAGGCGGCATGAGGACGGCAGCTTAACGCGCCGGCTTCCCTGCGGAGGCGCTTGGCTCAAATTGCAATCAAGTTGTCCTTTGAGCCAAGCCGGACGCGGGCGTACACCTCGATCATGATCAAGATCGGGATCAACGGGTTCGGCCGAATCGGGCGGGCGGCGTTCCGCGCCTCGCTGCTGCGCGACGACCTGCAGGTGGTGGCCGTCAACGATCTGCTCGACCTGCCGCACCTGGCCTACCTGCTGAAGTACGACTCGGTCCACGGCCCGCTCGGCCGCGGGCTGTCGACCGCGGACGACCGGCTGCTGGTCGACGGACGGGCGGTCCGGGTGACGGCCGCCAAGGACCCGGCCGCCTCGGCCTGGGGCGACGCCGGCGTGGACGTGGTCGTCGAGTCGACGGGCGTGTTCCTGACCGCGGACAAGTGCGCCGCCCACCTGCGGGCCGGCGCGCGCCGCGTGATCCTCTCGGCCCCTGCCAAGGACGACACGCCGGTGTTCGTCTACGGCGTGAACAGCGCGGGCTACGCCGGCCAGCCGATCGTCTCGGCGGCCTCGTGCACGACGAACTGCCTGGCGCCGCTGGCCCAGGTGCTGGACGGCGCCTTCGGGATCCGGCGCGGCCTCATGACGACCGTGCACGCCACCACCGCCACCCAGAAGACCGTCGACGGCGTGTCGGGCAAGGACTGGCGTTTCGGGCGCGGCATCCTCGAGAACATCATCCCCGCCTCCACCGGCGCCGCCGCAGCGGTCACCAAGGTGCTGCCGGCGCTGAAGGGCAAGCTGACCGGCATGTCGTTTCGGGTGCCGGTCTCCGACGTGTCGGTGGTCGACCTCACCTGCGAACTGGAGCGCGAGGCGAGCTACGCCGCCATCTGCGCCGCGATGAAGGTGGCCTCGACGGGATCGCTGCGCGGCGTCCTCGGATACACCGACGAAGAGGTCGTCTCGAGCGACATGCGCGGACAGGCCTGCACGTCGATCTTCGACGCCCGCGCCGGCATGCAGCTGGATCCCACGTTCGTGAAGCTCATCGCCTGGTACGACAACGAGTGGGGCTACGCCAGCAAGCTGCTGGACCTGGCGCTCGCCGTCGCCGGGTGACCGCGGCGCGGGCCCCGGAGGCGAAGGATCCGCGCCGCTCAGCAGTGCTGGCCGACGACGTTCAGCAGTTGGTCCAGGCGGAACGGTTTACGCAGCACCCCCGTCACGCCCGGCGGCGGCGGGTGCGCGTCCCCGGCCGCGGTGATGATCCAGACCGGGATGGCCGCCAGGGCCGGATCGCTCGCCTGCTCCACCACGAACTGCCACCCGTTCATCACGGGCATCATCAGGTCCAGCAAGATCATGCAGGGCGCGGGCGAGCGGCGCAGCAGGTCGAGCGCCTCTTGCCCGTTCGCCGCCACGCAAACCTGGTGGCCCTCGTCGGTGAGCATGTCGCTGAGCGACTCGCGGATGTCGGCGTCGTCGTCGATGACCAGGATGAAGCCGGGGCCGGGCACTGTTGTACAGGAATATTACACCCGCGCTTTTTCGACGAAAACCGGCTGCCTCGAGAGCGGCGCCACCGGCGCGAGAGCCGCCCGGCGCAGTCAGCCGACCGGATGGTCGGCCGAAGGTGACGCTATTTCGAAGTCGGTGCACGAGCAGCCCGTGGCGAAAGTCTCCGCGTCGCCGAAACGGACGGGGATGGGGCCGCGCCCATTTCGGCTCGGGCCGACTTTCGCACCGGCCGCTAGCTTCGGTTGGGCACGGGCCGTGCCGAGCGGACGAAGAGGCGGCGCACAGCGGACCAGAGGGCGGCGCCGCGCAGCCGGAACCACCCTGCCCCGGGAGCGGGAGGACCGAGGTCGTCGAACGACTCCGGCTGAGCCGGCGCCGCCGGTTCGTCGGGCGGTGCCGCCGCGAAGAAAGCCTCCTCGACCTCCGTCCAGAGCGCGGGATGCACCCGGGTGGTGGTCTCGCGCCGGTGCGAACGGCCGCGCCGGCCGCCGGATTTCTTGCCGGAGCCGTGGCTCCCCTTGGGTGACCCCGGGTCGGCCGGCGAGGACGGCGAACAGGGCGCGAGCGCGAGGCGTCTTCTGGACATCAACTCATCTACGGAGCCGGACCACGATCGGACGGGCCAAATGAAAGCTCAGCCCATTAAAATCCCGCCCACGCCGTCCCGTCCGACCTTCCTCTTCGCGCCGGGAACGGGTGCGCCGTCGACCCCGGCCTTGCTGGTGCAGGGGTCGCGCGACCCTCGCTGCCCGCTGGCTCTCCTGGCCGAGGTGCGCGCGCACATGACCGCCCCGGCCACCCTTGCTGGTCGTCGAGGGCGGCGACCACTCGCTGGCGGTCGCGGCGGCCCGGCGCAAGGCGACCGGCGCACGACCCAGGCGGACGTGGACGGGCGCGTCCTGGACCCAGTGCGAGGCTTCGTCGCCGGCGTTTTGGTGGCACAATCAAAGACGTGAGGCACCCCGAAAGCTCGAGGCCGTTCCGAGACGTGGCCGCCGTTTGCGGCAAGGACGAGCGCGGCCTCCACGTCCTGCGCCGCCGGTCCGAGGACGGCCCCATCGAGGCGGGCATCCTGCAGCCGCTGGCGGAAGGCAAGCCGATCACCGGCGAGGTGGTCTCGATGAAGCAGCGCAACGACGTGCCGTTCCTGTTCGACGTGAAGACCGAGCTGGCGGCGCCCGAGCTGGCGGCGCCCGAGCCGGCGGCGCCCAGCACCGGCCCCGCCCAGGTCGCCACCGACTCGTATCGCCGGGGGTGGGACGCCATCTGGGGCCGGCGCACGCGTTCGAACCTGCGCAACTGACACGTTTCGAGATCGGGCGTTTTTTTGCGGTTCGCCGCCAGCCGGGTTCAACTGGTACCCATGCCAGCCCCCACCTCTCGCACGCCAGACGCCGGCAAGGACGTGGGCCTTCGCGGTCGCCTGGAGCAGTTCGGCCTGGCCACCGTGCTCACGTTCCTGGACCTCGAGCGCCGCTCCGGTGAGCTGATCCTGCTGGCCGCCGGAGAGGTCGGCCGCCTCTGGCTGCGCCAGGGGCGGGTGGTTCGCGCGCGCATCGAGGGCTCCCGCCGCACGCGCAAACCGGCCATCTACGAGATGCTCGCCTGGGCCGAGGGGCGCTTCGCCTTCGTGCAGTCCGAGCTCGGCCCCATCGCGGACGAGGTCGGCGCGCCCACTCCCATGCTGCTGATCGAAGCCGCCCGGCGCACCGACGAGCTCGCCGCGTCCGCCTGAAGCGGGCGCCGCCGGCTCAGGGCGCCGCGCGGTAGGCTTGCGCGAACGCGTCCGCAAACACCTCGAACGGGGTGGTCGTGCGGAGCTTCTCGGCGTCGGGCTGCGGGCCCACCAGCGCCTTGTTGAACGCCTGCGCCATCTCCAGGAACAGGCGCGCCGCGTCCGGATCGAAGCCGGCGCTCTTCAGCCCGTCGACGTAGCCCTGATCGGGGAAGCGCACGTACGGCAGCTCGGGCTTGCCGATGGCCTTCCCCAGCGCGCGGGTCATGTCGATCATGGTCAGATCGCGCGGACCTCGCAGCTCGCGGATCGCCGACCCGGCGAAGGTCGGCCGATTCAGGGCGTCCGCCGCCACCACGCCGATGTCCGCGGCCGCGATGGTGGGGATGGCAACGTCCGGGTCGATGGCGCCGCCGTTGATGCCCTGATGCTTGATGAGACCCAGCGTGCCGAAGTTGTTCTCGTAGAAATAGCCGGGCCGCAAGATGAGCAGGTTCAGCCCCGCGATGGCGCGCAAGCGCTGCTCCGCCGCGTGGAGGCCGACGATCGGTCCGGTCCCGGCGGCGGCCTCGCCGCCGAAGCTGCTGAGGAGCACGGCGCGCCGGATGCCGGAGTCCTGGACGGCGCGCGCGATGGCGTCGGTGGCGCGCGCGTACTGCCCCAGCAGATCCGGCTTGGTGTAGTCGCTGGGGATCATCAGATAAGCGCCGTCGCTGCCCCGCAGAGCGGCCGTCAACGCGGCGGCGTCCGTCACGTCCGCCGAAACGGTCTGGGCGCCCTTCTTCGCCAGCGCCGCCAGCTTGTCCGCCGATCGCGCCACCGCCTTCACCTGAGTGCCGGCGGACAGGAGCCGCTCGGCCGCCGTTCCACCCGTCTTACCCGTCGCTCCCAAGACCGTCACTATCATCGCGTCCCTCCTCTGTGCGCGGTTCGATGCAGGCGGCGCGGCGCCGTTACCGAGACCGTCTGAATTCCGCCTTCACCCGAAAAACCGACGTCACGAGACGGCCCTCGAATTGCAGGCAGTCGGACGGCGGACGGACGGCCAAACCGGCCGCCCGGCTGACACGCCGCGATGGCACGAATCGCCGCCGAGGCCCGGTGAAAGTTGCTACTATGCTCGGTTCCTAGGCGTTCGCCGCTTGCCGGTGGGGTGTTCACGGCATGATCGACTCCGAAGAGACGCCATACGCAGGGAACGGCGCTGCCGCGTGCGGGGCTTGTCAGGCCTCGCTGCCGGCCAAGCGATACGTGCACGTCGACGGCGCCGCCGTCTACGTGGTCTGCTCGACCGCCTGTTTCCGCGACGTCGCGCGCGCGCGCCGGCGCGCGCGCTGG
>JAICYS010000172.1 GCA_025934105.1 Myxococcota bacterium | reverse complement strand
GGTCCCCGCGGCCGCGGCCCCCGCCGCCGTAGCCGCCGCCCCCGCCCCCGCCGCCGTAACCACCGCCCCCTCCGCCGCCGCCGCCGTAACCGCCGCCGCCGGACCGAGGCGCGCGCGCACGTGCCTCGCTGACGTTGATGGCGCGCCCCTGAATCTCGCGCCCGCTGAGCGAGCCGATGGCCGCCGTGGCCTCTTCGTCGCTTCCCATTTCGACGAACGCGAATCCGCGCGGCCGCCCGGTGTCGCGGTCCATCACGATCTTCACTTCGACGACGTTACGCCCCCCCTCTGCGAAAACGTCCCTCAGCTCGGGCTCGGTCACGTTGTACGACAGATTGCCGACGTAGAGCCTGGTTCCCATCTCGTTCTCCTTCGTTGCACGGTCTCGGCGGTTCGGCGCGCGTTCGGGGCACCAACTAGGGATGAAACTGAGCGGCGACGGCTACCCTCGACGCGCGCCACCCGGATCTCGAGACGGAGATCGACGGAGCGTGCTCGAATTCCCTGCGGTCGGCGTCAGCAACACCGGCCGGGCAAGGACGGACAGGGGGCAGCGAACGGAGCACCGACAAGACTCGGCTGAACATGACCAATTTAACAGCGCCCCCCAATGGTGTCGAGGGGGGGGCCGCGCGGCCTTGTTTGCCGGTCCGGTGCGTCGTCTTTGTGGCGCGGGTCAGCTCTGGCGAAGCGCTTCCAGCACGGCGTCACCGGCGGCCTCGGTGCTGGCCGCCTTGGTCCCGGCGGCCGCGAGGTCGCCGGTCAGCACGCCGCGATCGATGGCCTTGCCGACCGCCGCCTCGATGGCGCGCGCCTCGGTCTCGAGCTCCAGCGAGTGCCGCAGCAGCATCGCCACGCTCAAGATCGTGGCGTACGGATTGGCGATCCCCTTGCCGGCGATGTCGGGCGCCGACCCGTGGATCGGCTCGTAGAGCCCGCGCTTGCCGTCGCCCAGCGACGCCGACGGGAGCATGCCCATCGAGCCCGCCAGCATCGACGCCTCGTCGGTCAGGATGTCGCCGAACATGTTCTCGGTGACGATCACGTCGAAATCGGCCGGCTTCCGGATGAGGTGCATCGCGCAGGCGTCGACCAGCATGTGCGACAGCGCCACGTCGGGGAACTCCTGCTTCATCACGCGCTCCGTCACCTCGCGCCACAGGCGGGAGGTCTCGAGCACGTTGGCCTTGTCGACGGAGGTCAGCTTCTTGCGGCGCCCGCGCGCGAGGCGCGCCGCCGTGCGGACGATGCGCTCGACCTCGGGCACCGTGTAGAGGCACAGGTCGGAGGCGTGGTCCTTCTCGCGCACCTTCTGGCCGAAGTAGATGCCGCCGGTCAGCTCGCGCACGACCACCAGGTCGACGCCGGCCAGCAGATCGGGGCGCAGCGGCGACGCGTGCGCCAGCTTGGGCGTCACGGCCACCGGCCGCATGTTGGCGTAGAGCCCGAGGCCCTTGCGGATCGCCAGCAGCCCCTGCTCGGGACGGACCTTGCCGCGCGGGTCGTCCCACTTCGGGCCGCCCACCGCGCCCAGCAGCACCGCGTCGGCGGCGCGCGAGATCTCCAGCGTCTCGTCGGGCAGCGCCGTCCCCGTGGCGTCGATGGCCGCGCCGCCGATCAGCGCTTCTCGCAGCGTGAAGGCGTGGCCCCAGCGATCGGCCACCGCGGCCAGCACCCGCCGCGCCTCGGCGACGACCTCGGGCCCGATTCCGTCACCGGGCAGAACAGCGATTCCTGCGCGCATCTCGTGCTCCTCGAATTTGCGCCGCGGACGATACCGATCGCAGGCGCGTAAGTCTAGCTCGTGCGCCTCCGTCGTTATGGCGTCATGTTCGGCCGCCGACCCGCGGCTTGTCGGCGCTGTCCGCCTCACCGAACTGCGTTGCTGCTCAGGCGGCCTAGGCGCGCGCGATCGGATATCGCCGGCCGGGGCCGAAGGACTTGCCGGTGATCTTCAGCCCGGGGGGCATCTGGCGGCGTTTGTATTCGCTCTGCTGGACGCGCCGGACGACGTCGCGCGCGACCGCCGCATCGAAACCGGCGGCGGCCAGCGCCGGCGCGTCCAGGCCGCGGGCCAGGTGCGCCTCCAGGATGGCGTCCAGCACCTCGTAGGGCGGCAGCGAGTCCTGGTCGGTCTGGTTGGGGCGCAGCTCGGCCGACGGCGCCTTGGTCAGCGTCGCCTCGGGAATCACCGGTTCCTCGGCGTTCACCGCGCGCGCCAATCGGTAGACCAGCGTCTTGGGCGCGTCGCTGATCACCGCCAGCCCGCCCGCCATGTCGCCGTAGAGCGTGCAGTACCCGGTGGCGATCTCGCTCTTGTTGCCGGTAGTCAGGAGCAAGCGATCCTGCCGGTTCGAGAGCGCCATCAGGATCGCGCCGCGGACGCGCGCCTGCAGGTTCTGCTCGGTCAGGTCCGCCGCGGCGGCGGCGGCCGGCGACGACGCCGGCGCGAACGCGTCCAGGGCCGGCGCCAGCGTCTTCAGGTAAGCCTCGAACATCGGCTCGATCGGGATGACGGTGAACGCGATCCCCAGGTTCTTGGCCAGCGCCTCGGCGTCGCGCAGCGAGCCCTCCGACGAGTAGCGCGACGGCATGGCCACGCCCAGCACGTTGTTTGGGCCCAGCGCGCGCGCCGCGATGGCCGCCACCAGCGCCGAGTCGATCCCCCCCGAGAGCCCCAGCAGCGCGCGCGAAAATCCGCAGCGGCGCGCGTAGTCGCGCGTTCCCAGCGCCAGCGCGCCCAGGGCCGAGCGCTCGTCCGACAGCTCGTCGGGCCGCAGATCGCCGCTGACCGCGCCGTCGGCCTCGACCTCGGCGACGATCAGATCGGGCGCATGCTCGAGAGCGCGCGCGGCCACGCGCCCGGCGGCGTCCAGGGCCAGGCTGGCGCCGTCGAACACCAGGTCGTCCTGACCGCCCACCTGATTGACGAACAGCAACGGCCGGCGCCAGCGGCGCGCGGTGGCCGCCAGCATGCGCGGGCGCAGGTGCCGCTTTTCGATCGTGAACGGCGAGGCGGAGACGTTGAGGATCACGTCGGCGCCGGCCTTCACCAGCGCCTCGATCGGATCGCGCCGGTAGAGCCGCTCGGGCCAGAAATCGGCGTCGTTCCAGATGTCCTCGCAGATCGAAATGCCGAGGCGGCGCCCCCGGAACGGAACCGGCGCCACGTCCGTGGCGGGCTCGAAGTAGCGCCGCTCGTCGAACACGTCGTAGGTGGGCAGCAACGACTTGCGGGCGACCTGCACGACGCGGCCGCCGTCGATGAGCGCCGCGCTGTTGGACAGCCCGCGCCCCGGCGCCGGCAGCGGTTCGGGAAATCCCACCAGCGCGGCGGTCTTCGAGCCTCCCAGCGCCGCCGCCAGCGCCGCCAGCGAGGCGCGCGCGTCCTCGACGAACGCCGGGCGCTCGAGCAGGTCCTTGGGCGGGTAGCCGCAGATCGCCAGCTCGGGAAAAAGGACGAGCTCGGCGCCGCGCTTCTCGGCCGCGGCCACGGCGTCCAGCAGCAACCGCCGGTTCCCCGGGAAGTCGCCGATGGTGGGATTCACCTGCGCCAGCGCAAACTTCACGTTACGGTGATACTACAGGCGGGCCGCCCGGCTCGGCGCGTGATAAAATTTCGACTGTGACCACCGCCCCCGAGGCGATCGCGCGTTCCCCTGAGCCGCCCGATCTTGCCGCGACGGCCCTCCGTTCGACCGACATCCCGCGGGCCAACCGGATCTACGTAAACCGGAACCTGCGCCTCGACCAGATCGAGATGGTCGGGTTCGACATGGACTACACGCTGGCCCTCTACAACCAGGCTCAGATCGAAGAGCTGTCGATGCGGGCCACGCTGCACAAGCTGGTCGCCGCCAAGGGCTATCCCGAGGAGATCCGCGGGCTGGCATACGATCCGATGCTGGCGGTTCGCGGGCTGGTCGTGGATCGCCTGAACGGCAACATCTTCAAGCCCGATCGCTACGGCTACCCCGGGCGGGCTCGTCACGGCCTCAAGCCGATCGAGCGCGCCCAGATCGGTGAGCTTTACCAGCGCGAACGCACGCGCCTGTCCAACCGGCGCTACGCCTGGATCGACTCGCTGTTCGCGCTGCCCGAGGCGGTTCTTTACGCCGTGCTGGTCGACTATTTCGATCGCACTGGCGCCAGCGGCAAGCCCGACTACAGCACGATGTGGGAGCACATTCGCGAGTGCATCGACCTGGCCCACCGCGACGGGTCGATCAAGGCGGTCGTCGGCGCGCAGCTCCCCGGCTACATCGAGCGCGATCCGCACCTGGCCGAGACGCTGCACAAGTTCCGCTCGTCGGGCAAGCGCCTGTTCCTGCTGACCAACTCGGCTTGGGACTACACCTCGCAGGTGATGAGCTATCTGCTCGACGATCCGGACCGGGGCGCCCGCGCCTACCCGGCGTCCTATCCCTCGTGGCGCCACTACTTCGACGTCATCGTGGTCAGTGCCGGCAAACCCGAGTTCTTCACCGAGGAGCGCCCCTTCGTCGAGCTGGACGGCGAGGGCCAGCCGCTGGCCAAAGCCAACGGCTCCGGCAACGGTTCCCCCGCCGGCCCGTTCCAGCGCGGGCGCGTCTACGCGGGCGGCAACATCAAAGAGTTCCAGGAGCGGGCGCGGGCCAGCGGGGATCGCGTGCTTTTCGTCGGCGATCACATCTACGGCGACATGCTGCGCTCGCGGAAGTCGTCCAACTGGCGGACCGCCATGATCCTGCAAGAGCTGGAACACGAGATCACCACCCACGATCGGATGCGGCAAGAGCTGTCGCGGCTCGACCGCCTGGACGCCGAGTTGGTGCACCTGGATTCCGAGCTGAACGAACGGCAGGCCGCGCTGCGCGCGCTGCAGAAGATGAGCGCCGAGGGCGCCGACCTCGAGCCGCTGACGGCGGCCAAGCGGGCCGTGAAGGACGCCATCGAAAAACTCCGGCGCGAGCTGCGCGAGACCGCCAGCCAGCACCGGCTGGTCGAGGGTCAGATCGACGACGGCTTCAACCCCTACTGGGGGCCGATCTTCCGCGAGGGATACGAGGTCAGCAAGTTCGGCGAACAGGTCGAGGCGTACGCGTGCGTGTACACCAGCCGGGTCTCGAACTTCCGCTTCTACTCGCCGATGCAGTACTTCCGCGGCGCGCGCGACCGCATGCCCCACGAACGCTGAGGGTCCGCCCGCCACGGGCAGCCGGCCATCCCGCTCAGGAATTCGGGTGACGGCCGACAAAACGGCGGGATGGCGAAGCGGGGCCGCGAACCGGACCGCAGCCGACTGGATGAGGGCGCACGCGCGGCCCCGGCGCCGCCAGCCAGCCGGCGGTCAAGCGGACGGCGGCGCGAGCGGGATTGGGATTGGGGCTACCGGCGCAGGCGCGAGACCAGCTGCCGCGCCTCGTCGACGCCCAAGGCGCGCGCGACCGCGAAGTAGACGGCGGCGCCCGCCGCGATCGGCAAGAACGCCTGCGCCGCGAACATCGCCGTCCCGGCGCGGTGTATCAGCTCGAGGCGCGACGAGACCACCCAGATCGCGCCCGCCATCACCAGCGAGGCTCCGGCGATCTTCAGGAACGGAATGACCAGGTCGCGCGTGAACAGGCCGCGCACCTGACGCTGGAACGCGAACGCCAGCACCGAGAAGTTGGCCAGCGCCGCGATGGAGGTCCCCACCGCCAGCCCGACGTGGCCGAACCGGCGAAAGGTCAGCACGTTCCAGATCAGGTTCGCCGCGACGGCAGTGACGCTGGCGATGACCGGCACGCGCGTGCGCCCCAACGCGTAGAAGGCCGGAGCCACCACCTTGATGGCCGCGTAAGCGACCAGGCCGATCGCATAGCCGGAGAGAGCGCGCGCCGTCTCGAGGGTGGCGTGGGGGCTGAACCGGCCGTGCTGAAAGATGAGACGGATGATGGGCAACCCCAACATCGCCAGCCCGACCGTCGAGGGAACGGTCAGGAACAGCACCATCCGCAGTCCGCGGCGCAAGGTCCCGCGCAGCGACTCCCAGTCGCCGCGGGCGGCGTCGCGCGACAGGTGGGTCAGCGCCGTGGTCCCCACCGCCACCCCGAACACCCCGATCGGAAGCTGCATCAGACGGAACGCGTACGACAGCCAGGAGAGGGCGCCGTCCGAGATCAGGCTGGCGAACGACGAATTGACCACCACGTTCACCTGCACGGCCGCCACGCCCAGCGTGGCCGGAGCCATCAGCTTGGCGATCCGCCGGGTTCCCGGGTCGCGCAGGCGGAGATCGGGCACCAGGCGCAGCCGGAAGCCGGAACGCCAGAGCGGCGGCGCCTGGATCGCGAGCTGGGCGATCCCCCCCACCACCGTGAACGCGGCCCAGGCGGTCACCGTCACCAGCGACGAGGGCGCGACCCAGAAGACCACCAGGCCGCCGGTGATGGCGACCAGGTTGAACATCGACGGCGCGAGCGCCGGCGTGGTGTACTTCTCCTCGGCGTTGAGCGCGCCCATCGCCACCACCGCCAGCGAGATGATGGGCAGAAACGGCATCATGATGCGCACCAGGCGCGCGCAGAGCGCCGCCTTGTCGGGTGAGAATCCGGTCGCCACCAGCCGCACCACCGGGCCCGGGAAGATCATCGCCGCCAGCGCCAGGACGCCCAGGTAAATGCTCAGCGTCGACAGCACCCGGTTCGCCAGGGCGTAGGCCGCCGGGCGCGATTCGTGGCGCAGCGTCGCTACGTAGGTCGGCACGAAGGCCGTCGACAGCGCCCCCTCGGCGAACAGATCCCGCAAGAGGTTCGGGATCCGGAATGCCGCCAAGAACGCATCGCTCGACACGCCGGCGCCCAGGGTCAGCGCGAAGATCTGCTCGCGCGCCAGGCCCAGCAAGCGCGAGACCATCGTGAGCGCGCTGACCCGGCGCGCGCCGCGCGCCAGGTGATCGCCGCGATCGGCGGCGGCCGACGGCGCCAGCGGAGAGGGAGAGGGCGCCGGCGAAGGCGCTTCAGGCACTGTCAATCGGTCCCCTTGTCGTGCTTGGGCGAGACCAGCTCGACGGCACGGTCGCGCAGCGGCGAGGCCGGCCCGCGCCGCACGCTCTCCAGCAGCGCCCGGTCCGACGGCGCTCCGGTGGCGGCCAAACAGTCCAGCATCTCGACGGCGTCGGCGGGGGCCGTGGTGGGGGCGCGCGCCATCGTGCGGGCGGCGGCCACCGCCTGAGGGTCGGGGGCGATCTCCTTGCCGCCCGTGCTGCGAGGCTCGACCCGGCAGTCGGCCGCCACCGCCGCGCCGCTGACCCGGCCGTCCGCGTCGCCCATCGCCTGTCGCAGTACGGCGGCCCGATCGCCGCCGGCGGCCGCCAGCAGCACCGCCGCGCGCCGGATTTCGGGGGCGCCGTCGCGCGCCCAGCCCGCCGCCTCGCGCGGCACGCCGCAGGTCGGCGCCGCCGCGAGGTTGGCGTCGATGGCCTGAAGGCGCGTCTCGAGCGGCGCCGCGGTCCGAGCCGCCAGCTCGCGCAGCCCGCGGCAGGCGCGCGCGATCTCGTCCGGCGGCACCTCCCATTGCTCCAGCGCCGAGGGGCGGTCGCCGTTCAGCAGCCCCGCCAGCGCTTCGGCCGCCGCGCGCGCCCGCCCGTCGGGGCCCCAGAGCTGGTCCGCGATCACGCCGACCAGCAGCACGCCGGTGCGCGCCTGGGGTGCCGCGGCCATCGCGGCGTCCGCGACCCGCGCGTCTCCGCCCGCGATGGCGGCCGCCAGACGTGCCGGCCCCATGCGGTCCGCCACCCGGGCGAGGGCACTCCGGTCACCCCGCTTGCGCGCCTTCAAGAGCTCGGCCGTCGACGGCACCATCTTTCCGGTCCGCAGGTCGGCCCTTCGCCCGCGGGCCAGCGCCGGAGTCGAAGCACAGACGAGGAAGGCCGCCAGGGCGGCAGCCAGTCCGCACAGGGAACGCGACGCAGTCACTTACATCAGGGTTACCACCCCTTGAGCACAGACGTCTTCTTTTCCTGCGCTCCCGTCCTGTCCCCCGCCCGCGTTTCAGTCGCCGGTGCCGGCCACGGCCAGCTCGTCGCGGTGGCCGACAGGGGCGGCGGCCAGCCCGCACGGGGAATGCGACGCAGTCACTTACCTCAGGGTCACCACCCCTCGAGCGTAGACGTCTTCCTTGACCGCGCCCGCATCCTGGTCCCCCGCGCCGACCACGGCCAGCTCGTAGCGGTGGCCGCGCTGGAAGCCCATCACGCCGGTCAGCACCAGGTCGGGGATCGGCAGCTCCGCCTGTCCGGGCTGGGCGGCGATCTCGAAGACCTTGATCAGCTTGCGCGGGCTGCCCTCGGTCGTGTCGGTGGCGCGCAGCTCGATGCTGGCGGTGGTCGGGACCGGGCTGGGGAAGGCCACCGCGTGAAGGCGCCAGAATCCGTCCGTCCCTTGCACCGATGATCGCTTGAGCCGCTGGAGCGCGGCCACCAGGGCGTCACCCGACGGAAAGGCGGCGGCGGGCGCGATGAGGACGTCGCTGAACAGCACCTGACCGCGGAACGTCTTCGCCGCCAGGTCGACCGCCGAGGGCCCTTCGGCCAGCGCCGGTGACGGCTGCGCGACGGACGGAACGACGGGCGCGGTGCGAGGAGGCGCCGGTTCGGCGGCCGCGGTCCGCGCGGGCGCCGGGTCGGCCGGCGCGGTGCGCGCGGGCGCTGGTTCGACGGGCGCGGTCTCTGCGCGGGCGCGCCCGATCATGAGTGCGACGAACGCCGCCACCAAAAACCACAGAGCCACGCCCAGCTCACCCACGCCCTGATTGCGCCGCATCTACCCTCCGACTGCGAGAAACTCCGAGCACCTCGTCACTGTCCAGTCTTGGCCCTCCCCCCGACCCGTCAAGACGGTTCCACCCCGGAACGCGCCGCGCCGCAGAAGATTTTGTCCCGGCGCCCCCGTTGTATCCCCGCCCCGTCCGCGCTAAAAATTCAGCCGACCGTCCGCGGGCCCGCCTCCCGTTCCTGGCCGAAGCCTCCCCCAACCGAAAGGCCGCCGCTATGAAGCCTCACTCTGGACTAGTTTTGTCTTGTCTCCTGTCGCTCGGTCTCGTCAGCTACGCCTGCGCGAACGGCGACACCGTCAGCGGTTCCACCGGAAACAACACCGGAAACAACAACACCGGCGGCAGCTCGAGCGGCAACACCGGCGGATCGAACACCGGCAGCGGCAATTCGACCGGGACGGGCAACAATACTGGCAACGGCAACAGCACCGGCAGCGGCGGAATGAAGGCATCCGGGGGTTCAACCGGCACCGGTAACACCACCGGCACCGGCAACACCACGGGAAGCAGCGGTGGGTCGACCGGCACCGGAAACATCACGGGCAGCAGCGGCGGGTCCACCGGCACCGGCGCCGGTGGGAGCACGACCGCTTCAACCTGCGTCGCGGGCGCTAGTAATCCTCCGTCGGCTGCGCTGATCACGGACTTCTCCGACGCGAAGCCGAGCACCACGAGCACCGGGAATTACACCTTCGGGGCTGCGGCAGGCCAAATGGGTGGTACCTCGCTCTTTTCGAGCAGCACAAATGGGACCCTGTCCACCGGAAGCGGCGGACTGACGTTCAAGGGAACTGTCGCGGCACCGACGACGGCGAACATGTATCCGTACACAGGACTTGTGGTGTTTCTCAACGGGCCTGCGTGCGTAAATGCCGGCACATATTCCGGCGTGTCGTTCACCATCTCCGGCTCAGGGACCTGCAACGTGGTGTTCTCTTTCGTCGACAAGGAGCACACGGCCGCAACCGACGACGCCATGCGGGGCACATGCACGGGCACCTGCTACGCAGGACAGTATTCTCTGACGGTGCCAAGTTCAGCGACGTCTGTGAAGATGCCATTCAGTGGGGCTCCGACCACCCCCGGGATGCCAGCTGCGGCCGTCGACGCAATGAATTTGACGGGCGTGGAGTGGCAGCTGGGTCAAGCAGCGACAGCCACCAGCACGTGCATGGAGACGCTCACGATCACGAACGTCAGCTTTTATTGATGCTCACAAACATAGGTACAGGTACGAGGGGAGTGCCTGACTGAAGCCGGTCGCGACCTTGCAGCTGCCGGATAAACATTCGGTGGGTGCAACGACGTTGGGGTCGCAGACCTGGCGACGATAGGTCGCGTACCCTCCCGGCCCAGGAGGGGGAGCGTCGACACAGGCGGAAGGGACGGCGCAGGCGGTCGAGCGGCCGATGTAGATCTCCGTATAGCAACAGATTTCCCCGACGGCACAGTCGCTGCTGCTGTCGCACTGAATGGTCGTCTTGCCGTAGTACGTTGTTCCCGACATGACCGCTTCGCAGCTGGCGGCAGCCGCCTGGCAGGCACTGCTCTGGTCCATTTGGGCGTAGCAACACTTCCCACTGTTCGCGAGAGGACATCCCGCTACGGATCCGCAGACGACGTATCCGGCGATGTAGGGGTCGCCGCCGGCGCCTGCCATCGGCGCTCCGGCTGCACCGCCGATGCCGCCGGACGCCGCCTCGCCGCCGGCGCCGTGACCGGCGATGCCACCGCCACCCAGCGCGCCCGCACCACCGTGGCCGTTGGCACCAGCGGGTCGTCCGGCTCCTCCGCCTGGGCCGCCGCTTCCGCCGCCCGCCGCCCCGCCGGACCCACCTCCGCCGACTTGGCCGCCTTGCCCCCCGGACGAGTGGCCGGCGAGCCCGGCGGCGCCGCTATTGCCACGTGCGCCAGCCTGACCCCCGGCGTCGCCTGGGCCAGCGTCGTAGTAGATGGTCCGCGTCGGGCAGCCGCAGATTACCAACGTCCACCAAGCACAAAAAACAAGCGGTTTCCTCATCCCTCCACCTTTTCGGTTCAGATTGAACTCGGTTGCCTAACAAATGGCAACTTGCCTCGCCGCGTCATGACACCGGGGCTCCAGTGGTGTCGCGCGACCAGAAGCGATAAAATTCTGGAACTATGGACTGGCTTAAGCAGGGCTTGATTCGTGGGGTGTGCGTTACGGTGTTGGGGGGAGCGATGGTGCTGGCGTGTCAGGGGCCAGACGAGTTCTTCAGAGATGCTGGCAGCTTGAACGGGGCGGGCGGGGCCACGCCGGCGACGGGCGGGGCAACGGCGAGCGGCGGGACGCACGGCTCGGGCGGGGCGACGGGGAGCGGAGGCGTGATCGCGGCCGGCGGAAGCCCCGGCACGGGTGGTCTGCAGGCGACGGGGGGAATGACCGGCTCGGGCGGGGCGGCCACCACGGGGGGGCACCCCGGCAGCGGCGGCGCGCACCCGACCGGCGGAACGACCGGCTCGGGCGGAATCACCGCGACCGGCGGCGTCGTCGGAACCGGCGGAATGGCCGCCGCCGGGGGCGCGACGGGCGGTGGCGGGCGCGGCGCGGGCGGAACGACGGGGACCGGCGGCGCAAAGTCCACCGGCGGCACGACCGGCACCGCGGGGAACAGCGGGTCCGCGGGCGCGCCGGGAACCGGCCCCTGCGCCGCCCTGTGCAGCGATCCGACGGCGATCAAGCCCGCGGTGAACTCCGGCGACCTCGGGACGGGCGCCACCTGCGACGAAGTGGTCGGCAGCGTGAGCCACGTCGTCTTCGGCAACTTCGTGTCGCCGCGGACCTTCAGCATCAACGGCACGGCGATCAGTTACAGCAGCAGCAACGGAGGGTCGACGGTGGCGTTGCCGGCAGCCGTCAACGGCGGCTGGTGCCTGCAGGCCGGCGCCGGCAACAATTCCTTCGCGTATTTCACGACCTACTGAGCGGGGTCGCGGCGGCAGCGTTCAGCATTCGCGCTTGAGCACCACGGTCGACGGGGTAGACTTGCGTCCTTGCTAAGGATTTCCGTGCTTAGGAGACGCGCTCTTCCACACGTTTCAAACGTCGGGCGGGCCCTGGCCGGTGCGCTCGTTTGTGGATTCATTTTGCTCGCCTGCCAGGGACCCGATGAGTATTTCCGCACGAATGGTCCGCCGGCCGCCGGCACCGGCGGAACGACCGCCACCGGCGGCAGGGGAAGCGGGCCCGGCCTGACCACCGGGTCCGGTGGAGTTTCGGCGGAGGGCGGCGCGCCCGGTTCGGGGGGCGTGGCGGCCACCGGCGGCGGCGCGGGGCACGGGACGGGCGGCCCCTGGCACTGGTGGTGGTTCCCGTTCGTGAAGTACTCGCCGGCGATGCTGATCTTGATCTTCCCACTGGCGTTC
>JAICYS010000186.1 GCA_025934105.1 Myxococcota bacterium | reverse complement strand
GCGCCGGACGCTTCGTTGCTTCTCCTCACAATACCTACCGGTATTCCTCGTCGTCGCGCCTCGCGTCCAGCGCGGCTTGTCGGCCTCGGCGTTGACGCTATTTCGACGGCGGTGCTCTAGCGCGGCATGGAGCTGAACACGTGTGGCGCTCTTCCAACAGCCCCGACGCCCGCGCGATGCTGGTCTTCCGGGTTCGCGATCGCCTGTGCGCGATTCCGGTCGCCGAGATCGACGAGACGATGCGCCCCCTGCCGATCTCCGGCGTCCCGTCGCCTCACCGATTTCTGGTCGGCGTCACGCGCCTGCGCGGTGCGCCGGTGCCGGTGGTCGACGCCGGCGCGCTGATGGCCGCCGACGGGCCACCCCGGTTCGGGCGCTTCGTGGTCCTGCGCATCGGCGACCGCCGGGTGGCGCTGGCGGTCGAGAAGGTCGTGGGGGTCCGCTGGATGCCGGCCGGGGTGTTGCATCCGCTGCCCCCGCTGCTGAGCGCGGCCCCGCACGACGCGGTGGCCGCGATCGCGTCGCTGGATCGAGAGCTGCTGGTGGTGCTGGGCGGCGGCCGCCTCTTGCGCGAGGCGGGCCCCGGTCCGGAGGCCGCGGCGTGACCGGCGAGGCGGTCTCCGCCGGCGCGGACCTGGATCGATTTCGAGCGGCGATCGCGCGCCGGCTGGGGCTGAGCCTGGACGGCCAGAGCGGCAGCGCGCTGCTGGCGGCCTGGCGCCGACGCGCCGCCGCCGCGGAGGTCACCCCGGCGGCCTACCTGCTGCGGCTGGATTCTCCACCTTCCTGGTCCGCCGAGGTCGCCCGACTGGCCGAGGAGCTCACCGTCGCCGAGACGTACTTCTTTCGGAACGCCGCCCAATTCCAGGCGCTGACGCAGGCCGTGCTGCCCGCGCGGGCGCGCGCCGCCGGGCCGGGAGAACCGATCCGCATCCTCTCGGCCGGCTGCTCGACCGGCGAGGAGGCCTACTCGCTGGCCATCGCCGCCCGCGAAACGCCGGAGCTGGCGGGCCGGCCGGTGATCATCCGCGCCGTCGACGTGAACGGCTCGTCGCTGGCCCGCGCGGTGAAGGCCCGGTACACGCCCTGGGCGCTGCGTGAAACCTCGCCCGAGATGCGGGCCCGCTACTTCCGGCCGGTCGGGCGCGAGTTCGCGCTGGACGTGGACGTCCGGACAGCGGTCGTGTTCGAGCAACGAAACCTGATCGACGGGCCGGGCGATCTGGGCGCGTTCGACGTCGTGTTCTGTCGGAACCTGCTCATGTACCTGGTCCCCGACGCAGCCCGCGCGGTGGTCGCGCATCTGGCCCGCGCGCTGCTGCCGGGCGGGTACCTGTTCCTCGGCCACGCCGAGACGCTGCGCGGCCTGTCCGACCTGTTCGAGCTGGCGCACACGCACGCGACCTTTTACTACCGTCGCCAGGACCGCCGGGCCGGCTCGCACCTCGGCACCAACCGAACGCTCGACGCCGGCTCGCTCGCCCGTCTCGAGCAGTCGAGCACGCCGGATCCGGTGTCGCGCGGCCAGCAGGCCTGGATCGAGGACATCCAGCGCGCCAGCGACCGAATCCGCACGCTGACGGCGCCGCCGCTGACCGGCGCGCCGGCCGGCAGCGCGTCCCGAGACCTGGCGGCGCTGGAAGACATCGTCGACTTCCTGGGCCAGGAGCGGCTGGCCGATGCGCGCGCGGCGCTGGCCGGCCTTCCGGCGGAGGTCGCCGACAGCCCCCGCGGCCTGCTGGTGCGGGCCATCCTCTCCAGCCACGGGCACGACCTGGCGGCGACCGAGCGGCTCTGCGACCATCTCCTGCAGATGGACGCGGGCAACGCGGGGGCGCGGTTTCTCAAGGCGCTCTGCGCGCAGCGGGCGGGCGACCTCGACGCCGCGGTGGCGGAGCATCGCCTGGCCGCGGCGCTGGATCCGTCGTTCGCCATGCCCCGCCTGTATCTGGGCCTCCTGGCCCGCCGGGCGCAGCAGGCGGGGTCGGCGCGGCGCGAACTGGAACGCGCGCTGCCGCTGCTGGAACGCGAGGACCCCACCCGCCTGTCGCTGTTCGGCGGCGGGTTCGGGCGGTCGGCGCTGCTGGCCCTTTGCCGCGCCGAGATGGCGGCCTGTGGAGGCGCCCGCTGAGCCCGCCCCTGCGTGACGCCGCGGAGCTGGCCCGCGACTTCGACCGTTCGTTCGAGGAGCCGGCGCGGGCCACCGAGGCCGTCGAGGCCTTCCTGGCGCTGACGGCCGGCGGCCTCCCGTACGCGATCCGCCTCAGCCAGGTGCGCGGGCTGCTCGACGGGCGCCGGATCGTCGCCGTGCCCTCGCCGGCGCCGGCCCTGCTGGGAATCGTGTCGGCCCGCGCGGAGATCCTGCCCGTCTACGATCTGGCGCGGCTGCTGGGCGGCGAGGCCGGCAGCGTTCAGGCGGCCTGCCCCTGGCTGCTGCTGGTGGACGCGCCGGCCCCGGCGGCGCTGGCCTTCTCGCGATTCGAGGGCCACGCGCGCGTGCCGGCCGCCCCGGTCGGGTCCGACCTGGACGGGCGCCGGCGGGCCACCATCCAGCTCGCCGGCCATTCACGAGCGGTGATCGATCCAGCTGTGCTGGAAGCCGCCATCCGCCGCCAGACCCAAACCAAGGAGACCTGAATCATGTGGACGTTCGGCAGGCGGTTGGCCGTCGGGTTCGGCCTGAGTTTCGTGCTGCTGGCCCTCATCGGCACGGTTGCCTACCGCGGCATCGACGCGCTCACCCGCACCAGCTACGGGGTCACCCACTCGCGCGCGATCAGCGAACGGCTCGCCCAGTTGATGGGCATGCTGGGCGACGCCGAGACGGGACAGCGCGGGTTCGTGATCACCGGCGACGAATCGTTCTTGGAACCGCACACCACCGCGCTGGCGTCGATCCCGGTCGTCATGAAGGAGCTGCGCGAGCTGACCGCCGACGAGCCGGACCAGCAGCGCCGGCTGGACGAGGTCGACCAGCTGATCACGCGCAAGCTGGCGGAGCTGCAGCGGACCATCCTCCTGCGCCGGACCGCCGGGTTCGAGGTGACGGCCAAGGCCGTGGCCGACGGCGCGGGCAAGCGCCTCATGGACGATCTGCGGCGCCAGGTGGGCGAGATGGACCGCGAAGAGCACGACCGGCTGAAGCTGCGGGCGCAGGAGGTGGAGGTCGCGGCGTCGGGCGCGCGCATCGCCATCGCCGGGGGAACGCTGCTGGCACTGGTGCTGTCGGCGGTCGTGGCGCTGCTGCTCACCCGCGCGCTGTCGTCCCAGGTGGGATCGGCCGTCCGCCACGTGCAAAGCTCGTCGGCCGAGCTGCAGGCCGCCGCCAACCAGCAAGTGACCGGCGCCAAGGAGCAGGCCGCCGCGATGAGCGAAATCACCACCACCATCACGGAGCTGCTGGCGACCTCGCGGCAGATTGCCGAGAGCGCGCAGCGGGTGGCGCGCATCGCCGGCGAGACCGCCTCGTCGGCGAGCGGCGGCGACGCGACCGTCGTACGAACGCAGGAGTCCATCGCCGGCATCAAGCGGCAGGTGGACGCCGTGGTCGCTCACATGGTCGATCTGGGGCGCAAGTCCCAGCAGATCGGCGCGATCCTGGACATCATCAACGAGCTGGCCGAGCAAACCAACATCTTGGCCATCAACGCCACCATCGAGGCGGTCGGCGCGGGCGAATCGGGGCGGCGCTTCAGCGTGGTGGCCGACGAGATCCGCAAGCTGGCGGACCGGGTCGGGGTCTCGACCAAGGACATCCGCGCCCTGGTGGACGACGTGCGCGCGGCCGTGAACGCGACGGTGATGGCCACCGAGGCCGGGTCGAAGGCGGTGGACGGCGGCAGCCGGCACTTCAACGAGGTGGCGACTTCGTTCCGCCAGATCGCCGGCCTGGTGGTGACCACCAGCGAGGTGGCGCGCGAGATCGAGCTGTCGACCAAGCAGCAGGCGACGGCGGTCGAGCAAGTCAACCTGGCCATCGCCAGCGTCTCGCAGGCGGCGCGCGAGACCGAGGCCAGCTCGACCCAGACGCTGCAGACGTCCTCCGAGCTGACCTCGCTCTCGAAAGAGCTGGTCCGGCTGATCCAGGCGGGAGCCGCCGGCTAGTGCACCGCCGCCGAAACAGCGTCAACGCCGAGGCCGACAAGCCGCGCCGGAGGCGAGGCGCGACGACCAGGAATACCCGCGGGTACCGTGAGGAGAAGCAACGAAGCGGCCGGCGCAAATCGTCGGCCGAACGTGACGCGATTTCGACGGCGGTGCCCTAAGTGCCCTCCACCCCGGCCGACTACTTCCGCATCGAGGCGCGCGAGATCGTCGAGGGCCTGGGCCGGGGCATCTTGGCGCTGGAAAAGAGCACCAGCGCGCAGGTGGTGGCCGAGCTGTTTCGGCTGGCGCACACGTTGAAAGGGGCCGCGCGCGTCGTGAAGCAGACCGCGCTGGCCCAGGCGGCGCACGCGCTGGAAGATCGGCTGGCGGCGCTGCGCGACGGGGCCGCGGTCGCCGGACAGCCGCTGCCGCCCGGGGAGATCGACGGCCTCTTGGCGCGCGTGGACGAGATCGCCGGGCTGGTGCGCGGCCTGGAGGCGCCGCCGGCCGCGGCGAGCTCGCCGGACCGCCCGCCGGCGGCCAGGGCCGATCCGGGGCCGCTCTTGCGTCCCGACCTGACCGCGCTCGAGGACCTGTCGGACGCCATCGACGAGGTGGCCGAGCAGATCCGGGCGCTGAATCCCGACGCGGGGCGGGTCGATCGGGCCGAACGCGCGCTGCGGGAGGTGCGCGCGGCGGCAGATGCCCTGCGCCTGGTGCCGGTGGCCAGCCTGTTCGGGCCGCTCGAGCGGATCACGCGCGACGTCGCGCACGCTCTCGGCAAGGAGGCCCAGATGGAGCGCCGGGGCGGTGACCTGCGTCTGGACCCGCAGCTCTTGACGGTGGTGTACGGCGCGCTGGTGCAGCTGGTACGAAACGCGCTGGCCCACGGGATCGAACCGGCCGCCGAGCGGGCCCGGGCCGGGAAGCCCGCCGCCGGCCGCATCGAGGTGGAAGCGGTGCGCCGGGGCGGGCGGGTCTCGTTCGTCTGTCGCGACGACGGGCGCGGGATCAACGTCGAAGCCGTCCGCCGCGCCGCCGTCCGCCGGGGCCTGCTGCCCGACGGAATGCCCCTGCAGCCCGCCGACGTTCTGGGCCTGCTGCTCCAAAGCGGCATGACCACGTCCGGCGCCGTGACCGAGATTGCCGGGCGTGGCGTGGGGATGGACGTGGTGCGCGCCGCCGCCGAGCAACTCGGGGGCGAGGTCACGATGGAGACGGCCGTCGGCGCCGGGGTGACCTTCGAGCTCACCGTGCCGGTGTCGACCGCCTCGATGGACGCGCTGCTGGTGCAGGCCGACGGAACCACGGCGGCGGTCCCGCTGCCGTCGGTGCGGCGCGTGTTGCGGCTGGGCGCGGCCGACGTGACCGCCACGCCCGGCGGCGAGACGGTGGTGCTGGACGGCCAGGCCATCCCGCTGGTGCCGCTGGCCCTTCCGCTGCGCCGCCCGGCCCCCCGCGCGCCGGCGGCCACCCGCAGCGCGGTGGTGGTGGCGGGGACCGACCGTCCGGCCGCCTTCGACGTCGACCGGATCGTGGGGGTCGCGACGGTGGTGATGCGTCCCCTGCCCGCCTCGGTGCCGGTGGACCCGGTGGTGGCCGGGGTGGCGCCCGACGCCGACGGCAGGCCGCAGCTGGTGCTGGATCCCGGTGCGCTGGTGGCGGCCGCGGCCCGGCCCCGCCCGATCGTGGCTGCCGCGCCGCCGCCGCGGCACCGGGTGCTGGTGATCGACGATTCGCTGACCACCCGCACGCTGGAACAGAGCATTCTCGAGTCGGCCGGCTACGAGGTGGAGCTGGCCACCTCGGCCGAGGAGGGGCTGGCCAAGGCCCGCAAGGCGCGGTACGCCCTTTTCCTGGTGGACGTCGAGATGCCGGGCATGGACGGGTTCGGGTTCGTGGCGGCCATCCGCGGCGATGCGCGGCTGCGGGAGACGCCGGCCATCCTGGTCACGTCGCGCGACGCCGCCCAGGACCGCCAGCGCGGGGCCGAGGTCGGGGCCAGCGGCTACATGGTGAAGGGCGAGTTCGATCAGGCTCGGCTGCTGGCGACCATCCAGGAGCTGCTGCGATGACGGCCGGCCCCATCCGCGTGCTGGTGGTCGAGGACTCGGCGACGGTGCGCGCCTACCTGGTCCAGGTCCTGTCCGCCGACCCGCAGCTCCGCGTGGTGGCCGAGGCCGGCGACGGGCGGACGGCCATCGAGCTCTGCGCGCGCGAGCGCCCCGACGTGGTGACGATGGACATGATGCTCCCGGTGATGACCGGCCTGGCCGCCACCGAGCAGATCATGGCCCACCACCCGACGCCCATCTTGATCGTTTCGGCCTCGACCAACCGGGGCGAGCTGTTCAGGACCTACCAGGCGCTGGCGGCCGGGGCGGTGGACGTGCTCGAGAAGCCGACGGGCCTGGACAGCGACGACGCCTGGGAGAAGCACTTCCGCGCGGCCGTGAAGATGGTCTCCCGCATCCGGGTCATCACACACCTGCGCGGGCGCCTGGGCGGGGCGCCGCAGCAGCCGGCCGGAGCGCCCGGACCGTCACCCGCGGCCGACACGCCGGCGCTGGCGGTGATCGGCGCGTCGACGGGCGGCCCCGGCGCGCTGGCCGAGGTGCTGTCGGCGCTGCCGGCGGAGTTCCGGCTGCCGATCCTGTTCGTCCTGCACATCGCGGCGCCCTTCGGCACCGCGTTCGCCGAGTGGCTGGAGCGGCAGATCGACCGGCCGGTGCTGCTGGCGGAAGATCGCATGCCGCTGGAATCGGTGGGGGCGCGCGTGATCATGGCTCCGCCCGACCGCCACCTGGTTCTCGAGCGCGGGCGGCTGCGCCTGACCGGCGACGCCGAGCGCCACTCGTGCCGACCCTCGGTGGACCTGCTGTTCGAATCGGCGGCCTCCGAGATGGGGAGCCGCACGGTGGCGGTGCTGTTGACCGGGATGGGCCGGGACGGCGCGGCCGGGATGCTGGCCATTCGGCGCGCGGGCGGCATGACCATCGCCCAGGACGCCGCCACGTCGGTGGTCTACGGCATGCCGCGGGAGGCCGTGGTGCTGGGCGGCGCCGAGCTGGTCCTGCCCCTGGCGGAGATCGGCCCCGCGCTGACCCATTTCGTGGCCAGCGGGCGGAGGTTCCTGACGCGATGAACGAGCCGATCCTGATCGTCGACGACAGCCTGACGGTCCGGATGGATCTGCTGGCCGCGTTCGAGCGGGCCGGCTTCGCGGCGGTCGCCTGCGCCACGGCGGCCGAAGCGCGCGCCGCGCTGGCCGCCCGCCGGTTTCCGGTGGTGGTGCTGGACGTGGTGCTGCCGGACGGCGACGGCATCCAGCTGCTGGCCGAGATCCGCGGGCTGCCCGACGGCGCGCAGACCATCGTCCTTTTGCTGTCCACGGAGGCGGAGGTCCAGTCGCGGGTCCGCGGGCTCAAGACCGGCGCGAACGAGTACGTGGGGAAGCCGTACGACGCCGAGGTGCTGGTATCCAAGGCTTGCGAGCTGCTGCGCGGGCCGGCGGCGCTCGGACCAGCGACCGTCCTGGTCATCGACGACAGCCCGACCTATCGGCGGGTCCTGTGCGAGGGTCTCGAGCGCGAGGGATACACGGTGCTGGCGGCCGGTTCCGGCGAGGAGGGGCTTCGCCTGGCGGCGCGGGCGCGCCATCATCGTCGACGGCGTCATGCCGGGTATCGACGGCGCCACCGTGATCCGCCGGGTGCGCCTGGACATCGCCCTGCGGGACATCGCCTGCGTCATGCTGACCGGATCCTCGGAGATCGGCGCCGAGCTGCGCGCGCTGGACGCCGGCGCCGACGCCTTCGTGCGCAAGGAAGAGGACGTCTCGCTGGTGCTGGCCCGGGTGGCGGCCGTGCTGCGCGCGGCGCCCGATCGGCCGTCCGCGACGACGGCGGTCAGCAACCAGGCCCCCAAGAAGATCCTGGTCATCGACGAGGATCCGTCCTTCCTGGACCAGATGGCGTCGGTCCTGCGCCAGGACGGCTACGACCCCATCCTGGGCCGTTCCGGACAGGAGGCGCTGGAGCTGCTGGGGCTGCTGGGCGTCGACTGCATCGTCCTCAGCGCGACCATCACCGCGCTCGACGGCTGGGAGATCTGCCGGCGGATCAAGGGCGCGCCGATGATTCGCGAGGTGCCGCTGCTGCTGCTGACCGCGCCGCAGGACGGCGACGCGGTGCTGGCGGGCCTGGCGGCCGGCGCCGACGATTGTGTGCCCCGGACCATCGAGCACCCTCTGCTGAAGGCGCGGGTCCGGGCTCAGATTCGGCGCAAGCAATTCGAGGACGAGAACCGCCGGGTCCGGGTGGATCTGTTGCAGCGCGAGCTGCAGGAGGCCGAGACCCGCGCGGCGCGCGAGCTGGCCGAGACGCGGGCCCGGCTGATCGCCGAGCTGGAACGCAAGAACGACGAGCTGGAGGCGTTCACCCACTCGGTGTCGCACGATCTGCGGGCGCCGCTGCGCGCGATCCAGGGCTACGCCGCCGCGCTTTACGCCGATCACCTGGACAAGCTGAACGAAGAGGGCCGCCACGACCTGACCCGGCTGCGCTCGGCCGCGCAGCGGATGGACGACCTCATCACCGACATGCTGGCGCTCTCGCGCATCCAGCGGGCCGACCTGGTCGGCGGCGAGATCGACCTGTCGCAGGTGGCGGCGGCCGCGGCGGCGGATCTGCAGCAGCGCGAACCGGCCCGCCGGGTCGACGTGCGGATCGCGCCCGGGATGATCGATCGCGCCGATCCGAAGTTGATGCGGATCGTGTTCGACAACCTGCTGGGGAACGCCTGGAAGTTCACGGCCGGCAGCGCCCAGCCGCGCGTGGAGGTGGGCGCGCAGCCGGGGCCCCGCCCGCGCACCTACTTCGTGCGCGACAACGGCGCCGGGTTCGACATGAAGCGCGCCGACCGCCTGTTCCGCCCGTTCCAGCGGCTGCACACCAGCGCCGAATTCACCGGAACCGGGATCGGGCTGGCCACGGTGGCGCGGGTCATCGACCGGCATGGCGGCCGCGTCTGGGCGGAATCGACGCTGGGCGCCGGGGCGGCCTTCTTCTTCACGCTGGACGCCGTCAGCCCGACGGCAGGCGCGCGATGAATCCGTCGGCGTAGTCGGCCAGCAACGGATCCCTGCGCAGCCGCCACGCGATCCGACGGCTGGCGAGAGCGGTGCGCCGCTTGGCCTGGCGCAGCGACCAGCCCGATCGCGCGGCGATGACGGGGAACTGCGCCTTTTCGATGTGCCGGACCGCGAACAGCCGGCGCTCGTCGGGCGTGACGCCCGCCAGCACGTCGCCCAGCCGCCGCAGGGCCTCCCGCGCCTCCGGATCGGCCGGCGGCGCCACCTGCTCGGGCAGCTCGTCGGGCGGCAGCAGGCGAAGGTCGCGCCGGACGCGCGCGCGCCGCCGCTCGTTCTGCAGGACGCCCAGGCAGATCCCGATCAAGAAGTTCCGCAGCGCCGGCCGGGCCCGCAGCTCGGTGATGCGCGCGAAGAACCGCAGGAAGATCTCCTGACAGAGGTCCTGGCCGTCGGCGCTGCTGGGGAAGTGCTGCCCGACGATCCGGCGCACCAGCGGCGACAGCCGGATCCAGGCGCGCGAGGCGGCGCCCGGCTGTCCGGACAGCAGCGCTTCGGCCAGCGCCGCGTCGTCGTCCCGCCACGCCTGCCGCTGCTCCGGAGTCCGTCTGCGCATCACGGAGCTCGGATGAGCAAGCGCCGGACCACCCGCGCGCCCGCGATTCGCCGCGCCTGCCCGGCGCGGCGGACCGCGGCGCGCCGCGTCCGGACGTCCGCGCGGACGTCCGGGCCGGCAGGACGCTACTTCTTGGGGCGCGGCCTCTGCCGTGCGGCCGGGGGCGGGTCGACGTCCGCGATCAGCGGCGGCACGGCGTTTCGCGCCAGCTCCAGCGCCTGCTCGGGGAACCAGCCGCCCACCACCGGAAGCGAGCGCTGCCACAGCGGGTCGAAGTGCTCCTGCGCCTCGCCTTCGATCTTCCACGGGTTGTAGCGGGAGTAGTCCCAGGCGCGCGCCCGGCCGGCGATGTCGCACGGGGCGACGCTGATCCCGGCGCGATCGATCCAGAGGAACGCGTCCACCAGCGGAAGACCGGTGTTGGCGGTCGGCCGCACCCCCAGCCCGCGGCCCGGCGGCATGCACCAGGACGCGTCGCGGAGCTGCGTCACGATGGACGCCGGCTGGTTGTACGGCGCGCGCCCGTACACGCTGGCGTCGAGCGGCCCGCGCCCGTTCTGGTTGGTGTTGATCACGAAGTGCGCCAGCGCGCCGGGCCCCGACGGTGGATGCGCCCCGTGGTCGACGTGCTCGGCGTACCAGTCGTCGACCTTGGCCCAGGCCGCCTCTTCCGGAAGGTTCATCCAGTCGAACTGCGTGGCGCAGTCGCGGTAAGCCTCGGGCGCGACGCGGCCGGCGCCGCGGTACAGGCACTTCGACACCCAGGTTCCGTACTGGACCAGGCGGGCCGTCGGCTGATAGTTGCCGGCGTTCAGGAAGAAGCCCGCCGCGCGGTCGACCCCCGCGCGGGCCAGCCGGTACGCCATGTCGCCGACCGGCAGCCACCAGCTGTGCGTCCCGTCCAGGTAGACCAACGCATGCGGCGCGTGGCGGGCCAGCGTCTCCACCGCGTACGCGATCTGGGTCAGTCGCTCGTCGGGCGTGGCCCCCGGCGCCGCCACGCGGTTGCCGTGGGCGTCGGCCGCGGTCGGGCGGCATTCGTCCTTGCGTCCGTCCAGGCGCACGCCGTAGGGAAGCAGCCCCAGGCTGCTGGGCTCGAGGATGACGATGGCGCGCTCGTTGCCGATGCCGGCGGCGAAGCCGTCGATCCAGGCCCGGTAGGCGGCGGTGTCGCGGGCGCCGCTGGCGCCGTAGCCGCTGCAGTCGAGAAACGGGTGGTTGTACGTGACCAGCACCGGCACGCGTCCCTGCCGGCCGCCGCGCGACACCACGTCCGCCACGTCGATGCGCACCTGCTCGGGCGTGCCGCGCGTGAACCAGATCCCGGCCGGGGTGGTCACCATCGCGTCCAGCAGGGCGGCGTCGCGGGTCGCGCCGGCCTTCCGCAAGCTGTCGATCTGCTCTTCGGCGCCCGGCGGCGGGTCGGTCGTCAGAAACAGCGTCGAGGGATCCAGCCCGCGCGGACCGCGCGCCGGCGCGGCCACGACCTGGGTCGGTGGCGAGATGCGCGGCCAGCGGACCCCCACCAGCACCGCCGCCAGCCCGATCGCCGCCAGGCCGCCCGCCAGCAGCGCCGGGCGGCGCCGGCCCCACCGGCCCCCCGCCCGGGCCGGTTCGGCGCGAGCCGCCTCG
>JAICYS010000208.1 GCA_025934105.1 Myxococcota bacterium | reverse complement strand
GTTGCCGCCCGGGCCGCTCACCGACTTCAGCGCCAGGATCGTGTTCTCGATGTAAAGCTCGTTGGCTTGCTTGATCCGGACGGTGACGTTGCCGGTGACCGGGCAGGGGACCGCCTTCCAGCTGGTTCCGCTGGGATTGCCGGTGCCGAACCCCAGCGCGTCGAAGGCGGACTTGCTGAGATCCAGCTCGCCGCTCGGGTTCGACGCGCACGGCGGGTTGTTCCCGTCGCTGCCGTAGGGGCACTCGTCGATGATGGTGGCGATGATGGTGTGCCCGCCGTTGCTGATCTGGATGCAGGTCCCGCACGAGCCCTTGGTGCTGAACCCGCTGGTGCCCGGAATGGCCGCGAAATAGGTGTTCTTGGCGTTGCCGCTGTTGGCGATGTTGGTGACGGTGTCGGTCTGGTTGCCGCCCTCGGAGCCCAGGTATCCGCAGGCGGTCTGGTACATGCCCCGCTCGCCTTTGGCCGTCCCCTGGCCGAAGTAGTAATAGGTGAACTGGCCGTTGCCGTTGGCCGCCGGGGTGAGGTTGGTGCAGGCCGTGGCCGTGGCGCCGCCGGTGCCGGTCCCGGTGCCGCCGGCGCCGTTCATGCCGCCGCTGCCGCTCACGTGCGCGCCGGCCGAGCCGCCGCTGTTGGTCATGCCGCCCGCGCCGGTCACCCGACCACCGCCGGAGCCGCCGCTGCTGCTGGTGCCGCCGGTGCCGCTGACCTGGCTGCCGGCCGAGCCGCCGCTGTTCGTGACGCCGCCGCTGCCGTTGCCCGCGCCGGTCGTGTTCCCCGCTCCGGTGCTGCCGCCGGACGCGCCCTGGGACGTTCCGGCGAGGTGAACGCACTGAAGGATGTCGATCGCGCAGGTCAGGCCCGTGTCGCAGCCGCCGCTGGCGTTGCACGGGCAGAACTCCGCGCCCGGACTCCCCTTGCAGGTCTGCGTGCCGGTGCTGCCCGGATCGCCGTTGCTGCTGCTGCAGCCGGCCCATGTCCCTGCCAGAAACGACATCGCAAAAAGAAATCCCCAGGAACTTCGTAGAGGTGCATAAGACAGCATGGGAGGTCGAAGTCTCTCAGAGACATCCGGCGGTCGCAATTGTCAGAAGTCGTCGCTTGCGCCCTTTAGTCGACGAAATCGGGAAATCCGGCGCCGGCCCGCCGCGCCGCTTTTCGCGGCCTCTCGCGTCGCGGTACGGTTCGCCCATGAAGGATGATCGCTTGGTGCGCTTCGGTGTGGCCGTCGAGGCCCGCCTGCTCCGGGATCTGGACGCCCTCGCGGCGCAGCGCGGGTGCACGCGCTCGGAGCTGCTGCGCGACATGGGGCGCGCGGAAGTGGGGCGCGCCAAGGTGGCCGCCGGCGTGCCGGCCGTCGGCGCGCTCACCATCGTCTACGACCACCATGTGCGCGACCTGAGCGAAAAGCTGACCCAGCTTCAACATGAGCTCGGCGAGGACGTGCGCGCGGCCATGCACGTGCACCTGTCGCACGATCTCTGCCTGGAGGTCGTCGTGCTGCGCGGGCGATCGGAGCGTTTGACGGCCATCGCCGACCGCGTCCTGGCGCTGCGCGGGGTCAAGCAGGGCGGGATCGAGCTCATCCCCGCCGACCTGCCCGGCGAGCACGAGCAGGCGGCCGCGCACGCACATCCACACCCGCATCCGGCGGCACGGCCTGGCGGGCGCGGCGCGGCGCGGCGAAACCGGTAGCACGATTTTTTCCGGTCGTGCTATGAGGGGGCACGTTCCTTCATGATCGTGCCACCGGGCTCCGGGAATGACATGTGCATCAGGCAGGAACCCTGGAAGGGTTCCTTGGATCTGCCGCGACGAGCTCGCTGGGCAAAGCCCGGCGCCGTCGACGCGCGCGAGATTGGCCGCGTGGCTCGCGGCCGGCGCCGCGCTGGCGGTCGCGCGCGGCGCGCTCGCTGAGCCCGCTGCCCCGCCCGCGCCCGTCGAGCTGCCGGAGGTGGTGGTCCGGGGCCGCCTCGACCAGCCCGTCGAGACCGTCCCGGTGACCGCGTCGGAGGGGACCGTCGACGGCCAAGACCTCCAGGACCTGCCCCTGCTCCGGCGCGGCGAGCTGCTGGAAGCCGTTCCCGGCATGGTGGTCACCCAGCACTCCGGCGACGGCAAAGCCAACCAGTACTTTCTGCGCGGCTTCAACCTGGATCACGGCACCGACTTCGCGTTCTCCGTCGACGGCGTGCCGGTGAACCTCCCCAGCCACGCGCACGGGCAGGGATACTCGGACCTCAACTTCCTCATCCCGGAGCTGGTGGCCGGGATCGACTTCAAGAAGGGCCCTTTCTACCCGGAGGTCGGCGACTTCTCCGGCGCCGGGGCCGCCGACATCCGGCTGGTCGATCGCCTGCCGGAGGCGATCGCGACCGTGCAAGCCGGGCGCTTCGGGTATGCGCGGGCGCTGGTGGCGGGCTCGCCGCAGGTCGGCCCCGGGCGCCTGCTGGCGGCGTTCACGTACGATCACACCGACGGTCCGTGGCTGCTGGCCGAGCACGCCAGCCGGATGAACGGCCTTCTCCGCTACCGCTGGGAGCGCGGGCCGGACGCGCTGACCGCCACCGCCAGCCTGTCGGTGGCGCCAGACTGGCGGGCGACCGATCAGATCCCGCTGCGCGCGGTCGCCGACGGCACGGTGCCGCGCTTCGGCGCCGTCGATCCCACCGACGGCGGGAGCACGGCGCGGGCGGGGCTCTCGGCCGACTGGACGCGCCGGGCCGGCGCCGCCACGACCCGCGTCCTCGTCTATGGCTTCGCGCAGCGGCTGAACCTGTTCTCCGATTTCACCTACTTTCTCGACGATCCGGTCAACGGAGACCAGTTCCAGCAGGTCGATCGGCGGCTGGTGGCCGGCGTTCACGCCAGCCGGCGCTGGTCCAGCACCTGGTGGGGGCACGCCGTCGAGAACGTGGCCGGCGTGCAGCTGCGCAACGACGACATCCCCACGTCGGCCCTGAATCACACCGTGGGGCGGCGGCTCCTGGCCAGGCAGATCGACGACCGCATCGACGAGGCCAGTGGCGGCGTCTACGCCTCCAACCAGGTTCGATGGACGTCCTGGTTGCGGAGTCAGGTCGGTCTGCGGGGCGACGTCGTCGCGGCGCGGGTCACCAGCGACACGGCCGCCAACTCGGGGCGGGCGTCGGGCGGCATCCTCAGCCCCAAGCTGGGGTTGGTGTTCGGTCCCTGGCGCCGCACCCAGCTGTACGCGAACGCGGGCGCCGGTTTTCACAGCAACGACGCCCGCGGCGCCACGATCTCCGTCGATCCGGCGACGGGCCTGCCGGAGCAGCGCGTGCCGTTGCTGGTGCGCACGAAGGGGGCGGAGGCCGGGATCCGGACGGAGGCGCTGCCCGGGCTGACGACCACGCTGGCCCTCTGGATCCAGGACTCGGACTCCGAGCTGACGTTCGAGGGAGACACCGGCGACACCTCCGCCAACGGGCCGACGCGCAAGCTGGGGGTGGAATGGACGGCCAGCTACCGTCCGGCGCCCTGGCTGCTGCTGAACGCCGACGCGGCGCTCACCCGGGCCCGCTACCGAACCGACCAGATCGGCGCCGACGGGCAGCCTGGACGGTTCATCGCCAACGCCATTCCGGTGGTGGTCACCGCGGCGGCGGTGATCGAGACGGAGCGCGGGATCTTCGGCGGCGCCCGCCTGCGGTACTTCGGGTCGCAGCCGCTGGTCGAAGACGACGCCGTCCGCCAGCCGGCGGCGGCCATCGTCAGCCTGCTGGCCGGCGCGCGTTTCGGCCGCTGGGAGACCAGCCTCGAGATCTTGAACCTGTTCGACGCGCAGACCGACGACATCGCCTACTTCTACGCGTCGAGGCTGCGCGACGAGAGCGCCGCGGTCGAAGACGTCCACGTTCACCCCGCCGAGCCGATCCAGGCCCGGGCCAGCCTGACGGCGCATTTCTGATGAGGAGCCGCCGGTGAGATTGGCGTTCGGGCTGCTGGGCGCGCTGGTCTTTCACGGCCTGGTCCTGGGCCTGGGGTTCGCCTTGCTGCCCCGGCAGGTGCCTCGCGCCCGGGCGGTGGCGGCGCTGGACGTCGACCTGGTTCCGGCGCGCCCCGACCCGGTCGCGCCGGCGCCCCCCTCGGTGACGGCGCCGGCGCGTTCCGATTCCGTCCGGCCGGCGCGGCCGCTGCGCGCCGCGCGTCACGTCCGCCGGGCGGTCGCGTCGCCCGCACCGGCACCGGCGCTGTCGCCGCCGGCGGCCGAAGCGGCTCCTCCGGCGGCGCGCCCAGGGCCGGCGCCGGCTGCTCCGCCGGTGGTGCCGGGCGGCGGACCTCCCGCGCCGGCGGCGTCCATCAGAGCCACGGCGCCGTCGTCGGCAAAGCCGCGCTATCGGACCAATCCGCCGCCCGAGTACCCGATCACGGCGCGGCGGCGGCACGAGGAGGGGATCGTCTTCGTCCGGGTGTCGGTGACGCCCGAGGGGCTTGCCGCGGCCGTCGGGGTGGAACGAAGCTGCGGGCACGCCCTGCTGGATGACGCGGCCGTCGAGGCCGTCCGGCGCTGGACCTTCGAGCCGGCGCGCGCCGCCGGGGCCCCGGTGGCCAGCTTGGTGGTGGTTCCGGTGCGGTTCTCGCTGTCCGACGCCCGCTGAGGGCCGGGGGCCGGTCCGCCCGGCCGGTGCGGGTTGAAACTGATTGATTTTGAGAATTAGTTTCATTATCTATCGCTGTGCTGTCGCTGTCATGCCATCGGAAAGGAAGCGCGATGTCGTCCCCGAATCTGCTGAAATTGTCTCTCCGCCGGCCGCTCTTGGCGCTGACCGCCTTCTGGGCGGCGGCTCTGATCGCCCGGCCGGCCGCCGCGAACCCCCGGCCGCTGCCGTTCACGTACATCTACGAGACGCTGCCGCGCGGCGACGCGGAGGTCGAGCTCTACTCCGACCTGACGCCGCAGCGCCTGCTGGACGCTGACGGCAGCCCGGGCTGGCACCTGGCCAGCCAGTTCCAGGTCGAGGTCGAGTACGGCATCACCGATCGCCTCGAGCTGGGGCTGTACCTCACCTTGCAGCCCGTCGACGTCGACTTTCCGGGCGCGCCCGACATCGGGGAGGGAAATGGCGTCAAGCAACGCCTGCGCTATCGCTTTGCCGACGCGGGGGTCTGGCCCGTCGACCTGGCGGTCTACGGCGAGGTCTCCGAGAACCAGCGCGAGATCGAGCTGGAAGGGAAGGTGATCCTTCAGCGGCGGGTCGGCCCGTTCCGCATCGCCGCCAACCTGTGGGCCGAACGCGAATACTACTTCCACGGCGGTTCGGCCTGGGTGCTCAACCCGACCGCCGGCATCGTCTTCGAAAAGTGGGCCAGCTTCCAGCCGGGCATCGAGTACTGGATGCACGGCGAAATCGAAAATGGAGAATTCGAGCTGGGCCCGGACCATTTCCTGGGCCCGACGGCCATCCTGCAGTTCGGAAAGGTCTGGTGGTCGACCGGCGCTTACGTTCACCTGAACCAGGTGAACACGCCCGCGCCCGTCGCCGGCTCCGAGCCGGTTCCCTTCGGACCCGTCTGGGTTCGCACCATCGTCGGCATCAGCTTTTAGCCGGAGACCGTGGTGGCGCTTTGGCGCGGACGCCTCATGGCGGTGCTGGGCCTGGCCGCCTCGGCGCTGGCCGCTTGCGGGGAAGCGCCGGCGCCGTCGACGGGCTCGGGCGGCTCGGCGCTGGCGAACGCGTTCGACGTTCCGATCGCCGGCCTGTCGCCCGATTGGGTCGCGCGCTTCAATGACGGCGACCGGCTGTTCCAGATCGTCCTGCGCGACGCCGACGGGTTAGGGCCGCTTTACACCCGCCAGTTCTGCGGCGCTTGCCACGACGACGCGGACGGCCTGCGCGGGCCGGGCACCGCGCAGAAGATGTCGGTGGTCCGGGCCGACGGCGTGACGCCCGCGGCGGACCAGTCGCTGCTCGCGTACGGACACACGGTTCACCCGTACGTGACCGCGGGCGCGACCACACCCATCCTGCCGCCGGCCGACCCCAGCGTGCGCGTCACCAACCGCCTGGGACCCTCGGCGCTGGGGCGGGGCTACATGGAAGCCATCGCCGACAGCGAGATCCTGCGCGTGGCGGCCGAGCAGGCGGCGCGGGGCGACGGCATTCACGGAACCGTCAACCAGGTCGCGTACGGCTCGATGCCCAACCCGGATCCGAGCTTCGACGCCCACCAGCCGGGTGACCTGGTGATCGGCCGCTTCGGGCTGAAGGCGCGCATCGCCACCCTCGACGAGTTCGTGGCGGACGCGCTTCAGAGCGACATGGGCATCACCAGCCCGCTCCGCCCGACCGAATTCCCGAACCCGGACGGCTTGACCGACGACGCCAAGCCGGGCGTCGACGCGACGGCGGACGAGGTGAATCTGCGCGCCGATTACGTCCGCACGATCGCGATCCCCTGGCGGGCCAAGCCCGACGCCCGGGGGCAGGCGCTGTTCCAGCAGGCGCAGTGCAGCGCGTGCCACGTGCCGGCCCTGCATACGCGCGCCGACTATCCGATTCCGCAGCTCGCCGACGTCGACGCTCCCGTCTACACCGATCTGCTGCTTCACGACATGGGCGACGCCCTGTCGGACAGCCTGGCCGACAACGACGGGGCGGCCACGCCCCGCATGTGGCGGACCGCGCCCCTGATCGGGCTGCGCTTCTCGCGCGAGTTCCTGCACGACGGCCGCGCCACCACGCTGCAGGAGGCGGTGCTCGCCCACGGCGCACCGGGATCGGAGGCCGCCGCGTCCGCCCAGCTCTTCACCGGCCTGTCGGCGGCCGACCAGCAGGCGCTGCTGGACTTCGTCAACTCGCTTTGAGTGCAGGAGCCCCAATCATGTGCAGGTTCAGGTTCGTCTTCGTCGCCGCGGGCAGCCTGGCCCTGGCGGCTCTCGCCTGCTCGTCGGAGAGCTCCGATGAGCAACACCGGGCCGCGGTCGTCTCCGGGATGCGCAGCGGACTCATCTCCGATCTTGCGAACCTGGTTTCGGCGTCGCGGGCGCTGCAAGCGGCGGCGCCGACTCCGTCGGGGCGCGGCTGGGACGGCAGCCAGGACGCCGCGGCCCTGGCCGCCATGCGCGGCGCCTGGACCGACTGCCGGACCGCCTACGAGCACATCGAGGGGGCGACCGCGCCGATCTTTCCGGACATCGACGTGACGATCGACTCGCGTTACGAGGATTTCCTGGCCGCGCTGCCCGGCGGTGACGCCGACCCCTTCGACGATCAGGGCGTCACCGGGATGCACGCCCTCGAGCGCATTCTCTACTCGGACGTCACGCCGGCCCGGGTGATCCAGTACGAGGCGATGCTGCCGGGGTATTCGCCGGCCGCGTTTCCGGGCACGGATGCCCAGGCGCTGGAGTTCAAGACCAGCCTGGTGCAACGGCAGATCGACGACGCGCAAAAGCTTCACGACCAGTGGCAGGGCGCCACGAACTACGATCTGGACGCGGCCTTCAGCGGGCTCATCTCGTTGATGGACGAGCAGCGCGAGAAAGTCGACAAGGCCTCCACCGACCAGGAAGAGTCTCGGTATTCGCAGACCACGATGGCCGACATCCGCCACAACCTGGAGGGGACGCAGAGGGTCTACGCTCTGTTTCAGCCCTGGATCCGCTCGAAGCCGGCCGCCGGCGGAATGCCCGGCGGGCAGGAGATCGACGCCGCGATCGAGCAGGGGTTCGCGAACCTGCAAGCGATCTATGACGCCGTCGACGGCGACGCCATCCCGCAGCCGCCGGCGACCTGGAGCAGCCTCGACCCCACGGCGACGGACCTGCAGACGCCCTTCGGGCAGCTCTACTCCGGCGTCGTCGCGGCGGTCGACCCGAACGCCGCGGGATCGATCGTCTGGGAGATGAACGCCGCGGCCGGCTTGATCGGCCTGACGGTGGCGCCGTAGTCATGGGCAGGCATCGGGCGATCGCCGGCGCGTGCCGGCTGCTGGTGGCGGCGGCTTTCGGCGCGCTGGCCGCCGGCTGCAGCGGCGGTTCGCAGACCAGCGGCCTCGACGGCGGCGGACCCTTCATCGCGTTCGCCGGCGACTTCAAGGGCTTTCACGACTGGCCCAACCAGGCCGACGCCACCCCCGCGCCGTCGCTGCCCGGCGTCGACGCCGGCTCGGGAGCCGACGGCGGGGTTCACGCCGGGCCGGAGCGGGAATACTGGAACAGGAATCCGCCGTCGGGCAGCACCGCCTTTCCGATCGGCACCATCGTCGTCAAGGAGACGCAGGAGGCGGATCCGACGGCCCGGCACGTGTTCGCGATGGCCAAGCGCGGGGCTGGCTTCAACAGCGCCGGCGCCGTGAACTGGGAGTTTTACGAGCTCACGAACAGGGCCGACGGCACCGTCAGCGTGCAATGGCAAGGCTATGGGCCGACGTCGGCCACCACCGACATCTACGGGGGCGATCCGAACGTGTGCAACGACTGCCACCGGAAGGCGATGAGCAATGACTATGTGTTCGGCGCGGCGTTGCAGCTGGCGAGTTTCTGATGCCGCGGACGGAGCCGGGCCTGCCGCTGGCGAGTCTCTGATGCCGCGGACGGACCCGGTCCTGCGCCGCGCCAGTCGGTGCGGGAGCTTCGCGAACCCTCCCGAGCGGTCCGGTCCGATCGCGGAGCGATCATGACGGCCCGTTCTGGCCGGCGCCTCTGCGCGGCGCTCTTTCTGCTGGGCGGCCTGGCTGCGGCGCCGGCCGTTGACGCCACCCCGCGACCGCTGCCGTACACCTACGTTTACGAGACGCTGCCGGCGGGCGAGGCCGAGATCGAGCTCTACACCGACTTGACGCCGCTGCGGCTGGTCGACGCCGCGGCGGCGCCGGGCATGCATCTGGTGCCGCAGTATCAAGTCGAGATTGAATACGGGCTGACCGATCGGCTCGAGCTGGGCCTCTACCTGGCCTACGCTCCGACCGATTTCTCCGGATACCTTTACGCGCCCCACACGACCGAAGGGTCCGGCGTCAAGCAGCGGCTCCGCTACCGGTTCGGGGAGGCCGGCCAGTGGCCGGTCGACAGCGCCGTCTACGGCGAGCTGGCGGAAAACGACCACGAGCTGGAATTCGAGGGCAAGGTCATCTTGCAGCGGCGCGTGGGCGCGTTTCGCTTGGCCGCCAACGCCTGGGCCGAGGCCGAATACGAATGGGCGGGCAACGAAAAGGCCCTGGTGCTCAACCCCACAGCGGGCGCGGTCTTGGAAAAGTGGGTCACCGTGCAGCCGGGAATCGAGTACTGGATGCACGGCGAGTACGTCAACGGCACCGGGTGGGTCATCAAGCCGACCCATTATGTTGGGCCGACGGTGATGCTCCAGTTGGGCAAGGTGTGGTGGTCGTCGGGTTTCTACTTCCGCGCCAGCGGCCTGCACACGCCGGCCGTCGGCAGCGGCGACCCGCTGGGCGCGGTCTGGGCCCGCACCATCGTCGGCGTCAATTACTAGTCCCATGGACCAAAAGTACTAGGCAAAAGTTGCTGCCGGTGATCTACTGGCGACATGCCGCGAACAGGAAGGCCGAAGGTCCCGTTGATCATCTCGGATGACGAGCGGGAGGAGCTTGTCCGCT
>JAICYS010000194.1 GCA_025934105.1 Myxococcota bacterium | reverse complement strand
CCACGGCCGGCGGGACCGGCGGCAGCGCCACCGGCGGCGGCGCGGGCGGCAGCGCCACCGGCGGCGGCGCGGGCGGTAGCGCCACCGGCGGCGCCGTGGCCTCGACGGGCGGGTCCAGCGCGGCGGGGTCGGGCGGCCAGGGCGCCGGCGGCAACGACTCCGCGTCCGGCGGCTGCTCGTGCGCGATGGCGCGCTCCGGCCGCGCGCCCGCCTGGCTGCCGATGCTGCTGCTGATCGGTTGGGTGGGCCGGCGCCTCAGGTCCGGGCGAACCGGCGCCAGGCGCCACCGATCCGGCGTTCGTGGGGCATGAAGGCCAGCTTGTAGGCCATGGAATGGTTCTCGCGAATGGCCAGGCCCAGGTAGACCCAGTCGAGGTCCAGCTCCCGCGCCAACCGGATCTGCGCCAGGATCGAATAGGTGCCCAGCGACAGCGCCGCGTGTGCCGGGTCCCAAAAGGTGTAGACGGCGGAGAGCGCGCGCTGGCCGCGGTCCGTCACGGCCACGCCGGCCAGCCGGCCGCCGACGAGATAGCGCACCTCGAACCCGCCGGCGCAGCTCATCGCGAAAAAACTCTCGTAGCCGGCGGCGTCGATGGGGGGGCGCCCGTCGCGATCCAGGCCCCGCCCGCGCTGGTGCGCCTGGTACAGCGCCAGGCGCGCGCCGTCGACTTCGATCGGCCCCACCTCGACGGTGACGGCGCCGTCGCCCTTCGCTTGCGCGCGGCGCTGTGACCGCGAGGGGACGAACCTGCGCACGTCGACGCGCAGCGGCTCGCAGGCGGCGCAGGCTGGGCAGTCCTGGTTGTAGAGCAGCGTGCCGGCGCGCCGATCGCCGGCCTCGAGGCGCCCGTCCAGCTCGGCGGGCGTCAACCGTCGCAGCGGAAGGCGCAGCGGCTGCCGCGCGCGCCGCCCGGGGAGGTACAGGCAGGGCTCCTCCTGATCGTGGACGACGATCTCGGGAGGCGTAACGGCGAGGATGCGGCCCGCCATGGGCACAGTATGATGCGGGCCAGGGTGACTCGTCGACTATCGTCTTGCCGTCTCGCGGCCGCGGCCGCGGTGCTGTTGTCCGCCACCACCAGCCGGGCCGTACCGCCGCCGGGAGCCGCCGTCGCGGGCGTCGAGCCCGGGTCGGTCGCGCCGCTGGTCGACCGGGTCAAAGGGGAGGTGGTCACGATCCAGAGCACCAAGTTCATCCGCCGGTTCGCCGTCGAGGATCCCTGGACGCAGATGCTGCGGCAGCAGTTCGGGCTCCCGGCGCCGCGCGCCACCCGCGAGAAGCAAGAGGCGCTGGGCTCCGGGTTCATCGTCGACCGCGGCGGCATCATCCTGACCAACAACCACGTGGTGGCCGGCGCCGACGAGGTGGTCGTCAAGCTGGCCGACAACCGCCGCTTCTCGGCCCGCGTGCTGGGCAGCGATCCGCCGACCGACGTGGCGGTCGTGAAGCTCGACCACCCGCCGGCGGACCTGCCGGCGGTGACGCTGGGCGACTCGGATCGGGTGCGCGTGGGCGACTACGTGCTGGCCATCGGCAACCCGTTGGGGCTGGGCCAGACCGTGACCATGGGCATCGTCAGCGCCAAGAACCGCGTCATCGGCGGCCGGCTGGGCGATACGGACCCGCGCTACGAAGACTTCATCCAGACCGACGCCGCCATCAATCAGGGGAACTCGGGGGGGCCGCTGTTCAACTTTCGCGGCGAGGTCATCGGGATCAATTCCGCCATCATCAACCCGGGCGTCGCCATGAACGTCGGCTTCGCCATTCCGATCAACTTGGCCCGCCAGGTGGCCGACCAGATCCGCCGCTCGGGCCACGTAGCGCGGGGCTATTTCGGAGCCAGCACGCGGGACTTCACGCCCGAGCGCGCCGACCGGATGCACGTGCCGTTCGTGGCCGGCGCGCTGGTCGACGGCGTCACGCGCGGCTCGCCCGCGGCGGTGGCCGGGCTGGAACCGGGCGACGTCATCGTCGAGGTCGGGGGCAAACCGATCGAGGGGTATCGTCGCTTGCTGTCGGTGGTGGGCCTTTACCGGCCGGGCGAGAAGATGAAGGTCGCGTTCGTGCGGCACGGCCAGCGCGCCGAGGCGGTGGTGACCCTGGCCGGCCCGCGCGACGCCGGGGCCACCACCGTCCTGGGCGTCGAATTGCAGCCCCTCGACCCGCGCGACTCGGCGTCGCTGGGCCTGGGCGGCGGCGGGCTGGTCGTGACCAGCGTCGACCCGCGCGGTCCGGCCAGCGGCGTCCTGGAGGAGGGCGACATCCTGCTCGCCCTCGACGGTAAACCGATCACGCTGGCCCACTTCAAGGCGCTGGCCGCGCGCCTGGCCAACGGCGCGCGCGCCACGCTCATCATCCAGCGGGGCCGCGAACGCTTCGTCCTGCGCCTGTGAGGTGACGCCGTGACCGGGCGGGGCGTCGCCGGCGCGGCGGACGCGGCCGCCGGGCGATCAGCGCACCGCCCGGGCAACCAGCTCGCCCCGCAGCCCCAGGCCGGCGAACCCGGCGATGCCGACCACGACGCCGATCGCCGCGAAGGCCCAGCCGAGGTAGAGCAACCGCCGGCGCTGGGTGAGCGCGGTGATGCCCAAAAGCGCGATCCCGACCGAGCCGGCCGCCTCGGCCAGATCGAACTGATCGTCGCGCGACTCCAGCCGGTCGTAATCGGCCTCGAATCCCTCGGCCTTGCGCTTGATCTCTTCGCGGTCGGCGTCGTACCGGCGCACCTTCTGGGCGTAGTCGTCGAGCTTGCGGTCCAAGGTGGCGCGGGCGTCGGCGGTCAGGCCCGGCGTCAGATCGCGCTGGAGGCGCATGTTGTCCAGCGCCGCCTCGGCGATGTTGGCCTTGGTCCCCTTGGCCTGGTAGTAGGCCCAGGCGTCGACGCTCTGGGCCTGCGCGTGCTGCATCTTCGCGCTGACGTTCTCGCCCTTGACGTGGCAGAGCGCGCTGAAGGTGGCGGTGATGGCGACGCTGATGGCGACGACCGCGTTCAACGCGTACTTGCCGACGCCCGGACGGTGCCGGTGCCCGTGCGCGCCGGCGGGGTGGCCCGGTTCGCCTTCGTGCGAGCGCTCGACCGCCTCGTTGATCGTTTCGTCCAGCTCCCCCATCCGCGCATCTTAACCGGTTCGGGTTTTCCGAGCGTCCACCTCAGGCCTCGCCGCGGCGGCGCGGGGTGTCGCCGCTCAGGCCGGCGGCAGCAGCATGACGGCCCGGGCGTAGCCGAGCGCGAACCCGGCCTTCGTCAGGTTCGACTGCGACTGGCTGCCGGGCGCGGTCGTGACCACGGCCAGGGCCGCGCCGGCGTCGCGCGCGTCCCGCAGCCGGCGCGCGAGGAGGGCGGCCTGGACGCCGCGGCGCCGGTGCGCGGCCAGCGTCGCCGAGCCGGCCAGGGTCGCGATGCCGTCGCAGAGCCGCAGGTTCGCGCCGCCGGCCGGCACGCCGTCGCGGCGCGCCAGGTAGCGGATCACGCCCGGCGTGGCGGCCAGGTCCTCGGTCACCTCGGCGATCGCGGCACGGGTCAGCTGGTCGACGGCCGCGCCGGTGCCGTCGGGCGCGCAGAACGCGTCGGTCATGACCGAACAGAACTGGCCGGCGGCGCCTTCCGGCACGACCTCGATCTCGATCTCCACACCGGCGGGCGGCGGCGGGCGGTCGGCGACCCTGCGGACCAGGACGTTCTCGAACCCGGCCAGCCGATAGCCGCGCGCCGCCAGCTGTTCCCAGAGCTCGGGCGGAGCCAGCGTCGAGATCTCGGCGCGCACCGGCTCGCCCAGCTCGCGAAACCCGGCTTCGACGGCTGCCAGCGCGGGCTCGGCGACGGCACCCTCCAGGCCGACGCCGATCATCTTGTTGAGCGGCGAGCCGGGGCGCACGCAGGCGGCGACGCCCGCGCCCAGCTCGCGGAGGAACGCCCGCGGCGCGCGCCCCTGCCGCACCAGCGCGCCGGCCGCGTCCTTGGTCAGGGCCGCCTCCGCGCGCTCGATGCGCGCCGCTGTCGTCGGGTCGATGAACACGATCCGCGCACTTTACCGAGCCTCCCCGGAAAACACATCCCCGAGCCCGGTTCCACCTGCGCTTGGCGGATTTTGAGCCTAGATTTCACGGACGAGCCGTGGACCCGCAGACCCCCATGCGCCTTCTGGCCGATTATCGCGTCGTTCGGGCACGCACGCTCGAACTGGCCGCGCCGCTGTCGGCCGAGGATCAGATGGTCCAGTCGATGCCGGACGCCAGCCCGACGAAGTGGCACCTGGCGCACACGAGCTGGTTCTTCGAGACCTTCGTGCTGGCGGCCCAGCCCGGCGGCGGGCGCGCCTCGGACCCGCGCTACCGGGTGCTCTTCAACTCCTACTACGACGCCGTCGGCGAGCAGTGGGCCCGCTCCCGCCGCGGCCTGCTGTCGCGCCCCAGCCTGGCGGAGGTGCACGACTACCGGCGCTTCGCCGACGAGGCGATCGCGCGCCTGCTGGAGACCGGCGGCGCGACCGAGGCGCAGCTGGCGACCGTCGAGCTGGGCCTGCACCACGAGCAGCAGCACCAGGAGCTGCTGCTGACCGACATCAAGCACGCGTTCGGGACCAGCCTGCTCGAACCGGCCTACCGCCCGCCGCTGGCGCGGGACCCGGCGGCGGGCCAGACGCCGCCGGCGCGCTTCATCAGCTTCGACGAGGGGGTGGTCGCGATCGGCCATCAGGCGGGCGGCTTTGCCTTCGACAACGAGGGGCCGCGGCACCGCCGCTTTCAGCGCGCGTTCGCGATCGCCGATCGCCCGGTCACCTGCGGCGAGTACCTGGCCTTCATCCGCGACCGCGGCTACGCCCGTCCCGAGCTGTGGCTGTCCGACGGCTGGCACGCCTGTCAGTCCGAAGGCTGGCGGGCGCCGCTCTACTGGGCCGAGCGCGAGGGGCGATTCACCGCCTACACGCTGGCCGGCGTGCACCCGCTGGACGAGCGCGAGCCGGTCATGCACGTCAGCTACTTCGAGGCGGACGCCTACGCGCGCTGGGCCGGGGCGCGGCTGCCCACCGAGGACGAATGGGAGCGCGCCGCCACCGAGGCGCCGCCCGAGGCGCGCGCTCCCGGCCACTTCGCCGACTCGGGGCGGTTTCACCCGGGACCGGCGCGGGCGGCGTTCGCCGGCGACGTCTGGCAGTGGACGCAGAGCCCGTACGCGCCGTACCCCGGCTACCGGCCGCCGGCCGGCGCGCTCGGCGAGTACAACGGCAAGTTCATGTGCAACCAGATGGTGCTGCGCGGCGGGTCGTGCCTGACGCCCGCCGGACACTGGCGGCCGACCTATCGCAACTTCTTCCCGCCGGCCGCGCGCTGGCAGGCCACCGGGATCCGGCTGGCCAAGGATGTCTGACATGACCATGGGCCAGACCGATCTGTTCTCCGCGGCGGGTGAAGGCGCGCCCGACGCTGACGCCGCCACCCGGCGGGCCGTCCGCGCGGCCGCCGCGGAAGGGCTGCTTCGCGCCGACAAGCGGCTGCCGGCCTGGCTGCTCTACGACGCGCGGGGCTCGGCGCTGTTCGAGGAGATCACCGAGCTGCCCGAGTACTACCCGACGCGCACCGAGCGGGCCATCCTGGCGGCGCACGCCGGCGAGATGATCGAGGCGGCCGGGCTTCCGGTGGCGGTCGCCGAGCTGGGCGCGGGAACCGCCTCGAAAACGCGCCTGCTGCTGGCGGCGCTGCTCGAGCGGCAGCCGCGCGCCGTCTACGTCCCGATCGACGTCTCGCCGACGGCGCTGGCCATCGCCGAGCACGCGCTGGCCCGTTTCGCCGGGCTGGCCGTTCACCCGATGGTGGGGCGCTATCCCGAGGATCTGGCGGTGCTGGACGCGATCCCCGGCCGACGGCTGCTGCTGTTTCTGGGCTCGAACCTGGGCAACTACGATCCCCAGCCCGCCGCCGCGTTGCTGGCCGCGGTCCGCAGCCACCTGCGCCCCGGAGACGCCTTCTTGATCGGCACGGATCTGCGCAAGGCCGGCGGCGTCCTGGTCCCGGCGTACGACGACGCGGCCGGCGTCACGGCGCGGTTCAACAAGAACGTCCTCGTCCGCCTGAACCGCGAGTTGGGGGCGGACTTCGACCCGCAGGCGTTTCGCCACCTGGTGCGCTGGAACAGCGCCGCGTCGCGGGTCGAGCTCTACTTGCAGAGCGCGCGCGACCAGCAGGTCCACCTGCGCGCGCTCGACGCGGCGGTGCGCTTCACGGCCGGCGAGCGCATCCACACCGAATCCAGCTACAAGTTCACGCGCGCGGGGCTGCGGGCCCTGTTCCGCGGCGCCGGCTTCCGCTGGGAGCGGAGCTGGGAGGACCCGCGCCGCTGGTTCGCGATGCACCTCCTGCGGGTCCCGGCTCGCGCGCTTCGCTAGGCCGCCTCCGGGCGGCACGTCATCGGGCATGGTTCGCTGCCGCTCACCGTTGCCTTACGGCAACGCCCTCCTGGTGCACCGCCGTCGAAATAGCGTCAACGCCGAGGCCGGCGATCCGGCCGGCTGGCCCGCGCCGGGCCCGCGCGTCCGGTCTTCGCTGACGCCGAGCCGGCGGCGTGCCGGCCACCCTCCGCTGGAGCGAACGGCGAGGGTCTAATCGCCCAGCATGTAGTACTTTTTTTGCGGCTCGGTCTTGGGCGGAGGTGGTTTGGGCGTGTCGGTGAGCGCCGCCGCGCGCGAGGCGGTGGGGTGCGCCGCGCGGTGGCCGCCGTGCGTGCTGGCGGTGGGGCGCGCCGGATGGTGGCGCGCCTCGACCGGTTGCAGAGCCAGCTCGATGGTCTGGTCCCGATCGACGCCGAACGTGATCGTCCCGTCGGCGTAGCCGTCGGCCTTCAGCGTGGCGTGGACCGGCGTGGGGCTGCGCGGAAGCGCCAGGCGCAGCGGCGTCCGGCCGCGCGGCTCAGCGGCGTCGCCGAGCCAGACCGAGGCTCCGCTCGGTTGCGACTGGACGTCGATGGTCACGGTGGCCGGTTCCGGGGGCGGCGTGGTGCTGGGAACGCCGACCGCGGCGTGCCGGGGCGGCGGCACGGGCTGCTGCGTGAGGGGCTGCCTGTCGACGGCGCGCATTGCGGCCGCAGGATGCAGCCTCGGGTCGCCACGAAAAATCGCGAACGCCACGCCCGCCGCCGCCAGTCCGCCGGCGGTCAGCCACAGGACCGCGCGCCGCCGCGGGCGAGGGCCGCCCGGCATCGCTTCGGCCGCCGACATCCCCAGCGTCGAGCGTCCGTTCCCGGCCGGCTGGTCGGGCAGAAGGCGCGTGCCGCCGGCGCTGGGCGACGGGCTGGGCGCCGCCTCGGCCGCGGGTGGATCGAGCTTCAGCGTCAGCGCGGGCGCCGCGGCCGGGTCGCCGCCGGACCGGAACGGCGCCAGCTCGCGCGCCACGGCGTCCATGGTGGGCGGTCGATCGCCGGGCGACTTGGCCAACATGCGCGTCACCAGCCGGTCGAGCTCGGGCGGGACGGCCGGGGTCAGCGACGACGGCAGGGGCGGCGCTTCGGAGACGTGCGCGACCAGCAGGTCGCCCGGCGCTTCCTTCACGAACGGCGGCCGCCCGGTCAGAAGCTCGAACAGGATGCCGCCCAGCGCGTAGATGTCGGCGCGGTGGTCGATGTTGGTGATGCCCCGGCACTGCTCCGGTGACATGTAGAGGGGCGTTCCCAGGATGCTGCCGGTCCGGGTGTGCGAGGCCGGGCCGGTTCGGTCGCTCAGCTTGGCGATGCCGAAGTCCAGGATTTTGACCACCGTGGCCCCGGGGCGCAGCGGGTCGTGGGCCAAGAACACGTTCTCGGGTTTGAGGTCGCGGTGAACGATCCGCTTGGCGTGTGCGGCGGCCAGCGCGCCGGCGATGTTGGCGGCCACCCAGACCGCCGTGCCGATGTCGAAGGCGCCGTTCCGGGCGAGGACCGTGCTCAGGTTGGCGCCCTCGAGGTACTCCATGACGATGTAGGCGCGGTCCTCGAACACGTCGCAGTCGTAGATCTGGACGATGCCCGGGTGGGTGATGAGCGAGGTGGCGCGGGCCTCGTCGAAGAAGCGGTTCACGATGTCGGCGTCGCGCGACAGGGCCGGCAAGAGCAGCTTGATGGCGGCCTTGCGTTCGATCCGGCGGTGCGTGGCCAGGTAGACCTCGCCCATCCCGCCCGCGCCGATGTGTTCGACGATCGTGTAGCTGCCGAGGGTTCTTCCGACCATGGGTGGGCCGCCGGGACCCGCGGGGAATGAGCTTCCCTGCAAGGCACGGCCCGGTCAAGACAACGACGGGCGGCCGGCAAAGTTCCAGGTCGCGTCCGGCATCACTTGGCGGCGGCCTCGCGACGGGTTAAAGGGACGGAATGGACCTGGCAGATCTCAATGAAGACGAGCGCGTGGCGCTGGTGGGGCTGACCAAGCTGGTCGTGCTGTCCGACGGTGAAGTCGCCGAGGATGAACTGGAGCACATCGAGCGGCTGGTCGGCGGGTTGGGCGAGCAGGCCTACGAGCAGGCGCTGGACCGGTTCGAGCGCGATTTCGGCGACGAGCCGAGCTTCCGCACCTACCTGGTCGAGAAGGTGCGGCGGCAAGAGGCGCGCGATCTCATCTTCGGCACCATCCTCGAGAGCGCGGAGGAGGGGTCGCTCGACCGCCGCGAGACCAGCCTGCTCGACTGGCTGGCGGGGGTCTGGAACGTGAAGATCGAGATCGCCGACGACGTCGCGTAAACGGCGGCGGGCCGCCGGGCCCGCCTAGTGCACCGCCGTCGAAATAGCGTCACGTTGGACCGACGATCCGCGCCGGACGCCTGGTTGCTTCTCCTCACAATACCTACGGGTATTCCTCGTCGTCGCGCCTCGCGTCCAGCGCGGCTTGTCGGCCTCGGCGTTGACGCTATTTCGACGGCGGTGCACTAGCGATTGCTGGCCACGACCGTCCCGAGCACGATCGTCGTCAGCGCGAAGACGCCGATGGCCGTCAACACGGGCCACCGGTCGCGCGCCCAGGCGACCGGGTCGTCGCGGAACCCCGGGTTGGCGGGCGGCGGGGTCAGCAGCAGCGGTGGGCCCAGGCTGCTGTCGCCGGCGGCCACCGGCGTCACCGGCGTGGCGGCCGGGCCGTTCTGTTGCTCGAGCGCGAGCCGCCGCGCCTCTTCGTCGAGACGCATGACCGCGGCGTCCAGCTGCCCCGGCTCGGAGGCGGTGCCGACCAGCGCGGCATCGCGCGGGGCGGCCGTCGCCGCGTCGATCAGCGACAGCTCGACGGGCGCGCGCGGCCCCCCCTTGGGCGTGGCCACCAGCGCGAAGCGGGCGCCCATGCGGCGGGCGTGCGCGGCGGCGGTGGCGGCGTCCAGCGTCAGCGGCGCGCGCGCCGGCACGTCGATCTCCATGCTGGGCTGTCCGAAGGGGATGGCCGCTCCCCAGGGCGCGAAGCCGACCTGCTCGACGCGCAGCAAGTGCTCGCCGTAGACCAGGTCCTTGAAGGTGACTCCGCCGGCCAGCGGCTGCAGCGCGCCGCCGTCCAGCGAGACCAGCGCGTCGGCCGGCCCCTTCACGACCAGCGTGCCGCGTGGCCGCTTGCGAACGATGTCCAGCGCCTTTTGCAGGTCGGCCAGCGCCTGCGGGGGCAGCTCGCGCGCGTTGGGGGCGCGATCCGGCGTCAAAGTCGCCGCGCGCAGGTAGTCGTCGAACGCGCGGGTGCGCTGGTCGGTGGGCGGGGCGGCGGCCGGGGCCTTCCAGTCGGCGCGCGCCGTGGCAATGGCGCGATTGAGGTAAAGGTCGGTCAGCTCGGCGGTCGTGAAGCCGGCGCCCCCCGTGGCCGCCACCTCCTTGGCGGCGGCGTCCAGGTCCTTCAGCGCTTCGCCAAAGGCTTGCTTCTGCGTGTTCAGGATGCCGATGCGCGCGTCGTCGGGGCCGTGGGGCGGCGGCGGCGCGGGCACGTCGACCACCTCCACCGGGCGCAGGTTGTAGTGGGTGGCCGCCGCCGTGAAGTCCTGCCGGGCGCGGTCGTTCTCGGGCGCGTCGGGCAGGTGGGCGAAGATGGGGTGCACCAGCGGCGCCGGCTGCTCGGCCCGCGCGGCGGTCGGGGAGATCAACGCAACACACGCGGCCAGGGCAGCACGGCGAAACATCGGGGGAATTGTCCCGCGAGTTTCCCGGGCGTCAATTTCCTCGAATTCGCGGGGTCTTGCGTTTCGAACCGCGCGTGTCAGGTTTTCCCTGGGCGGACGTGAGCGCGTTTCGAGCAATCGTGGGGGGCGCGATCGGGCTGGTCGCCGTCGGGGCGGCCGGGTGCCGGCGCGCGCCCGAAGCGCCGGCGGCGCCGTCCGGGGACAAGGTCGGCGACGACGTGAAGGGCGTGGCGCGGGCCACCGAGAAGACCGCCCAGGACCTCGGCCGCGCCGCCGTGAGCCTGTCCGATCAGGCCGGCGCCCGGACCGACGACGCCTGGATCACCACCAAGGTGAAGAGCGAGCTCACGCGGGAGGGCTTCGATCCGCTTCACGTCCACGTCGACACGGACCGGAAAGTCGTGACGCTGTCGGGCTCGGTGACCTCGCGGGCGGCGGAAGAGCGGGCCCTGAGCCTGGCGCACGCCGTGACCGGCGTGGCCGGCGTCGACGATCACCTGTTCATCCAGCGCGCCGGACGCTAGCGCACCGCCGTCGAAATCGCGTCACGTTCGGCCGACGATCCGCGCCGGACGCTTGGTTGCTTCTCCTCACAATACCTACGGGTATTCCTCGTCGTCGCGCCTCGCGTCCAGCGCGGCTGGCCGGCCTCCGGCGTTGACGCTATTTCGCCGGCGGTGCACTAGGCCGCTTCCGGGCGGCACGTCGT
>JAICYS010000399.1 GCA_025934105.1 Myxococcota bacterium | reverse complement strand
GGTCTGATAGGGGCGGATCTGCAGGGCGAACGTTCGACCGTCTGTCCCCTCGACCTCTCGCTCGCGGATGCTGACCGTGTCGATGGTCTCCGCGATCAGCGACTCGAGATCGGGACAGACCAAGTTGGGCTTCAGGTGGCCAATCGGCCGGCCAATGTCCGAGGGAATGATGTTCAAGACCCTTTCGGCGGCCGGCGTGATTCGCCGGATCCGCAAGTCTCGCGTGACCATCACGATCGGAATCTGGACGCTGGCGAGCAAGTTCGACAGATCGCTGTTCGCGCCGGCGAGCTCTTCATTTCGGCTGCGCAACTCCTCGTTCAACGTGGCGAGCTCCTCGTTGGTCGATTGCAGCTCCTCCTTGGCGGTGTCGAGCTCTTCGTTGGTCGACTGCAGCTCTTCGTTGCTGGAGAGGATCTCCTCGTTGGCGGACTGCAGCTCTTCGTTGGCGGCGCCGAGGTCGTCGATGATCGACTGCAGCTGCGCGCGCGTGTCCGTCAACTCCTGTTGCAGAGCGGTCAGCTCACTCCCACGCCCCGGCCGCTCACTCACCGCCTTGTCCGCCTTGCTGGGCCCCGCGTCTTCGAAGACGATCAAGAAATGCCGTTCGCCTCGGGGGCGCAGGGGCATCACGTTGAGATCGACGGTCCGCCGGCGGCCTTCGACGGTGAAGCGGACTCTCTGCTTGGCAGACGCCCGCCCGTGGGCCCGGGCTTCACGCAGCAACGTGCGCAACGGATAGCTCAGCTCGGGACGGATCATCTTCATGAGGTCCGTGGTCACCTCGCCGGAAGGCAACTCGAGGAAGGGGCTGGTGCTGCCGCGCGAACGGATGATCCGGAGGTCTTCCCCGACGACCACGGCCGGCGGAGCATACCGGTCGAGGAGCACCCGGTTCGCGTCGGTCTGAAGGTCCGCCGGCGCGGGGATCCTGTCGCTCGGCGTCGAAGCCATCCGCTGAGGCGTCTGGGTCCGCGCCAGTGACGGCAGCGCTGCCGCTTCCACCGCGGCGCCGTCCAGCTTCTTCCGGTAGAGTTGGAATTTCTTCGCGAACAGCGTGAAAAGGTCGGCGCGCGATCCGGTGGTCTCTGAACCGCCGAGCATCAGCAGGCCGTTCGCCTTCAGGGCGTAATGGAACACGCCCAGGACTTTTCGCTGCGCAGCCTGGTCCAGGTAGATGAGCAGGTTACGGCAGACGACGAGGTCCAGCCTGGAGAAGGGCGGATCGCGGGTGACGTCCTGCCGCGCGAAGACGCAACGCTCGCGGACCTCTTTGTTGATCCGATAGCCGCCGTCGAAGCGAGAAAAGAAACGGCGCAGCCGATCGCTGGAGACGTCGGCGGTGATTCCAGCCCCGTAAACGCCGGCCCGGGCCCGCTCGACGGCCCGGTCGCTGACGTCGGTCCCGAAGATCTGCAGGGTTGCCGCCTCTGTCCGGTCGCCGAGGACCTCGAGGGCGGTGATGGCGATTGAATACACCTCCTCACCGGTCGAGCATCCAGGAATCCAGATCCGGACCGGCACGTCGCGGGATGCATGTTCCAGGAGGCGCGGGAACACCAGCTCGCTCAGCGCGCGATAGGAGTCCGGCTCCCGGAAAAAAGACGTCACGTGGATCAGGAGGTCGCCCTGAAGGAGCTCGAGCTCGGCGGCATCTCGGCTCAAGAGCGCGACGTAGTCGGCCAGGGTCGAGAGGTGGTGCAGCGCCATGCGCTTGCTGATCCGGCGCTTCAACGTGGGCAGCTTGTAGTTGCTGAAGTCGATTCCGCTCGTCCGGCGCAGCAGCTTGAACGCCTGCTGCATGTGCAAGCTCTCTGGCACCGTCTCAGGCCCGCCGTCCTCCTTGCGCGCAAAGAACGGGTGCTGGGCCAGGCGGACCAGCTCGGCCGCAATTTCTTCGACGGGCAGGACCACCTCGACCATGCCGGTCCCGATGGCGGCCCGGGGCATTCCGTCCACCCCTGCCTGTTCGGGCGTCTGGGCCAGCGTCAGCCCGCCGGCGGCTTTGATCTCCCGGATTCCCGTGGCGCCATCCTGGGCGCTTCCCGACAGAACCACACCCACTGCACGCTCTTTGTACTGGGCGGCCAGCGAGCGAAACAGCGTGTCGACCGTCCCCTCGGAGCCGGGCCCCGGACCCTTGGGGCGCAGCCGCAGGTGGCCATCGGTCACGGTCATCCGCCGGTCGGGCGGAATGACGTAGACATGCGCCGGCTGAATGGCGCACCGGTCGCGCGCCGAGACGACGGTCAGGGACGCGGTGTGGGCGAGGAGCTCTGGCAGGATGCTCGGCTGGTCTCGCGCCAGATGCTGAACGACGATCAGCGCCAGCGGCGCGTCGCCCGGAATGGGACGCAGGAGGCCTGAGATCGCTTCCAGTCCGCCCGCCGACGCCCCGATCCCCGCCACCAGGAAAGGCGGGGCAGTCGAAGCAGATGCGTCGCCGACCTTTTCCTGGCCAGACATTGCCGCGCGGCCAGGGGGGCTCGCCTTGGCGGGACCGGCACGACCACCACGACCACCACTCCGCTTCGCGGGCATGAACAGCTCTTAACACGCTGCCACCGAGCGGGCCGGTAAAAGCGAGGCGCCCGCCACAATCCCCCTTCGCAGCGTAGGCGGCACAATCGCCGTCGGGCACGTCGTCCAGAACCGATCCCGCTTGCTTTGCCGTTCGTTTGTGGCCCTACTGGACCGCATGGCGGCACGTCGCCGCAAGTGCGGGCAATAATATAGAAGTGTCGAATGCCGACGGTTCCACCGACGATCATGAACGGTTCGTGACGGGGATGTGACGGTGCGCTGACGTTTGAGTGGACACGTTCGAAGCATGTCCGCCAGCAACGTCAGTTGGTCGCTGAAACCGGTCGCCGTACGGACCGAAAACTCGTCCGTCGCCGGGGCGTGGCGCAGCTACGTCCGTCTCACGACCGTCCTGTTCGCGATGGTCCACTTCGCGGCGATCCTGGGCGCGATCTGGTTCTGGTCCTGGCGCGGGGTGGCGCTGGCGCTCGCCTCATACTTCGTGCGGATGGTGATCGTCACCGCCGGTTACCACCGCTACTTCTCGCATCGCGCCTTCAAGACCTCCCGCGCGTTTCAGCTTCTGCTCGCCGTCGCTGCGCAGACGGCCGGTCAGAGGGGCGTGATCTGGTGGGCCAGCCACCATCGCTGGCACCACAAACAGTCGGACACGCCGCTGGACGTCCATTCTCCCCGG
>JAICYS010000127.1 GCA_025934105.1 Myxococcota bacterium | reverse complement strand
GGCGCAGGGCCAACCCTCGCCCAACATGAGCGCCGCCGGCGACACCTTCGTCTACCGCACCGACTGGGTCGTCGCCGGCGCGGCCATGACGACCGCCATCGACGGAGGCGGCTCGCCGGTCGCGATGGCGTCGCCCAGAACATGCCCTACCCGGTGGCCGTGGACGCCGCCAACGTGTACTGGACGACGCCGACGTCACCCGACATCACCGTCGTGAAGCTGCCACGGGCGCGGTCCAGCGGTGGCCCTCCCTCCCGCGTCGTCGAGCACCTGTAGCTCGAGAGACTGCGGCTAAACCGCCGTCAGCACGAAGGCTCGGTAGCCGAAGTCGCCGCGGCGAAGGGCGTCGTTGACGACGGTTCCGCGGAGGGCGGCGAACTCGCGGAAGATGCCCAGCAGCGGGCGGTCGACGAGGCGCCCGATCAGAGCCTGCTTGTGGGCGTCGTCGGCATCCAGCGCGGCGACCACACCGGGGCGAAGATCGCGCTCGGCCGCGACGGCGAACCCGGCCTGCTCCAGCGCGGCCCGCCAGCCGGCGATCTCTTCCCGCGGGCGAAAATCGGCGTACAGGAAATGACCGCCGGGCCGCAACACCCGGCGCACCTCGCGCAGGAACCGATCGAAGTGCGCATAGCAGTGCGACGATTCGACGTTCAGGACGGCGTCGAAGGCGCCGTCCTGAACGGGAGCTGTTCGGCGTCCCCGACCTCGAACGACAGGTTTGGCTGGTGAAAGCGGCGCCTGCACAACGCGATGGCGGCGGGCGACAGATCGACGGCCACGACGCGGCGCGGGCTCAGCGCCCGCGCCACGTAGGCAGCTCCGCCGCCCCGGCCGCAGCCCACTTCGAGCAGGTCGCGACCGGCCAGCGGCGCCCCCCGGGCGACGAGATCGTAAAGCTGGATGCACGAGCGATCGGGCTCTTGGGCGGGATCGAGCGGCGGGACTGATCCGTCGGGCCAGTGGTAGCCGTAGTTCATGAACGTCCAGCCCGGATCGCGGTAGCGGACCGCCAGGAATTGATACCACCCGCGCCAGAGCAGCCGCTTGCCGCGGGCAGTCCCCGACAGGAACGAGACGATGCGGGTCAGGAGCATCGCGGCGCCAACTCGTCGTGTTCCAGGCGCTTGCCCAGGCTGACCACGGCGTCTTGCTTGAAACCGATGCGGTCGTAAAACGCCAGGACCTCCCGGTTCTCGGCGCGCACCTGAAGGTTGATCTTCGGGCAGCCGCGCGCGCGCAGCCGCTGCTCGGCCTCGGCCATCAAGGCCCGCCCCACTCCTTGCCGCCGCGCGGTCGCATCGACGGCCAGGTAGTTGATCCAGCCGCGGTGGCCTTCGTAGCCGGCCATCACCGTGCCGACGATGACGCCGTCGATCTCGGCGACCAGGAACAGCTCGGGCTGGACCTGCAGCTTGCGCGCGATGTCCTTGCGCGGGTCGTTCCAGGGGCGGACCAGGCCGCAGCGGCTCCACAGGTCCACCACCGCTTCCTGGTCAGCCGCCGTGAACGGCCGGATTGCGCACGCCGACATCGCGCGACCTTAACACCGGAGCGGCGACGGATCTCGGTCGCCTGCCGGCGGGCGGATGCGGGGCTCGGGATCGGCGCCACGCCCGCCCGGCCGCGCCGGCCCGGCGACCTTCACGCCCTTCCGGGGCCGACGGGGTCGTCTTTCGGCTGCGAGTCGATTACGATTCCGGCCTTCGCATGTTGTCGAGAGGTCATCGGGCCGTCGCCTTCTTGGCGGCGGCCGTCGCGCTGGTCCTGGTCTCCGGCTGCGGCTCCAGCGGCGGCGGCAGCTGCCGCGCCGGCGGGACCTGCGAGTGCAGCAGCGGCACCGACTGCTACCAGGGGTGCGCCGACGGGGACGGCTGCGACCTTCTGTGCCACAACATGGTCCACTGCGGCGGGGTGTGCGGCGACGGCTGCGGGCTCGAGTGCCACGACGTGAACGACTGCTCGGCCGACTGCGGCGCCAACTGCGACATCAGCTGTCACAACACGGTCTCGTGCGGCGCCTTCTGCGGCCCAAACTGTCACTATGACTGCCACGACGTCGACCGCTGCGGCGTTCGCGCCGGGCCAGGCAGCGTCATCTCGTGCGCCAACGTCACCACCTGCGTCGTCGAGTGCGTGGGAAGCTGCCAGGTGACCTGCAACGACGCCAACCCCTGCGACGTGACCTGCCCGGCCGGCGCCGCGCCCATCTCGTGCGCCAACGGACGCCTCGCATGCGGAAGCTGTTAGCGCGGCTCGCGCCGACCGCCGCGCTGCTGGCGGGTCTGCTGGTCTCCCGGCCGGCTGCCGCCGACCGGACGGTCCTTTATGATCGCCAGGCGCCGATCTGGTACACGCTCGAGCTCGAGCCGCACCTGGTGCTGGGCACGGCGCCGCCCGGCCCCGGCTACGGGTCCGGCGGCGGGGTCGGCGTCCGCGGCAGCTTCGTGCTCAGTCAGGACGGGTTCATTTCCGGAATCAACGACTCGCTGGCACTGGGTGTCGGCCTGGATTACGTCCACTACGAGGGCTCGCTGTCGTTCCAGGGCGCGCGCGACGAGTGCCTGCACTTCGAGCCCGGCCCGGCGGGCACCTCGGTTTGCACCCAGGTGACTTCGAACGGCGGCACCTACAACTACCTGTTCGTACCGGTCGTCCTGCAGTGGAATTTCTGGTTCACCGAGCGATTCTCTGCCTTCGCCGAGCCGGGCGTCGATCTGTACGTGCTCTCTCACCACGGCCTCGGCGTCGGCCCGGCCCTCGCCGTGGGCGGCCGCGTGCAGGTGACCGACCGCCTGACGCTGACGCTGCGGCTCGGCTACCCGACCGTGTCGTTCGGGCTGTCGTTCATGATGTAGGCCGTTCAGTAGCCGAGGGTCGTGGTGCTGAAGCCGGTGCGCGTGTCGTAGGTCGACGAGGCGCTGAAGCCGCACTGGGGCTGGTGGGTCCCGTCGGTGTAGCCGACCAGGGCCGGCACGATCGGAATGAAGGTGCTCCAGGTTGCCCCCGCCTGCCAGACGCCGAAATTCTTGAAGACCTCCGGCGATGACGGGTATTGGGTGCAGTTCGAAATCGCCAGCACCTCCAAGACGCCGCCTTCGGCCACGTCCATTTCATCGACGACTCCGTGATAGAGCACGGTCGACTGGCCGGTCTGCATGTTCTTGGTGGTGATCCGGTACGTGTTTGCATCGGTCATCACGATCTCGCCATGGATCCAATCTCCGGGCGACGCGGAGATCGGGGTTGAATGAGTTGGCGCCGAGCCGGACCAGTACCACGACACCAGCGACCAGTAGTAGCCGCCGTATTCGCCGTTATTTCCCCATTGCAGAACCGGCTGAACGATCTCGCTGAAACTACTGAGTGAAGGAAAGAAATACAGCACGCCACCGGAGTTCGGCTGGATTGCGAGCGGCACCGTCCAATCGGCCTGGAGGCGATTGAAGATGTTGAGAGTTCCGGGTTTGTTCTGCTCGTTCGCCTCGGTGTAGGCCATCCAGTGAGTCAAACTCGGTGCCGCGACGGGCATGCGCGTCTGCTGGGGCGCGCAGCCCGGGTGATGCCCGATGACACGGTTGTCGACCTTGATGTCTCCGCCGGCGGTGACCTCCGCCCCGCTCGGAACTTCGAGGACACACGACCTGTCCACGATCGCGCCATTGGGCGTCATCACCTTGCCGGGCGGCACCTGTCCGTTTACAGGAATTCCCGTGATTGCCGCTGCCGGCGAAACGGACCGTCCTGCCGGATCAGCCACGTCGGATTGATCGCTCCCGCACCCCGCCAAGAGCAGCCCAGATCCCAGGGCCGTCACCATCGCCATCGACCGCACGCTGTACTCACCTCTCATCGTCCACCTCCGGCGCCTACGATATCGGAGCAGCACAATGTGTCAAAAGAAGAACGAGCGAGGGCCCCTCTGGCAGATGGCCTAACCTAAGCGATTAACGTGGTTCATTCCGACCAACACCCCACAGTTGCCATCCCCGGCCCGCGGCCGTAGTTCATCTTCGCAGGCGTTGGGCTCTCCATAAACGTCCGATCCGGTCCCTCACGTCGTAACCGCCGGCGCGGAGACAATCGTAGACTTCGACGGTGAGATCGTCGGCTTCGGGGTCGCTCCACACCTTCGCGACAGAATTCTTTTGATCTCGGGGGAACGTTGGCGAGCAGGTCGCTCTTGACGTCAACGAGGTGACGAGCCGGCACACACCAAGATAGTTATTCTGAACGGCGCCGGGGATGTTGTTATCGAACTGCGCTGGCTCGTTCACCTGCTGAACATAAACTCAGCCAGTCGATCAGAAGGATCCGAATCCATCACGAACGAACGCAGCGCCCAAAACGACGACCGCCACCGCGCGGTACGCCGTCGCCGCGCGGGCCGGACAGGCCGACTCCGTCGCGCACGCCGTCGAGGGCACCAGGAACGCAACGTTGTTCAAGCCGTGGGCGCGCGTCCACCACCCAGATGCGGCGCCCTACTTGAACCGCGAGTATGCGCGGACCACCCTGGCCTCGTCGGCGCGCGCCGCGGGACTGCCCGACCGGGAGATCGCCCGCGTCCTGCGAGAAGCGAGGACAGCATGACGGCGACGGACGCGTTCCCGCTCACCTGACCCGTCGGTGGTAAGGTTGTCACAGACATGGTCGATGAGGTCGAGATCAAGGCGCTTCCCGAGACCCGCGTTGCGTACATGCGTTTCGTGGGAGCCTACGGCTCGCCCGGCGTAACCGATCTTTGGCGACGCTTCGAGTCCTGGCGAGAACGACAGGGATTGACCTCGCCGCCGCGCCGGCTGATCGGCATCGCCCAGGACAACCCGAACATCACCCCGCCCGGCCGCACCCGCTACGACGCGTGCATCGAGGTGGGCAGCGATTTTCTGCCGAGAGACCAAGTGGGCATTCAAACCATCCGCGGCGGGCGCTACGGCTGCGCACCATTCAAAGGTCCCGCGGCCGAGATCCGTCCCGCTTGGATACGATTCCTAACCCGCGCACTTCCCGACGCAGGTCTCCAGCCCGACCTCGCTCCGGCGATCGAGATCTATCCGCCGGACTTCACTGTCGACCCGCGGACAGGGTCGTTTTCATGCTTGCTGTGCATGCCTCTGCGGTCAGCCTGATCATCGTGTCCTGGCCAGAGCACTCGGCCGCGTGATCAACGACCAGAAATCTGGATCAGCAAAACTGATCAGAACCCGGCCTTCGCGAGACGAAGGTTCTCGTGACGCTGAAGGAGACAGCGACGCCGACATCCTCAGAGGAGGGTGGAACGGGGCGTATCTCGACCAACTGCAGTCGTTCCCGAGCAAATTCAGTCACGATAAATCCTTCGACGCGTCCGTGGCGGCGTTCAGCGTGCTGGCTCCAGCCGGCGGCAGGTCGATGTTCGATGCGCGGTGGGGCGAATTGGAAGAGGGCGATGGCGGCCTGGCCCGATTGGTCGTGGCTTCACGACGGCCAATCAGCGCCGAGCGAACTTCCTGATCGCGTCGATGGCTGCCCGGCACTCGTCATGGGCGCGCCGATGAGCGCGCACCACGAATTGACCGCCAAACAGATCCGGTTCGACGCCCAGCAGGTCGGAGTCTCGGAGGCGCACGTGAAGCGTGCTTTATGGGGCTCGTCCGGGACCGATCCGAGCGCCAGATCATCGCCGCGCTGGTCTCGTTGGGCGTCGATGCGGCGTTCTTGGCCCGCCTACGCGCCGTCCCCCGGCGAGCGCCCGCCGGCAAGGAGGCCGCTTGATCGTTCGAAGGTACGAACTCGCTCCTCGCAACAGCGAACCCCGCGAGCTGCGTGTGGCCGTGACCGGCGGCGCGATCTTGTTCGCCGTGCGCGTGGTCGATAAGTGCAGCACCGGCCCCCCTCGGGTCCCGTCCCAGGCGCGCCCTGTTCCATTGCGGTGTGTGTCAGGTGCTCGACGCGCCCTGCCCGTCTTCGAATGGCGTGGCGGTAGATCCGCGCTCGGTGGGCCACTGAGACGCGACGGCCAACAAGCCGGACGCGTCCGCTGGTGTCGGTCGGCGAACCTCAATCACGGCGGCACGCGCGCTAAGATCCAACCACTAAGCGCGCGGATAGCGCATGGCCCGTATCCGCCTGCTCCCGCGCCGGCCTCCTCGACGACGAATATCTCCACTCATTCCATCGTGGTGCGAGGAGGGGGACTCGAACCCCCACTCCTTTCGGAACCAGATCCTAAGTCTGGCGCGTCTACCAGTTCCGCCATCCTCGCGTGATGTGATCCTAGCTGTTTACGGCTTGGTCCGGGCTGCGTCTAGCTCGGCGGAGCCACAACGTAGCCAAACGCACCTTGGCCGCCCATCCTACCCGACGGTGGTGCCGCGGCGGAAGACGATGAACTCACGCCCCGGACGGTCGCCATGATCATGGGCGTAAACCGCGGGGGGGGCCGAGCCCCGGCACGTCGTCAAGCGGTCCGACGACGTCCGCTAGCTTTCGGCTCAGGCTTGCGTGCGGGCTGAGGCCGCCAAGTGTTTCGCCGACCCGTGCGTCGGCCTGACTCGCCTCGCGCGCCCGCGCTCCAGACTCCCCGTCCCGGTTGCCTTGGCGTTTGACGGGGTCAGATCGACCGCCATCGTGGCGAGGTCCTGGCGGGAACAGCGGTACCAGTTGAGGCGCCCGGTGCCGCCCGCGAATCGACGGGACCTACGGCAGCTCGCCCGCCGAGGCGGCCAGCTCCGCATAGGCGCGCCAGCCTTCTTCCAACAGGTCCAGCCTGCGCGCGCGCGCCAGCGAGAGGTCGCGCCGGGTCAGCAGCGCGCGCAGAAGATCGATCTTGCCGGCTTTGAAGGCCTCGGTCGCGGCGGTGACCGCGCTTTGCAGCGCCGGGATCCCGGCCTTGTCCAGCTCGTCGCGCGCGGCGCGCACGGCCGCCAGCGCCTCGCGCGCCGCCCGAACCCGCGCTTGGATGGCGGTGCGATAAACGGTGCGCCGGGTCTCGGCGTGCGCCCGCCCCTGTTCGGCGCGCGCGATCTCGCCCTGATAGCGGCGCGTGACCGGGAACGTGAGCAGCGCGCCGCCGCCCAGACGCGTCTCGCCCAGGGCGCCGCGCCCCGCGATCAGCTCGAACGACACGGGTGGTACGCGCTCGCGCCGATAGCGCGCGACGGAGGCGTCCCAGTATCGCTTCTCCGCGTCCAGGCGGGCCAGCGCCGGGACGCGGTCGATGATCTGCGCGATCGCGGCGTCGTCCCAACCCCGCCGCAGCGGAGGCGGCGACAGGTCCGGGCCGCCCGCCGGCAGGTCGAAATCGAGCACGCCCGTCAGCTCGCTCAGCTGGGCCCGCTGCCGCGCCAGCGCCAGGCGGGCTTCCGCGCTGGCCTGCACCCACCGCGCGATCTCGGCTTCGGCCAGCTTCTGCTCGTAAACGGTCGTCGCCTTGGCGGCCAGGCGCGCGGTCAGATACTTGGCCTCTTCGCGCGCGGCCTGCTCACCCGCCGCGGTCTCGGCGATCCGCGCGGCGGCGATCATCACCGACCCATACGCCAGGACTACGTCGCCGGTGGCGGCGGCTCGCGCGTCGGCGACCCCCAGCTTGCGCCAATCCACCAGACGCTCCGCCTCTTTCACGCGCTTTGCCCGCTGGCCCGCGACGTCGACGGGAAGATACGTGAAGGTCAGCGCCTGGATGGCGGTCGACTGCCCGACGCCGCGGTCCACCTGCACGTCGGTCGACGGGTTCCCGATCGAGCTGGCGCCCGCGCCGGCCATCTGCGCGTCGGCGGCCCCCAGCTCGGCCTGCGCCTCGGCCACCACCACCGCCCGATCACGCGCCAGCTGAATCGCCTGCTCGAGGCGCGGAAACTCGGCGCCGGCGGCGGGGCTGGCCGCGAACAGCGCGGCCCAGGCCGCACCGAGCGCGCCCGGGACCCTTCGGCCAAGGCGGATCATGAGCGCACCTCCGCCAGCGGAAGCTTGATGGTGAAACGCCCGCCTGGCCCCGGCCCGGCGGCGATGTCACCGCCGAACGATCGGGCCAGGCCGCGGGCGATGGCCAGCCCCAACCCGGTCCCCTCCGATCCCTCCGTCTGCCTGCCCCGCGAAAACGGCTCGAAGATCCGCGGGACGTCCGCGGCGTCGACGCCCGGGCCGTCGTCCAGCACGTCCACGATGAACCAACCGCCCTGGCGCTGGCTGCCCAGGTGGACCTCGCCCCCGTCGGGGGAGAAGCGAACGGCGTTCTCGAGGACGTTGCGGAACATCCGGGCCACGCCGCTGCGGTCGCCGCGAACCTGCGCCGACAGCGGCCCGGCCAAGAGCCGCACGTTCCGCTGCCCGGCCACCGGCGCCACGTCGGCGATGGCGTCGGCCACGCCGTCCTCGACCGCGGACGATTGTTCGGTCGGGGCGGCTTTCAGCCGCGCCAGCGCCAGCAGATCGTCGGCCAGCGCCGTCAGCCGGCGCGCGGACTCCAGCGCGCCGCGCAGGGCCGCGTCGTAGTCGTTCCGATCGTGTCCGGTCCGGATGGCGTGCGCCAGCTCGATGCGTAGCGACGTCAGCGGGGTGCGCAGCTCGTGCGCCGCGTGCGTCACGAACCTCTCCTGAACGGCCAGCAGGCCCGCCAGGCGATCGATCATGGCGTTCAGCGCCTCGGCGTGCCGCCGCAGGTCGGTGTCGGACGATCGAAACGACACGCGCGCGCTGAGATCGCCGCCGGCCACCCGCCGGGCCACGTCCCCGACGATGCGATGCTCGCGCGTCAGTCGACTGGCCACCCCGAAGGCCACCAGGCCCGCCCAGGCGCACCCGACGCCCAGCGCCAGCGCCATGGCGCTGCCCAGCATGCGCGCATCGTCCACCAGATCCGCGCGCGACGTCGCCACCAGCGCCACCAGGTTGGTGCCGGGCACGGCCACCAGCACGCCGCGCCGGGGCTTACCGCTTTGCTGGAAGTCGAAGCCGGTCGACAGGGGAACGTGGCGGGGCAGCGCGGGCGCCTGTTCGAGCGGCAGGTTCGGCGTCGTCGCCAGCGGCCGCCCGTCGCGGGCGAAGATGACGCCGAACTTGGGCAGCGGCCCGACGGCGTTGGCCGAGGGCCCGGGCGCGTTCGTGAACGCCAGGCTGCCGGCGGCGATCTGCCGCGCCTCTTCGTCGGCCAGGCGAAGCAGCGCGCGATCGAGCTGCCCGCGCTGCCAGTTGACGAAGCGGAGCCACACCAGGCCGAAGGCGCCGCCCAGCGTCGCCGCGGTGAGCGCCACGACGACCAAGGCCGTGCGGGCCCGAAAGGTCATCGGACGGTCTCCACCCGCAGGCGATAGCCGTGATTGCGAACGGTCTCGACGAGCCGCGCGTCCGCGCCCAGCTTGTCGCGCAGCCGGCTGACGTGGACTTCGACCACGTTCGGCACGATCTCGTCGGCCTCCCAGACGTTCTGGATCAGCTCGGCCTTCGACACGGTGTCGTCGGGCCGCCGCGCCAGGAACGCCAGCAGGTCGAACTCGCGAGCCGTGAGGTCCAGGAATCGATCCCGCACGAACGCCAGGCGGCGGCCGAAGTCGAACTGCAACGGACCGCGCTCCAGCAGCATGAGCCGCGGCCCGCGCCGCACCAGCGCGCGCAAGCGGGCCAGCAACTCCTCGACCTCGAATGGCTTGCTGAGGTAATCGTCCGCCCCCTGGTCCAGGGCGTGGACGCGATCCTTGGTCTCGGCGCGCGCCGTCAGCATCAAGACGGGTTGTTCGAAGCCGGCGCGCCGCAGCTCGGTCGAGACGACCAGGCCGTCGCCGTCCGGCAACATCCAGTCGACCACCGCCAGGTCGACGTCCGAGGCGCGCACCCGGCGGGCCTCGGCGGCGTTGCGGGCCAGGGTGACGGCGTAGCCGTTGGAGTCCAGCACGCGCGAGAGCAGCGGCCCCAGCTTGGGATCGTCCTCGACCAGAAGAAGTCGCACGCCGAAAGTCTACTCGCCGCGCCCGGCTCGCAGCTTACGCGCAGGTAAGCCGGCGCGGCGCCTCGATGGCGTAGCGTTGCCCGCGTGGACCGCAACAAACGACGGGTGGCCGTTCTGGGCGCGGCCATCGGAGCGGCCGGCTTGCTCCTGGGCGGCGTCGCCGTCCTGCGTTCGCGGGCGGGCGCCGGGGCGCTGGCCGAAGTGCAGCGGGACGTCCCGCGCCTGGAGGGCGACGCGATCGTCTTTTCGACGGCGTTCCGCGATCGCGCCGGGATCGCGTTCACCAAGGTCGAGCGGGCCTCGCTGCAGCGGACGCTTCGCCTGGTCGGGACCGTCACCTTCAATCCCAGCTACGTCGCGGCCGCCGGCACGCGGGTGAGGGGGACGGTCCGGCGGACCTTCAAATACGAGGGGGACTCCGTCCGGGCCGGCGACGCGCTGGCCGAGATCGAGAGCGCGGAGCTGGGCACCGCGCAGTCCGCCGTCACGCAGGCCGAGGCGGCGCGCGCGGCGGCCGCGCTGGACGCCCGGCGCGAGAACGACCTCCTCGGCAAGGCGCTGACCACCGCGCGCGAGGCCGAGGTGGCGCGCGCCGAGCTGGCCACCGCCACGGCCCGGCTCAAAGCCGCTCAGCAGCGCGTGGAGGCTCTGGGCGGCGGGGGACGCTTCGGCCGGTTCGTCCTGCGCTCGCCGATCGCGGGCCACGTGGTCGAGGTCCACCTTTCACCAGGGCAATCGGTCGACGACAACGTGGTCGGCTACCGGGTCGCCGACCTCGACCACCTCTGGGTCGAGCTGTCGGTCTTCGAGCGGGACCTCGGGTCGGTGCAGGTGGGCGACAGCGTGGAGGTCGCGCCGCTGGCCGACGCCCGCCAGACGATCGCCGGACGGGTGGCGCACGTCGGAGAGGTCATCGACCCCTCGACGCGCAGCGCGGGCGTGCGGGTCGGCGTGGACCACCCCAAGCACCATTTGCGCGTCGGGCAGGCGGTGTTTGCGACGGTGAAGCGGCGCCAGGCGCAGGCCGACGCCCTGCTGATCCCGAGCGACGCCGTGGTGTCGGTGGACGGAAAGCCCACCGTCTTCGTCGGGTGGACCCGCGCGGGCCGCTGGTCCGGGTGCGCCCGGTGTCCGTCCAGCTCGGCGGCACCGACGGTCCGCGCCGGGAGATCCTGGCCGGCGTCACGGCCGGTCAGCCCGTCGCCAGCTCCGGCGTCTTCGCCCTCAAGAGCGAGCTCTTCCGGTGATCCTGGCGAAGCTCACCGAGATCGCCGTCCGATTCCGGCTGCTGGTCGTGGGGCTGCTGGTGCTGGTCCTCGGCGCCGGGGTGCTGGCGGCGCGCCTCCTTCCCATCGACGCGGTCCCCGATCTCTCGACGACGCAGGTCTCCGTGCTCACCGACGCGCCGGGGCTGTCCGCCGTGGAGGTGGAGCGGACGGTGAGCTTCCCCATCGAGGCCGCCCTCAACGGCGTTCCCCGGCTCACCGACATCCGCAGCATCTCCCGCGCCGGGCTCTCGGCGGTCACCGTCATCTTCGAGGACGGAGCCGACATCTGGCTGTGCCGGCAGATCGTGCTGGAACGGGTTCGCAGCGTCGAGCCGTTCCTGCCGAAGGTCGCGGGACGTCCCGAGCTTTCCCCGGTGTCGGGCGGACTGGGCGAAATTTATCAGTTCGTGGTCCGCTCCGACACGCACTCGCCGATGCAGCTGCGGACGATCCTCGACTGGGAGATCGTCCCCCAGCTTCGCAGCGTGGCCGGCGTGGTGGAGGTCAACACGATGGGGGGCGACCTCAAGGAGTACCAGATCGTCGTCGATCGCGGCAGGCTCCACGCCCACGGCATCACGCTGGACGAGGTCGCCACCGCGCTGCGGCAGTCGAACGTCAACGTGGGCGGCGGCTACCTGGACCGCGGCAGCGAGTCGTTCACGCTGGTCGGCGTCGGGCTGCTGCGCAACGAAGACGACATCGCCGACGTGGTCCTTCGCACCCAGGCGGGCGGCGCGCCGCTGCTGGTCCGTCACGTGGCCCCGGTCCACGTGGGCGCCGCGCTCCGTCACGGCGTGATCACGCGCGACGGCGTGGGCGAGGCGGTCGCCGGGATCACCATGATGTTGAGCGGCGCGAACAGCCGCGACGTGGTTCACGCGGTGGCCGCGCGCGTGAAAGAGATCCAGGCGCAGCTCCCCGCCGGCGTGATCATCGAGACCATCTACGACCGCTCGGATTTCGTGGGCCGCACCCTGACCACCGTGGTCGAGAACCTGCTGGAGGGCGTGGTCGTGGTGGGCGTCGTGCTGGCGCTGCTGCTCGGCACGGTGCGGGGGGCGCTGGCGGTGGTCCTGGGGATCCCGGCCTCCATGGCGGTGGCGCTGTTCGGAATGCACCTCTTCGGCGTCACCGGCGACCTCATGAGCCTGGGAGCGATCGACTTCGGGTTTCTGGTCGACGGGCCCATCGTCATTCTCGAGGCCGTGGTCAGCGCGACGGCCGGCCGCGCCCTGGTGCGGCCGGCCCGCGCCGGCGCCTACGGCGAGGTCGCGGCGACCGTGGCGCGCCCGGTGGCCTTCTCGGTCGCCATCATTCTCCTCGTCTACCTTCCGCTGCTGACGCTGCAGGGGATCGAGGGGAAGATGTTCCGGCCCATGGCCGTGACCATGGCCAGCGCGCTGTTCGGCGCCCTCGTCTACTCGCTGATCTTCTTCCCCGCCCTGCTGGTCTTCATGCTGACCCCGCCCCGGTCGTCGGGGCCCCGTTGGGTGGCGCGACTCGAGCACGCGTATCACCGCTGGGTGGCGCGCGCCATCCGGCGGCGCTGGCTGCTGCTGGGGGGCGCGGCGCTGGGCGTGGCCGCCGCCGGCGTCGCGCTGGCGCGCGCGGGCGCCGACTTCGTTCCTCGCATCGAAGAGGGGGACGCCGTGGTCACCATCCGCCGCGCGCTCTCGATCAGCCTGGCGGAAGCCAAGCGGCTGGATCTTCGCGCCGAGAAGGTGCTGGCGCGCTTCCCCGAAGTCGTGACCACGCTGTCGCTCACCGGGCGCGCCGAGGTGGCGGTGGATCCGGTCGGCAACGACAACACGGACATCTTCGTTCGCCTCAGGCCCAAGCACGAATGGACCACGACCAAGGACTTCGACGAGCTGTCCATCATGTTCAAGGACTCCGTCGAGAGCGAGGTGCCGGGGACCTTCGTGTCGGTGTCACAGCCGATCGAGGACCGCACCAACGAGCTCATCTCCGGCTCGCGGGCCGACGTGCAGATCGCGGTGTTCGGACCCGACCTCGACCAGCTCCGGCGCATCAGCGAGCAGATCGGCGCGGTGGCCGGCCGGGTCCGCGGCGCCGGTGACGTGCGCATCGACCGGGTGCTGGGCGCGCCCATGCTCTCGGTGCGGCCGGACCGCGCCAAGCTGGCACGCTACGGCGTGGCCGCCGAAGACGCCCTGGCGGTGGTGGAGGCGGCCCGGGTCGGCATCCCGGTGGGGTGGATCTACGAGGGGCAGCGCCGATTCGACCTGCGCGTGCTGGTGCCGCCCCGGTCCGCCACGCCCGAGGCGCTGGGCGAGCTGTTCGTCGAGGCGGCCGGCGGAACCACCGTCCCGCTGTCGGAGGTGGCCAGCATCGAGGAGTCGGAGGGGCCGACGCAGATCCGGCGGGAGGGTCTCCAGCGCACCGTGCGCGTCGAGGTCAACCTGCGCGGCCGCGATCTGGTCTCGTGGGTGGCCGAGGCCCGGCGCACCGTCGCGCGCGAGGTCCCGCTGCCCTCCGGGTACCACGTGACCTGGGGCGGGCAGTTCGAGAACTTCGAACGCGCCAAGTCGCGCCTGGCCATCGTCGTCCCCCTCACGCTGGGCATCATCCTGGCGATGTTGCTCTGGACGTTTGGCAATCCCCGTTACGCGCTGGCCGTGCTCGCGGTCATGCCGTTCGCGCTGATCGGCGGCATCGCGGGGCTGGTGGGCCGCGGGTTGTCGTTCAGCATCCCGGCGGCGGTCGGGTTCATTGCGCTGGCCGGCGTCTCCGTGCTCAACGGCGTGGTGATGGCCAGCGACGTGAAACGCCGGGTCGAGGCCGGCGCGCCGCCGCGCCACGCCGTCGTCGAAGGCGCGGTCCACACCATGCGCGCCGTGCTGACCACGGGCGCCGTCGCCGCCTTCGGCTTCTTGCCCATGGCCCTGTCGACCGGCGCGGGCGCCGAGGTGCAGCGGCCGCTGGCCACCGTCGTGGTGGCGGGCATCGCCGTCTCGACCTTGCTCACGATGTTCCTCTTGCCGGGCGTCCTGCAGATCGCGTTGCGCGAGACGCCGCGGGCACCCGGCGGACCTGCCGATTTGCGTGACGCGGGGGCGTGAGGGCGCGCCGCCGGCGGGCGCGGCCTGCGCCCTGGCTCGATTCAGTGGTCGCCGGCTCACGTCCGCCGCGGCTTGCCAGGAATGCCCAAGCGAGCGGCTGCCGCGGCGCCTATGCTCCCGCCATGGCCTCACGCTGCGAGCAGCTGGCCGTCGCGTTGCCGGGGCTGCGCGCGCCCCGCGTCTGGGCGGCCGAGCCATACGTCGGGGTGAAGGACACGTTCCTCATCAGCCGGTTCGAGGCTGGCCGCTCCGAGTTCTGGACGCACGGACAGACCTGGACGGGCGCGCCCAGCTCCGTGGTGGTCTTTCATCCGGGCCACGTGCGCCGCGACGTCAAATGCGACGGGCCGGTGGCCTACCAGCTCGGCTGACCGCTACGGCACCGTCGCCAGCGGCACCAGGTGCTTGACCGCCTTGGCGTTGCCGTGCACGTCGCCGTCCAGAACCTTGACCGGCACCGGCGGCGTCAGCCTGACGCCGTCCGCCACCGAGAAATCAGTTCGCCGCGCGGACGGGCGCTCTCCGTCGGCCGCCGGCCGACCGGGCGGGTGACCGCGGGCGCGCGTTCCGTGAGCCACGCGGCCGGCACGCCTCCGCGGGCTCCCCGTCACGCTGGAGGCGCCGGCGGACGCTCGGACTCGCGGCTCGCGCGCCGCCGGCGGGTGGCGATGTACACCACGGAATCCCAGGCGTTGTGAATCCCGATGAACAGCAGGAACAGGGAAACGCCGCCGACCACGAACAACGCCGGTCCGGCATGGGACGGCAACAGGATGCTGGCCGCCAGCAGGACGGCGTAACAGACCAGCGGCAGCACGAAGTGCCAGATCCAATCCTCGGCCACCGGGACGTAGTCGCGCTGCCGGCGGCTTCGCCGGACCACCCACAGCAGATAGATGACGCCCAGGCAGGCGAAGACACCGATGGCGACCGACGCGCTGGCCAGGCGGCGCCAGGGCGCGCTGAGGATCGCGGCGTTCAGCAACGCGGCGCCGAAGTGGACGACGTTGGGGGTGCCGAACACGCTGGTGACGTGCTCGGTGGCGCCGACGCTCAGCTCGGCGCCGAGAACGATGACGATGAACTGCAGCCCGGTCAGCGCCGCGGCCGCCGATCCCACGATCACGTAGAAGTTCGCCCAGGCCGTGAAGGGCGATGTCCACTCGGCTCCCATGGCCACGTCCTAATCCGGCAGGTCACTGCCGTCCATCGACTGGCGCCAAACTCGAGGCAGTTCGGTTGCGGTCCGCTTGACCGCCGGCCAACGCTCCGGCCGGCTGGCTGCGCCGGGCCTGCGCGTCCGGGCCTCATTTACCCCGGTAAACTCCGGTCCGGTTCTCGGCCCGGCTTCGCCCTCGGGCCGGCTTGTCGGCGCTGTCCGCTTACCGAACGGCATTGGCGCTAAACTGGCGCGAAGATGCTGCTCGATACGCCGGGCGCGCGGCGCTGGAGCCTGCTGATTGTGGCCGTGGCAGTCGGCTGCGCGTCGGCGGGGAACGGCGGCGGCGCCGCCGGGAACCAGGCGGGCGGCGGCTCGCCCGGAGGGGGTCCCGGTGGTTCTGCCGCGCAGGCCGGCGCGCCCGGGGGCGGCGCCTCCGGCAGCCTGGCCGTGGCAGGCGGCGCACCCGGCCACGGTGGCGCACCAGGCAGCGGCGGTTCCGGCGCAGCCGGCCACGGTGGCTCGGCGGGCGCGCCCGGCCACGGTG
>JAICYS010000220.1 GCA_025934105.1 Myxococcota bacterium | reverse complement strand
TCAACCGGGTGCGGGTCCGCTCCGTGCTGACCTGCGACGCCGAGCTCGGCGTGTGCGCCCTCTGCTACGGGCGCTCGCTGGCCACCGGCAACCCGATCGAGCTCGGTGAGGCCGTCGGCGTCATCGCCGCCCAGTCCATCGGCGAGCCCGGCACCCAGCTGACGATGCGGACCTTCCACATCGGCGGCGTCGGTCAGGTGCGCACCGAGCAGTCACAGCTCGAGGCGCGCTACGACGGCATCGTGAAGCTGGAGAACACCGACGTCGTCAAGCGCGACAAGGAATGGATCGTGATGAACCGCCACGGCGAGATCGTCATTCAGGACGAGACCGGCCGCGAGCGCGAGCGTTACGGCCTGACCTACGGCGCCCGGCTGCACTTCGCCGAGGGCGACGCGGTCAAGGCGGGGCAGCTCCTGTCGGAGTGGGACCCGTTCTCGGTGCCGATCGTGACCGAGGTGTCGGGCATCGTGAAGTTCGGCGACGTCATCGAGGGCGTCACCATGACCGAGCAGCTCGACGAGGTGACCGGCCTTTCGCGCAAGAGCATCACGGAGTCGAAGGACGCCGAGCTGCGGCCGCGCATCTCGCTGAAGGACGAGGCGGGCAAGACCCTGAAGATCCCGAGCGGCGAGAACGACGCCCGGTACTTCCTGCCGGTCGGGTCCACCATCGCCGTCAACGAAGGCGACCACGTCCAGGCCGGCGACGTCATCGCGCGTATCCCGCGCGAGACGACGAAGACCAAGGACATCACCGGTGGTCTGCCGCGCGTCGCCGAGCTGTTCGAGTCGCGCAAGCCGAAGGAGCACGCGGTCATCGCCGAGATCGACGGCGTGGTCAGCTTCGGCAAGGACACCAAGGGCAAGCGCAAGGTCCTCATCACGCCGGAGCGGGGCGACGCCAAGGAGTACCTCATCTCCAAGGGCAAGCACCTGGCCGTCCGTGAGGGCGACAAGATCCGCGCCGGCGAGCCGCTGATGGACGGCGCCGCCAACCCGCACGACATCCTCAAGGTGCTGGGCGAAAAGGCGCTCGCCAAGTACCTGGTCGACGAGGTCCAGGAGGTCTACCGACTCCAGGGCGTCAAGATCAATGACAAGCACATCGAGACCATCGTCCGCCAGATGTTGCGCCGCATCCGCGTCATCGACGTGGGCGACACCACCTTCCTGGTCGACGAGCACGTCGAGAAGTACCTGTTCGAGGAGGAGAACGAGCGGGTGATGGGCAAGGGGGGCAAGCCCGCCCAGGGCGAGCCGCTGCTGCTCGGCATCACGAAGGCGTCGCTGTCGACCGAGAGCTTCATCTCGGCGTCGTCGTTCCAGGAGACCACCAAGGTGCTCACCGAAGCCGCGGTTCAGGGCAAGGTCGACTACCTGCGCGGCCTCAAGGAGAACGTCATCATGGGGCGGCTCATCCCGGCCGGCACCGGCCTCGGCGCCTACAAGCGCCTGTCGCTGCACGTCGAGGACGCCGGCGGCGAGGAGCAACTGCCTCCCGCGCCGATGGCGGCCGCGGCCTCGGCGGCGCTTCCTGCGCCGGCTTCGCTGGAAGAATAGCCGCGCCGGCGGCCGCCGCGGCCTTCGCGGCGGCCTCGTTCGAACGATAGCCGCGCGCCGTCCAAGTCACTCTCTCTTCCGGGCAGGGGGAGAGGGTGAGACTGGACAGGCGTCCGCCGATCGAGGGACGATCGGGCGGGATGACCCGCGCGCGCGTGCTGCCGGCTGCGTTGTTCGTGGTGTCGTTCGCCATTTTCCTGGCGTCGCCCAACCACGCGATGTCGGATTCCGGCTACGCGCTTCTGGTCAGCGAGAACCTGGTTCGTCACGGCGACCTGGATCTGGCGCGTGACGATCTCGAGCGGGACCACCGGCCGAACTACCGCCTCACCCACGTCGGGCGGCACGTCTTCTACTATTTCCCCGTCGCGAGCTCGGTGCTGTCGGTGCCGTACCTGGTGGTCGCGCGCCTGCTGGGAGCCCCCGCCATCGCGCCCGACGGCCGGTACAGCCGGACCGCCGAAGAGACCACTCAGGCGCGCCTGGCCGCGTTGCTCATGGCGGCTTACGCCGTCATCGTGTTCGAAACGGCGCGCCTCTTGATCCCGGCCGGGTCGAGCCTGGCGGTCGCCCTGGTGACCGCGTTCGGGACGCAGGTCTACAGCACCACCTCGCGGACGCTGTGGTCGGACGACTGGGCGCTGGTGCTGGTCGGAACGGCCGTCTATCTGCTGGTGCGCGCGGCGGCGCGCGGTGAGCGGCAGCGCCCCCTCTGGTTGGGGACGCTCGCCGCGTGGGCCTACTTCGTTCGGCCGACCAACGCCTGGGCCGTGGCCGGCCTCGGGGCCTACCTGTTCTTCGTGGAACGCGCGGCGGCCTGGAAGTTCATGGCGGCCGCCGCGCTCTGGTTCGGGGCGTTCGCGATCGACTCGACGGCGCGGTTCGGGACCATGCTGCCGCCGTATTTCCGCGATCGCCTGACCCGACCGTTCGCCGAAGCGCTGGTGGGAACGCTGGCCAGCCCCAGCCGCGGCCTGCTGGTGTGCGTCCCCGCCACGCTGGCCGTGGCAGCGCTGGCGCTATGGCATCGGCACGCCATCCGGCGGGCGCCGCTGGCCTGGCTGTCCGTCGGGATGTGCCTGGCCCATTGGCTCACGATCTCGGGGTTTCCGCACTGGTGGGGCGGGCACTGCTTCGGCGCCCGCCTGGCCACCGGGCTGGTCCCCTGGCTGGCCCTCCTCGCGATCGTGGCGCTCGAGGCGGCGGCCGGCCCGGAACCGGGGCGCGCGGCGTCGCGCCGCCGGGGCGCGGTGGCGGCGCTGGCGGTGGTTCTCTCGGCGGCCAGCGTCGCGATCAACGCCGGCGGCGCCATCTCGTCGCAGGCCGCCGCCTGGAACGTGGTCCCCGCCAACGTCGACGTGCGGCCCGAGCGTCTCTGGAGCTGGCGCGATGCCCAGATCTGGGCTGCCTTCCGGCGGGAGCCGCCGCCCGCGGGTCCGGCGGAGCGTCGATGAGCTGGCTCGCTCGAGCCCGCCGCGGCATCTCGCTGCCGCAGCTCACGACCGGGCTGCTGTTCGGGGCCATCGCGCTCATGGCCTGTCTCATGCCGGCCGAGGGAGACAGCTACTGGCACCTGCGCGCCGGCCAGGACATCTGGCGAACGCTGCACGTCTCGCTCGTCGACCGGTACTCGTACACGGTGACGGGCGGATATTGGCCGAACCAGGAATGGCTCTGGCAGGCCTTCGCGTACGCCCTTCACCGCATGGGCGGCATGCCGCTCTTGGAGCTGGGGTCGGCGGCGATCGTGACCGCCGCCTGCGCCGTGTTCTATCGGCTGTGCGCCGGCTCGGCCGGCACGCGGCTGGTGCTGTTCGCGCTGGCGCTGCCGCTGGCCACCCGCGCCTGGGCGCTGCGGCCACAGCTCATGAGCAGCTTGGGGCTGGCCCTCTTGCTTTGGCTGCTGGTGCGCGAGCGCCACCGCTGGCTCCCGCTGCTCTTCTTGGTTTGGGCCAATGCCCACGGCGCGGTGGTCCTGGGAATCGCGATCCTGGTCGCGGTGGCCCTGGTCGCCGGGGTCGAGGCCCGGCGGGGCGCGCCGCCGGCGCGCCACCGCGCCATCGAGCTGGCGGTCCTGACGCCAATCTGCGCGCTCACCACGCTGCTGACGCCTCTCGGCGTGGGGCTCTGGCGCTACATCGGCACCTCGACGGCGCTGTCGCGCGCGAACCGGATCCGCGAGTGGCAGCCGACCTGGCCGACGGGCCCGTTCGGGATCCTGTTCTGGGCGCTGGCGCTGGCGTTCGTGGGGCTGGTGGTCTGGCGCCGGCGGCGCCTGCGCGGCGCGCCGTGGGGCGACATCGTGCTCCTGACCGCCTCGTTCGCGACGCTGGTGCTGGCGGCGCGCGCCATCCGGATCACCTGCGTGTTCCTGCTGGTGGCCCCGCCGGCGGCCAGCCGGCTCCTCGGCCCCGACTTTCGCTGGGGCCGGCGCCCGAGGCCGCCGTCGCCCGACCATCCGCGCGTCAACCTGGCCCTGCTGGTGGCGATCTCGGCGCTGGAGGCCGCCGGCGTCGTCCGGGCCTGGACCACCTCGAACCCGATGCTCGGCTGGCAGCCGATCAGCGCCGGCGCGCTGGCCGCCGCGCGCGCCTGCCCGGGGCGAATCTTCAACCGCTACAACGACGGCGGCTACCTGATCTGGTTTCTCCCTGAAAAGCAGGTCTTTTCAGACACGCGCCAGGACCCGTACCCGCTGGCGATCACGCGCCAGACGGTCTCGATCGAGCACGGTGGCCCCTACCGCGACACGTTCGCCCGCTATGGCATCCGCTGCGCGATCCTGCCGCTGGACGCCGGGGCCGCCATCGCCCGCCTGGCCGGCGACGGGTGGCAGGCGCGGTTTCAGGACGACGGCTGGACGGTCCTCGAGGCGCCGGGGCTGTGAGGCGACTCCGGCCTCACTCGGGCGGCCACAGCCAGGCCGCGCCGCGCACGCCGCTGGCGTCACCGTGAACGGCGCGGACGACGGCCGTGCGCAGGCCCTTGGCGACCGTGTAGCGCTCGAGCAGCGGCGGCACGTTCGTGAAGATGCGGGCATTGTTCGAGACGCCGCCGCCCAGCACGACGGCGCGCGGGTCGACCATGTTCACGACCGAGGCCAGCGCGCGCGCCAGGCGGTCCTCGTAAATCGTGAACGCTTCGCCGGCCCGTGATTCTCCCGCCTCGGCGCGCCGGGCGATCTCGCCGCCGCGGAGGGCCTCGCCGCCCAGCGACTGGTAGGCGCCCTCGAGCCCGCGGCCCGAGATGAACGACTCGATGCAGCCGAGGTGGCCGCACGGACAGAGGTAGGGCGAGCGCTCGTCGGCCAGCAGGAAGGGCAGGGTGGTGTGGCTCCACTCGGTGGCGGCGCCGTTTTCGCCCGTCAACACGCGTCCGTCGACCACCAGCCCGCCCCCCACGCCGGTGCCCAGCGTGGCGCCGAAGACCACGTCGGGCCGGCTCCGGTCGAGGTCCGCGGGCGGCGCGGCGGCCCCGTCAGCCGCCTCCGACAGCACGAAGCACTTCGCATCGTTGGCCACCCGAACCGGACGACCCACCGCCGCCGCCAGGTCCCGGTCGAGCGGGCGATCGTTCAGGTAGGCCAGGTTCGAGTTGCGGATGAGGCCGCGCCCCGGCTGCAGGAACCCCGGGCTCCCCACGCCCACGGTTCCCCGGTCGCGGGCGGCCTCCTCGAGGCGCGCGACCAGGGCCGCGACGGCCTGCAGCAGCTCGCCGTAGCGGGCCGGCGTCGCGACCCGCACCCGGGCGGCTTCGGTTCCGTCGTGTCGCAACGCGACCGCTTCGATCTTCGTCCCGCCCACGTCGATCCCGATGCGCATGGCGGCACGATCGCACCGGATGCGGCCGCCTGTAAATGGAACCGCCTTGTCCTTGCGCCCCGGCAATCGGCAGGGCCAAAATGGGGACCGCTTGACCTCGCTTCGCCTGAGTCTGGTCCTTGCCGGGGCGGTTTTGCTTTCGGCCGGCGCCGCGCGCGCCCAGAGCTGCATGACGTTGCGCTACGTGTTCCAGCCGGATTGCTACCGGCCGGACGCCAGCTCCGCGTGCGTGCAATCGAAGACGCACATGGAGCTGGGCCCGCAGATCGCCGTCTGGTTGCAGGACGGCACCGGCGCCTTCGGTTATGTCTCGTCGACGGACGGGACCCGGAAGGACGGGACGCTGATGGTGACCAACGCCGTCGCGCGCCGGGGCATCGGCAACCGGCCCGGACGCTGGGACTTCTTGTCCGGTCCGCTGTTTCCGTACGGCAAGCGCGTGATGGCGCTGCCCATCTGGGCGCACGCCCGCGGCGTCACCTACCCGACGGTGAACATGCAGGAGGCCGACTGCCTCGTCGGCGGCTCCGGCGAGAGCTGCCTCGGATGGCACGAGTCCTGGTCGTCGCCCGAGCCGTACTTCTGCCGGCCGCTGACCAGCATGGATCTGGATTCGGCGCTGGGGGTGGACGCCATCTCCTGCCCGACCAAGTTCAACAGCGAGAAGGGCAAGCTCGACACGACGGCGCCCAGCTATTACCCGCCGCGCAGCGACCTCACCACCTTCGCCGGCAACGACACGGGCGACCCGCCCACCTACGCGACGCTGAACGACCTCGACACGGTGGCGGCGGCCACGCCGGCGTTCGGCAGGCCGGTCGAACGCATCGTGACGCTGCCGCCCGACCTGCCGACCGGCGATTACACCCTGATGGTCGAGGTGAACAAGGAGTACGACGTCAACAGCGTTCACACCCACCCCGACTATGCCGATCCGCACCTGGTCGGCTACGGCACCGACGGCAACTTCGGGCAGCCGTCCGTGGTGTACGAGGTGCCGCTGCACGTGGACCTGTCGGCGGCGGCGATGGACGCGCAGGCCGTGTCGCAGATCGCCGGGTACGGCGACTGGACGGGAGCCACGGGCGTCATCAACCCGCCCGACGCCACGATCTCGACGGCCGACCTCGGCTCGGGCGAGGCGCGGCTGCTGCTGCTGACCGACGCGACGACGCACCTGTCGGGCCGCGTGGTCGCCAGCGTATCGCCCTGCACGACGCTGGTGTGCGACGCCAACAACGTTTGCAGCATCTGCGATCCGCGCACGCAGGTCTGCACGCCGCTGACCTGCACGCCGCTGCCGGCGGCCCCGACCAGCGTCGGCGATCTGGCCGTCACCGACAACGGCCTGACGGCCAGCACGGCCACGCTGGCGTTCGCCAACGCCCAGGCCAACGGCGCGCCGGTCCTGAGCTACGACATCCGCTATCGGGACGGCACCTCGATGACCGACGACGAATTCTCGTCCTCGGTGATCGCGCAGCAGGTCACGCCCGGACCGCCCGGGACCATCGCCTCGTTCACCATCTCCAACCTCAAGCCCGGGACGGAGTACGCGGTGGGCGTGCGGGCCGTCGACCCGTGCGGCCAGGTCTCGCCGCTGGCGACCACCACCTTCTCGACGCCCGCCAAGAAGTTCACCCAGCTCTCGGGCTGCTTCATCGCCACCGCGGCCTGGGGCTCGGCGCTGGCGCCGGACGTCGCCGCCATGCGCCTGGCGCGCGATCGGCTGCGGCCGGCCAGCACCATGTTCGCCGTCGCCACCGACCTGTATTACCGGGCCGGCCCGGCGGCGGCGGCCGTGCTGGCGCGCAGCGACACCGCCCGGGCGCTGGTCCGGCGGGTGCTGGCCCCGGTCGGCGCCGCCGCGCAGGTCGCGACGGGCCTTCCACGATAGTCGAATGCGGCCAGCCGGACGCTGCCAGCTGAACGCCGCCAGCCGGACGCCGATAGCCGGGCGCCGCCCGCGCGGGAGGCGGGCGCGGCCGTGTGGCGTCCGAGGCGCGGTGCGCGAAAGCGCGAGGAGCGAGAACCGGTTGGCGCCCTCGACTTGGCCGTTGACAACCAGGGCGCTCCCCCTATAATCCCGTGCTCCTTGGCGCCCGGCGTCTGCGCGGGCGTTTTTGTTTTCGACAGCCACGGAGTTTTCGCCCTCGATGCCCACCATCAACCAGCTGGTCAAGTTCGGCCGCCAGGCCCAGCGACGCAAGACTGCGTCGCCGGCGCTGATGGCCTGTCCGCAGCGCCGCGGCGTCTGCGTTCGCGTCTACACCACCACGCCGAAGAAGCCGAACTCGGCGCTTCGCAAGGTCGCGCGCGTGCGCCTGACCAACGGCATGGAAGTGACCACTTACATCCCGGGCGAAGGGCACAACCTGCAGGAGCACTCGGTCGTCATGATTCGTGGCGGCCGCGTGAAGGACCTGCCGGGTGTCCGCTACCACATCATCCGCGGCACGCTCGATACCTCGGGCGTTGCCAATCGCCGTCAGGGCCGTTCCAAGTACGGCGCCAAGCGGCCCAAGTAATTCGAGGACGACGATATGCCCCGCAAAGGTGAAGTTCCGAAGCGCAAGCCGCTCCCCGATCCGAAGTTCACGGATCAGCCCGTCGACACGCGCCGCAAGGTGACGAAGTTCGTCAACACGGTCATGGCCTCCGGCAAAAAGGCCGTCGCCGAGCGCATCGTCTACCGCGCCTTCGACATCGTCGCCGAGAAGGCCAAGGACGATCCCGTGAAGGTCTGGGATCGCGCCCTCGGCAACGTGCAGCCGAAGGTCGAGGTGAAGTCCCGCCGCGTGGGCGGCGCCACCTACCAGGTGCCGGTCGACGTTCGCCCGGAACGCGCGCTGGCGCTGGGCATGCGCTGGATCATCTCGGCGGCCCGCGACCGCTCGGACGGACGCACCATGCAGGAGAAGCTGGCGGCCGAGCTGCTGGACGCCTCCGCCAACAAGGGCAACTCGGTCAAGAAGCGCGAAGATACGCACAAGATGGCCGACGCCAATAAGGCGTTCGCGCATTACCGCTGGTAATTTTTTAGCGATCGCATAGATTCCGCCCTCTTTTCATCTCTAGTTCTCGCGACGGACCTGACGGGTCCGCGCCTCGCCGGACGGTCCGGCGACGCGGAAACGGCTGAGCGTCGGAAAGGCACAACTCGGTAGTCGTGGCTCGGACAGTCGAAAGCGATCGATCTGGGAACCCTGAGAGGGTTTCCAGACCATCCCGCGAAGGGCTCCGTGCGGCAAAGCCGTACTCCGCCCACGCGGAAATGATCCGGAACATCGGGATCATGGCGCATATCGACGCCGGGAAGACCACGACCACCGAGCGGATCCTCTTCTATACGGGCGTCTCGCGCAAAATGGGCGAGGTGCACGAGGGGACGGCCCAGATGGACTGGATGGAGCAGGAACAAGAGCGCGGCATCACCATCACCGCCGCCTCGACCACCTGCTTCTGGCGCGAGCACCGGATCAACATCATCGACACCCCCGGGCACGTCGATTTTACCGTCGAGGTCGAGCGCAGCCTGCGGGTGCTCGACGGCGCGGTGGCGGTGTTCGACGCCGTGGGCGGCGTGGAGCCGCAGTCGGAGAC
>JAICYS010000090.1 GCA_025934105.1 Myxococcota bacterium | reverse complement strand
GATCGATTCCGTCGCGGCGCTCGTGCCCAAGGCCGAAATCGAGGGAGATATGGGCGACTCGCACATGGGTCTGCAAGCTCGACTCATGAGCCAGGCCTTGCGCAAACTGACGGCTTCGGTGGCCCGCTCCAACACGCTGATCATCTTCATCAACCAAATCCGCATGAAGATCGGCGTCATGTTCGGCAACCCCGAGACCACCACCGGCGGCAACGCGCTGAAGTTCTACGCCAGCGTGCGTATGGACATCCGCCGCGTCGGCGCGCTCAAGGACGGCGAAAAGGTGGTCGGCAACCGGACGCGCGTGAAGGTCGTGAAGAACAAGATGGCGCCGCCGTTCCGCGAGGTCGAGTTCGACATCCTCTACGGCGAGGGGATCAGCCACGAGGGCGACCTCATCGATCTCGGGGCGGAGTGCGGCGCGATCGAAAAGTCCGGCGCCTGGTTCGGCTTCGGCGGCGATCGGATCGGGCAGGGCCGCGAGAACGCCAAGCAGTACCTGCGCGATCACGCGGACGTGGCCCGCAAGATCGAGGCGAAGGTGCTGGCCCACCACGGCATCAAGCGCGATGTCGGCGCCCCGGCGCTGACCGGCGGCGGCGCTTCGCCCGGTGCGACCGTGCACACGCTGACCCCGCAGCCCAAGCCGACGTCCGACAAGAAGCGATAGACGGGCGCACACGCGCGCGTCGGCCCCGGCTGAAGGCTCACGACCGCGAAGCGCTGGGTCAGCCGGGAACTCGCGGCGCGCGCGGCCGCCCGGCGCTCACCTCCTTGGACTCGCGCGCCCGCGCCGGGGCTGTTGCGCCTGCGCGTCTGGTCCGAGGTGAGCGTGCGCGTCTGGTCTGACGTGAGCCTGCGCGCGCGCCGTGTCTCCGCTGCGATGGTGGCCCGTTCCTGAGTGGTGCGGTCCCGGGGCTGCCGCAGGCGAATGTTGGCCGGGTGAAGTGAAGCGCATGCGCTCGAGTCGGCAAGGCCCGCCCCGGCGGGTCAGGTCATCGCGCGGCCTGAGCAGACAGCCCGAGCCGTGCCCTCAGCCGCTGGTCGTGGTCGCGGGCCAGTGCTTCCGCCTCGTCCGCGCCGACCGGGGTGGGGTCCCACGCGCGACCGATGATCAGCGCGACGAGCCCCGTGGCGGCGGCCGCCAATCCCCAGCGCGCCGCCGACATTGCCGACTGCGGCTCACAGCCGCTCCCCACGCAGTCGGCGGCCGGCTGAGCGCCCGCCCGGGCGAGCATGACGATGCCGGAGAAGAACAGCCCGCCGATGGCAGCGGCTCCGCCCACGCCCATCAGCGTTTTTCGCGCCACGTCCTGCCGGTGGTAGCTGCGCGCCAGATCGTCGCGGCCCACGATGCGCAGGAAAACGTCCGGCGAGATCGGGTGGTGGTCGCGTCCTTGAAAGGCGTCCCAGTTGGGCGTGGCCGGGCGGTCGCCCGAGCCCAGCGGCACGATCGTGCGCACGCCAACGGCGCTGTCTTCGTACGCCGCGAGCCGGTCCACCGGCACGTGTCCGTCGGTGGGCGCCTGGGCGCGCGCCACACCGGACCCCACCAGCAAGCAAAGCCAAGCAGCAATCCATCGCATGGGTGCCCTCCCCGCGAAAAACAGGCGCCATTTTACCACGCCTGCGTTCCTGTTTCTGGGGCACGGCCGAGTGGTGCCTTGAGCGCGCAACTGGCGTCAGAGGGTCGACCCGTATACGATCCAGAGCATGGCGACCAAGAAGCCGGTGCCGGAAGGGCCCGTCGAGGTTCCTGACGTCATCTCGATCCTGCCGCTGCGGAACTCGGTGCTGTTTCCCGGGTCCATCATCCCGATCGACGTCGGCCGCAAGAAGTCCGTGAAGCTGGTGGAGGAGGCGATCTCGAAAGAGCGCCCCGTCATCGGCATCGTCACGCAGCGCGACGCGCGGACGGAAGAGCCCGGGCCCAGCGACCTCTACATGGTCGGGTGCGCCGCGCGGATCCTCAAGGTCATCAAGCTGGCCAAGGACAACTTCTCGGTCATCCTGCAAGGCGTCTCGCGCATCCGCATCCTCGAGATCGGCGGCCAGGACCCGTTCATGACGGCGCGAGTCCAGGCGCTGCCCGACTCGCCCGCCTCCGACGTGGAGCTGGACGCGCTGGTCCTGAACGTCAAAGACGTCGCCAAGCGGGTCATCAAGCTGATGCCCGAGCTGCCCAAGGAGGCCAGCGCGCTGGTCGACAGCGTCGTCGAGCCGGGGCAGCTCTCGGACGTCATCATCTCGAACCTGGACGTGCAGGTCGACGAGAAGCAGGACGTCCTCGAGACGTTCGACCTCAAGGCGCGGCTGCGCAAGGTGCTGCAGTTCCTGTCGCGGCAGCACGAGGTGCTGAAGGTCCGCGAGAAGATCAACAGCCAGGTGCAGGAGGAGATGGGGCGCAACCAGCGCGAGTACGTCCTGCGCCAGCAGCTCAAGGCGATCAAAGAAGAGCTGGGCGAGATCGACGAGAGCGGGGGCGACCTGGACGACTTCCGCGAGAAGATCGTGGCCGCCAAGATGCCGCCCGACACCGAGAAGGTGGCGATGAAGCAGCTCGAGCGGCTGAAGGTGATGCAGCCGTCCTCGGCCGAATACACGGTGACGCGCACGTACCTCGAGTGGCTGGTCGAACTCCCCTGGGCCATCGGGACGGAGGACAAGCTCGACATCCAGGCGGCGCGCGACATCCTGAACGCGGACCACTACGACCTCGAGAAGGTCAAGAAGCGCATTCTCGAGTACCTGGCCGTCCGCAAGCTGAAGAGCGACAAGAAGGGGCCGATCCTGTGCCTGGTTGGACCGCCCGGCGTGGGCAAGACGTCGCTGGGGCGCTCGATCGCGCGGTCGCTGGGGCGCAAGTTCATTCGCATCTCGCTGGGTGGCGTGCGCGACGAGGCTGAAATTCGCGGCCACCGGCGGACGTACGTCGGCTCGCTGCCGGGCCGGTTGGTTCAAGGGATGAAGAAGGCGGGGTCGAACAATCCGGTCTTCATGCTCGACGAGATCGACAAGCTGGGCCACGACTTCCGCGGGGATCCCGCGGCGGCCTTGCTGGAGGTGCTGGACCCCGAGCAGAACCACACCTTTTCCGACCACTACCTCGAGGTGCCGTTCGACCTGTCCAAGGTCATGTTCGTCGCGACGGCGAACATCATGGACCCGATTCCGCCGGCGCTGCGCGACCGGCTGGAGGTGCTGGAGCTGCCGGGCTACACCCGCGAGGAGAAGATGTCGATCTCCAAGCACTTCCTCATCCCGAAGCAGCTGGAGGAGCACGGCCTGTCCAGCGACAAGCTCACCTTCGAGGACACGGCGGTCGCCGAGGTCATCGACAGCTACACGCGCGAAGCGGGCGTCCGCAACCTGGAGCGCGAGCTGGCCAACGTGATTCGCGCCATCGCGGTGCTGGTGGCCGAGAACAAGGCGCAGGCGACCGAGAAGGTGACGGCCGAGCGCATCGCCGACCTCTTGGGTCCGGCCAAGCACATCTCCGAGGTGGCCGAGCGGACGGCGGAGCCGGGCGTGGCCACCGGACTGGCCTGGACGCCGGTGGGCGGCGACATCCTGTTCATCGAGGCGACGAAGATGAACGGCAAGGGGCAGCTGGTGCTGACCGGCCAGCTCGGTGACGTGATGAAGGAATCGGCGCAGGCGGCGCTGTCGTTCATCCGGTCGCGGGCACGCTGGCTGGGGCTGGAGGAGAACTTTCTCGAGAAGACCGACATCCACGTGCACATCCCGGCGGGGGCCATTCCCAAGGACGGGCCGTCGGCCGGCGTGACGATGTTCATCGCGATGGCGTCTCTGCTGACCAACAAGCCGATTCGCAACGACGTCGCCATGACGGGCGAAATCACGCTGCGCGGGCTGGTGCTGCCGGTGGGCGGCATCAAGGAAAAGTTCCTGGCGGCCCACCGGGCCGGTATCAAGCGGGTCATCCTGCCGGAGCGGAACCGCAAGGACGTCAGCGAGATTCCGGAGCAGCCGCGCAACGAGATCGAGATCCTCTACGTCAAGCGGATGGACGAACTGCTGCCGCTGGTGCTGACCGAGATGCCGAAGCTGGGCGTGCTGGCGCCACACCCGGCGCCGTCCGCTCCACCGCCGCCGGCGGCGTAGTCCGGCTTTCCGGGGCGGAGGCATCGACGTCGCGCGGCGGGCGCACCGTCGAGCCGATCCTCGCGGACAGGAGCGCAATCACTTCGCGGTGAAAGGCGATCCTGCCCGCCAGGCAGGTCACGTCACGGTTCGCTCGACCGGCGGCGGCCAAGGCCGGTCCTCTGGCTGCGCCAGGCGTGTCGTTCCTGTCCTCATCGGCCGCGGGTGAACTCCGGCTGGCTTTGTCGGCCCGTGTCCGTCCGAAGTTCGCCGGATGTTCGCCGGATGTCCGCCGGATGTCCGCCCGGAAGTTCGCCGGATGTCCGCTTGATCGGCCGGCTGTTGGTGTGACCGCCAGATTTGCGATGCAATGGATTGCGGCTCGTTCACCCTCATGGGGCATGAGCAGCCGTCTTCGCGTGCTCGTGGCGATGGCTGTCGCCGGGTGCGGCAGCTCGGCGGGCGGCCTCGGCACGGGCGCGGGCGGAACGTTCGCGACGGGAGGCGGCGCGGGCCAGACCACCGCCAGCGGCGGCCAAGCCGGGCAGGGGAGCGGCGGCCTGGCGGGCGCGCCTTTCGCGGGGACCGGCGGCCGCGGAGCCGGGAGGGCTGGCGCGGGCGGCGGCGCCCCGGCGATGGGGGGATCGGCGGGCGGTCAGGCGGGGCGCGGCGGAGCGGGCGGAGCGACCGGAGGTCAGGCGGGGCGGGGCGGGGCCGGCGCTGAGGGAGGCGGGCCGGCGGCGAGTCTGCCTTCGTTCCTGCTGGGCGCGGACATCACGGACCAGGAGTCCGCCCCCTCTGCCGCCCAGGACAACCTGCTCGCGCAGATGAAGACCCACGGGTTCAACGCCGTCCGGCTGCGCACCTTCGTCGACCCGAAGGCCTCCGACGGGTACGACAAGAGCAACGGTTACGACGACATCGCCCACACGGCGAGCTTCGGCAAAAAAATCAAAGACGCCGGGCTGGCCCTGCTGGTCGACTTTCACATGAGCGACAACTGGGCCGACCCCGGCAAGCAGTGCGTTCCCGTTGCGTGGCAGGGCTACACGAGCATCACCGCGCTGGCGGGCGCGCTGCACGACTACGTGAAGGCGTCGGTGTCGGCGCTGATCGCCGGCGGCGCCCGGCCCGGCATGGTGCAGATCGGCAACGAGACCACGCCGGGGATGTTGCTGCACATCTGCGACTCGATCGGCCAGCCGACGGGCGCCGCGTCGGTTCAGGGCGCCGCGACCAGCGCCGGCTGGCCGAACCTGGGCATGCTGCTGAAGGCGGGCCTGGCCGGCGTCCGCGAGGTCGACCCCACGATCCGGGTGTCGTTCCACATCGACAAGGGCGGCTCGTACTCGGCCAGCAAGAGCTGGCTGGACAACGCCATCAAGCAGGGCGCCACGCCGGATGCGTTCGGCGAATCGTGCTACCAGCAGTATCAAGGCGACACCAGCAGCGTCGCCAACACCGTGACCGGCTGGACTTCGACCTTCATGCAGCTCGGGGCCGCCTACCCGAACATCAAGTTCTTCGCGGCCGAGTACGGCCCCCTCGAACGGCAAATCAACGACGTGGTGTTCGGGCTGGCGAACGGGCAGGGCATCGGGACGTTCGACTGGGAGCCGACCACCCAGGGCGACTGGAACGCCAAGCAGCCGACGGACCCGTCCACGGTCACCACCCACGCCCTCTTCCAGCGCTCGGGGAACACGTACACCGCGCTCCCCGACCTGTCGCTCTACGACCAGATGAAGGTCGACTACGCGACGCGCCTTTCATCGGGACCCTGAGAGGGCACGCCTCGGCCGGCGACCGGCGCGTGCGCCGCCAGCGAGCCTCGCTGATGCAGCGGCCGCCTCAGGCGGCCGCTCTGCTCAGGCGGCGGCGTCCTTGACCAGCACCTCGGCGACCTGGAAGTGGCGGCGCAGGATGGCGTGGCCCAGGTAGATGAGCGGGGTCAGCAGGACGGCCATGATCAGCTTGCCGACGTAGTTGTTCACCGCGTTCTCAATGATGAACCCCATCGGGCGCGTGCCCAGCAGGAACACGAAACTGACCGACAGGCTGTCGATCATCTGCGACAGCACCGTCGAGCCGGTGGCGCGCAGCCACAGCAGGCGATGGCCGGTGAGCCGGCGCAGGATCAGGAAGATCGAGATGTCGATCATCTGGCCGATGAGGTAGGCGGTCAGCGAGGCGATGTAGAGGCGCGACGACGTCCCGAACGCGCCGCGAAACACCGCGTCGGGGATGGGCGAGTCGGGGCTGGTCGGCAGGTGCAGCGACAGCGTGATGATGCCCCAGACGAACGCCGCCGCGCCCAGGCCGACGAACGTCAGGCGGCGCGCCCCCTCGGTCCCGTAGAATTCGTTGACGATGTCGGTCAGCACGAACGTGAGCGGAAACGGGATGATTCCCGCCGACAGGCTGTGCCCGAACAGCACCCAGAACTTGCCGCCCACGAAGTCGCCGGTGACCAGCGCCGCCACGAACAGCGCCGTCAACCAGAGATAGAACCGCTGCTTCCGATCCAAGAAGCCCAGTAATCCAGCCGTCGAGCTGGCTGTCAACCTGAACGCGCACCCGCGGCCGCCGTCTCTCGCCGGTGTTTCCGTGAGTCGAGCTGGGCGTCAACCTGAACGCGAACCCGCGACCCGCCGCGCCGTCTCTCGCCGGTGTTTCCACGAGTCGAGCTGGGCGTCAACCTGAACGCGGAATCGCGACCATCTGCCGCCGTCTTGGCCTGCTAATTCTGCGAGCCGAGCTATCCGTCAACTGAACGCGGACCCGCGGACCCGCAACCGCCGTCTCTCGCCGGTGTTTCCGCGAGTCGAGCTGGGCGTCAACCTGAACGCGGAGGCCCGTCGACTTTCGGCTCGGTTTCCGCCGAGTCGTGCTAGCCGTCAACCCTGAACGCGGAGCCGCGACCCGCGGCCCCCGTCTCTCGCCGTTGTCCTCGCGAGTGGAGTTGGGCGTCACCCTCCGCGGCCGTCTTTCGCCCGAACATTTCCGCGAATCGAGCTGGCCGTCAACCTGAACGCGGAAGCGCAGCGGCGGCGGGCCCGGCTGCCCGCCAGGACTTCGAGCGGCAAAGCGCCGTCTTCGTCCGCGCGATGCTGTAAGGTGCGCGCGTGGCGACCGGCCCCAGCAAGCACGCGTTCAAGGTGAGTGACGAGGACGCCGGGAAACGCCTGGATCAGGCGCTGGCGGCGCGGGTCCCGGGGCTGTCGCGCCGCCAGGCCCGGGTGCTGCTGGACATCGGCGGCGTGTTCGTCGACGGCCGGCGGGTCAAGGTGGCCGGCCGGCCGGTCCGGACCGGCGAGGAGGTGGTGGCGGTGATGGGGGGCGCGCTGGCCCGCGCCACCGCGCGCCCGGGGCGCGACGCCCGCGCGCGTGACGAGAGCCGGCTCCCCGCGTTCCAGGTGCTGTTCGAGGACGAAGAGATCGTCGTGGTCGACAAGCCGGCCGGGCTGCTGACCGCGCCCACCCCGGAGAGCGATCGCAACAATCTGGCCGGGCTCCTGCAACGGCGGCCGGGCGGCGGCCCCATCTTCGTCGTGCATCGCATCGACCTCGAGACCAGCGGGCTGCTGGTGTTCGCGAAGACCGAGGACGCCAATCGCGCCCTGTCCGAGCGCTTCCGGACGCACGATCTCGAACGGGCCTACCTGGCCGTGGTGGCCGGCGCGTTTCCCGACCGCGTTCGGCGTATCGACCAGCTGGTCGGCGGCCGCCCGGCGGTCACCCACGTCGCCGTGCGCGAGCGCCTGGCCGACCGGGCGACGCTGCTGGACTGCCGCCTGGAAACTGGCCGCACGCACCAGATTCGCCTGCACGTCCGCGCCGTCGGGCATCCGGTGCTGGGCGACGCCCGCTACGGCGCGCCGTTTCCGGCCGCGCCGCCGCCGCGGATGGCGCTGCACGCGACGACGCTGGGCTTCGCGCACCCGCACACCGGCGAAGCGCTGTCGTTCACCAGCCCCTGGCCCGCCGATCTGGCGCCCTGGCTGGACCGCCTGCGCGCCCTTTAGGCGCAATCGGTTGAGCGGACAGAGCGGCCGGCCAATCCGGCCCGATGGCGAAGCCGCGCCGAGAAACGGACCGGAGTCGACTCGGGGTCAATCCGCACCGGAGAAGCGCAGGCCCCGGCCGCGGGCCGCATCGTCGGCCGGCGGTCGCGCTGGAACTGCAAGCGACCGGCATCGCCTTCGACGCGCGACGGGGTCAGCGCCAACGGCGGCTTTGGCCCGCGCGGTCCCGCGAGCTAGGGCTCAGCCCGCGCGACTCTGAGCGGCGGGGTCACCCAGCGGCGGCTTTGGCCCGCGCGGTCGGCGGACCACCGCTCAGCCTGCGCGACGCTGAGCGGCGGGGTCAGGCGGCGGCGGCTTTGGCCAGCGCGGTCCCCAGCTTTTCGCGCAGGGCGAAGTAGTCGTCGCTGATCGCGAACCGGAGCAGCTCGCGCACCGGCTCGCTGCTGGTCGCCAGGCGGCGCACGGTTTCGGGCGTCAGCGGCTCGCCCGGCGGCAGGCCCCCTTCGTCACGCATCACGATCTGCGCCGCCGTGGCGAGGTCGCCGCACAGGATCAGTCCGGTACGGTTGCCGATCTGGTGGACCACGGTGCGCCACCGCAGCGAGCTCCAGGAGGTGTTGCCCAGCTTCTGGAACAGCTCGACCAGCTGCTTGGACACCTTGTAGGGCACGTTCTTCTTCAGCTTGGCGGCCTGTTCGGCGGCGGCGTCTCCGGCCGCGCTCCGGCGCTTGGCGTGCCGCGGGTGGAACGCGCGCAACACGCTGGCGAAGAGCGGCGTGAACTGCTTGGGACGCACGCCGGCGGCCAGGATGTACTCGGGCCGCGTTAGCTCCAGGCCGCGCGCGATCTGGAACCGCACTTCACCGGGCGACGCTGCTTCGGCCAGCGCGGGACCGACCACCAGCGCGGGCGGCGCCTGGACCACGATGGTGACCTCCTCGGCCGGGCTGTCGGGCCGCACGTAAAGGGCGGTCTTCTTGTTCCCCAGCGCCTTGGCGACCTGCCCGTAGATGCGCCCCAGGTCCATCTCGGCCATGGGCGACACTTTGTCGCGCGCCGACACGCCGAACTCTTCCAGGCGCTGGCCGATGAGGCCCGGCGCGCCCGCCCACAGGCACGAGAAGATCTCCGACATCACGGTGGCTTCGCGCAGCGCCAGGTGCTCGCCGCGGTCGCGTTCGTCGATGATGCCGGCGTAGGGATCGTCCGGCTTCAGCTCGGGGGCGCGGTTGTCGTCCAGGAAGGCGCGTTCGGCGGGCGTCGCGGTGCCCAGCAGCGCCAGCAGCTCGTAGCAGCAGCGCGTCCGATCGGGCTGTCCACGCCGCAGATAAAGCGCGCCCAGCGCCCGCAGCGACGACGATCGCGTGATGTCGGCGTTGAGGAGCTGGCGGTGATTCTCGACCGCCGCCTGCTCGTACTCGGGGCTCTCGCCGTAAAGCACCGCCAGCGCCTCGCGCGCCGGAAGCTGCTCGGGCGTCAGCGCGACCACCTGCTCGAACGCCTGCATGGCGCCCTTGGGATTTTGCCGCTCGAGCAGCTCGCCGTGCTGCTGCCAGAGCCGGGCCCGCCGGGCGCGCGCCGCGGGTTGATCGCCCGGTGGCGGCAGCTCCGCCAGCGCGCGCGCCAGCCGCGCGTCCAGGTCGAAGCCGCGGGGCAGCTTCTCGGCCAGGTCGCACAGCGCCGCCAGCGCCCCTTCGTCGTGCGGGTTGTCGGACAGCGATTGATCCAACAGCGCCGCCGCTTCGGTGACGTTCCCCTGTTCGGCCAGCAGCATCGCGGCGGCGCGCCGCCGCTCGGACCGCGCCTGCGGATCCGTGACCAGATCGATGAGCAGCGCCGACGTCTGCGCCGCCCCTTCCACGTCGCCGCGGGCGCGCTGGAGCTTGAGCGTCTTTTCGAGCAGGCCCACCTGCTCCTCGGACGCGCCGCCCAGGCACTTGCGCGCCTCGTGATAGGCCCACAACGCCTGCTCCTCGTCGTCGACCTCGAGGTAAAGGTCACCCAGCTGCTCCAGCGTCTGCGCGCGCTCGCCGCGGTCGGGCGACTCCTCGGCCAGGCGCCGCAGGTAGCTGGCCGCCTTCTCGCGCTCGCCGCGCTCGAGGGCCAGATCGGCCAGCGCCCGCAGCGACGCGCGGTGGCCGCCCCGCAGGCCCAGCGCCGCCTCGTAAAGCTCGATGGCGCGCTCGGGCCGGCGCAGCTTGATCTCGGCCTGCGCCGCGTGGCCGAGGGCGTCCGACACCTCGTCGGGGTAGAGCGCCGCGTCCGGGTGCTCGGCCAGGCTGCCGAGGTGCAGGGCCGCCTCGCGCCACTTGCCGGCCCGGAAGCGGTTCTCGCCCAAGGACAGCTTGGTCAGGAGCTGGCCCGGGCCCATCTTGTCGGCCTCGAGGAGCTGGCGGTAGGCCTCTTCCAGCTTGCCCGTCTTTTCGTGAACCTCCGCCAGCCGCTGGAACAGCCGGGCCGCCTGCTGCGGCTGGTGGCGCAGCCGCCGCACCGCCTCGCTCAGGCGCTTTTCGGCCTGCTCCCACTGGCCTTCCTTGTAGTAGATGTCCGCGATCTCCAGGATGGCGGGCAGGTGGTCGGGGACCAGCGCCAGCGCCTCGTCCAGGTGGCGCTGCGCCTCGGCGGCGTCGCTGAACCCCTCCCAGGCCACCCGCGCCAGATCGCTGAGCACGGCGGCGCGCGCCGTCGGGTCGCTCGTGATCTCCAGCTGGCGCGACAGCACCTTGCGCGCCTCGTCCCAGTTCGATTCGGCCGCGAACAGCGCCGCCAGCGCCTGCAGCGCCTCGGCGTTGGCGGGATCTTCGCGCAGCGCGGCCTCGAAGCAGGCGCGCGCCTGCTCGGGCTGCGCCAGCTGCTCGCGGTAGACGCGGCCCGCGTCCAGCAGCGCCTCGACGGCCTCGGGCTTGCCCGACAACGCCTTGGCCTCGCGCACCCGCGCCGCCGAGTAGCCGGCGAAGTCGTTGGCCTTGAGGTGAAGCCGCGCCAGCGCCGCCAGCGCCGCCGGGTGGTCCGGCGACGCCTGCAACGCGGCCTCGACCTCCTTGCGCGCCGCCGCCGGATCGTTGAGATCGTCCAGCTTGAGCAGGCTCAGCTCCAGATTCAGCTCGGCGATCCGCCCCGAGTTGGGGCCCTCCAGCCGGTTCTTCTCGAGGTCGATCCGTTGCTGGAGCACGCGCGCGGCCTCGTGCGCCAAGCCGGCGCGCCGCAGGTTGCGCAGCATCAGCGCCAGCAGATCGTCGTCGGCGATCGCGTCGGCGCCCAGATCGCGCAGGGCGCCGGCCGCCGCCTCCGGGTTGTTGAGGCGATCCTGCAGGAGGCGCGCGCGGCGGCGCACGATCTCGATCCGCGCCGGCCCCTCCGCCAGCGCCGCCCGCTTCTTCAAAACCTCCTGCAAATCGTCGTAGCGTCCGGTCGATTCGTGCAGGCGATCCAGCGCCTCCAGCGCCTGCGCGTCGTCGGGGATCTCCGCCAGCACCGCCTCGTAGGCCTCGATGGCACGGTCGGGCAGGGCCAGCTCGCGCTCGTACACGGCCGCCACCTCGACCCGCAGGGCGCGCGCGCGATCGCGGTCGTCGACCAGGTCGGCCTGGCTCTTCAGCGTCTCGACGACCTTGGCCCACAGGCCCACCCGCGAATAGAGACGCGCCAGCGCCTGGTAGGCCGCCAGCGTCTCGTCCTTGGTGGGCGGCTCGGCCGCCGGCTCGGCGGTGCCGCGCTCGTCGTCGGACGATTCCCGCAGCAGGCGCTCGAGCGTGTCGATCGCCTCGTACGGCCGCTCGAGCCGCTCTTCGTAGAGCGCCGCCAGCTCGCGCAGCCGGGCGCGGCGTTCGGGGCCGTTGGGCAGCGACTCGCTGGGCAGTCCGGTGCGCTGCTCGAGGATGTTGGCCAGGTCCTCCCAGCGCTCCTGCGATCGGCAGATCTCCTCGACCCGGCGCAACGCCACCAGGTCGTCGGAGCGCAGGCGCAGGATGGCTCGATAGAGCTCCTCGGCCTGCTCCGTTTGACCCAGGCGATCCCGCAGGCGGGCGGCGTCGTGGTGCAGCGTCACGGCCGTCTCGGTCGGCGCGAACTCGTCGATGGCGCCCAGATAGATCGCGACGATGCGATCCCACCGATCGTATTCGGCGCCGATCCGTTCCAGCTCGTTGCGCACGTCCACGTCGCTGATGTCCAGGCGGAACGCGCGCTCCAGCGCGTCCAGCGCGCGATCGACCTCGTGCTGCCCGCGCTCCCACACCTCGGCGATCTTGCGCAGGTAGACCCAGCGATCGTCGGCGTCCTCGGCGGGGAGCGACTCGTAGGCCGCCGCCAGCTCCTCCCAGGGCGTCCGATAGAGCTGCTCTTCGTGAAGCGCCGGGGGAACCGAGGGCGGGCGGGCCAGCGCCTGGTCGGGCTCTTCCAGCAGCTCTTCCTCGGCGATCACCTCGATGGCGTCGTCGTCGATGGCGACGGCGCCGCTGTCGGTCACGCCGAGGTCGGGCGCCGCCAGGATGGGCGCCGGCGTGGCCGTCCCGGCCGGCTCCTCGCCGGGCGAAGCGCCGGAATCATCCGTGGGGGCCGCGCCGGCGACGGCGCCGTCCTCGAGATCCACCTCGACCGAGACGACGTCCAGGCCCGAATCCGCCGCCTCGGCGTCCGCGGCTTCGTCGCCGCCTGCTTCGGCGTCGGCGGGTTCTTCGTATGCCGCGTCGGCGCCGGCAAATTCGCCGTCCCGCGCCTCGAAAGCACTCTCCTCGGCTCCGGCGCCGGCGAGCTCTCCGGGCGGCGCTGCCTCGGCGCCGTCCGCCTCGGATTCGGGCGCCGCTCCGGCGGCCGTGCCGTCCACCTTCGCGTCGGTCCGGGCGGACGTCTCGTCGTCGAGCGCCGGCGCCGGCTCTTCGGCGGCCGGGTGCTCGTACGTGCCGATCTCCTTGGCCAGCCGCCAGAGGTGGCCGACCACCTCCTCGTCGTCGGGCGCCAGACGGAACGCGTTCAGGTAGGCGCGGAAGGCCCGCACCAGGTCCTTGACCTCGTGCTCGACCAGGTGCGCGGCGTTGCGGGCGACGGTCAGCTTTTCGGGCAGCTCCTCGGCCAGCGCGAACAGCTGTCCCTGGACGCGGATCGCCTCTTCCCAGCGCCCGGTCACGCGCGACAGGCGCAGGATCTCTTCCTGAGTGCGCGGGTTGCGCGGCTCGATGGCAAAGCTGCGCAGCGTCTCGTCGAGCGCGGCCGAGGCGTCGTTCATCCGCTTCTCGCGCACCTCCGCGCGCAGGCGCAGCAGCTCGACGCGCTCTTCGGTCTCGGTGCGGGCCCGCGCCACCTGCGCGTAGACGTCCAGCAGGCTCTTCCAGTCGCCGGTGCGCTCGGCCAGCCGTTCCAGGTTGTGCAGCAGCTCGTCGCCGGCGGGATCCGACGGCAGCGCCTCGACCAGCGTGCCGAAGGCGCGCGCCGGGTCGTCCAGTTTCTGTTCGCAGATGAGCGCGATCTTCAGCGACGCCGCCAGCTGCTCGATCGGTTCGGTGGCCCGCTCGCGCGCGCCTTCGTAGATCTGGATCAGCTCCTCGAACAGGCCGTGCCGATCGGCCGCCTGATCGACCACCTGCAGGTTGTCGGCGGTCGGATTCTCCAGGTAGGCGCGCCGGAACCATTCGAAGCCGCGGGCCGGCTCGCCCAGATGGCGCTCGTAGATGTCGCCGATCTCCAGCAGCAGCCGGCGCCGCGCCTCGGCGTCCTCGCTGGCTTCCAGCAGCTTTTCGTCGGCGTAGGCCAGCCGCTGGTAGTTGCCGGTCTTGCCGTAGAGGCCCGCCACCGCCTCCAGCGCCTCGCGATGGTCGGGGTCGACCTCCAGCACGCGCTCGTAGATCGAGATCGCCTTGCGGTCGTCGCCCAGACGGTCTCGCACCAGGGCCGCCAGCTCCATCGAGTGGCGCACCCGCTCGGGCCGGTCCTCGGTCAGCAACAGCTGGCGCTCGGCGATCTTGACCACCCGCGGCCAGTCCTCGGCCCGCTCGTAGTAGGCGCGCAGCCGGGCGTGGGCCTCGACGTTGCGCGGGTCGACCTCGGCGATCAGCCGCTCGAGGGTCTCGGTCGCCGCGTCGACGTCACGCAGCTTCTCGTCGAAGATCTGCGCGCGCTGGAGGGTGAGCGCCACGGCCCGATCGGGCTCGGCAGCCAGCGGCGCCTGCCGCTCGAGGATCCGCACCAGCATCGGCCAGTTCTCTTCGGCGGTGAAGAGCCGTGCCAGCGCCTCCAGCGCCTCCGCGTCGGTGGGGAGCAGATCCGACAGCTGCTCCCAGGCTTTCCGCGCCCGCGTCTGATCGCCGATCGTTCCCTCGACCAGCCGGGCCAGCTGCCGCAGGAACTCGGCCTGCTCGGCGGCGTCGGCGATGACCCGCTCGACCTCCATGTCCAGCACGCGGGCCAGGTCCTCGTGCCGCCCCAGGGCCGTGTAGATCTGCCGCAGGCCGGCCAGCGCCTTGGCGTCGTCGGGGTCGAGCCGCGCGACCTCTTCCAGCCGGGCCGCCGCGCCGGTGGGATCCTGCAGCTTGCTGTACAAGATCTCGGCGATGCGGCGATAGAGCTGGAGCTTTTCGTCCGGGTTGGCGGCGTGCTTGGCGTGCATCTCCAGCACGTGCACCAGGTCGGCCGGCTGCCCGGCGCGCTCGAGGATCCGCTCCAGCCGGACCAGCGTGTCGCGATCGCCCGGGACCGCCTGCAGGATCTCGTTGGCGGCCCACTGCCCCTGCACCAGATCCCCGGTCCGCTCGTCGTAGATGACCAGCACGCGGCGCAACAGGCCCACGCGCTCTTGCTTCGCGGCGGTGAGACCGATCTGCTCGCGCAGCGCCGTGGCCAGCCCCTTCCAGTCGCCCTCGCGCTCGTAGATCTCGACCAGCGCCCGCATCGACACGGCGTCGTGCGGATCGGCGCGCAGCACCTCGCGATAGATCTCGATGGCGCGCTTGGGGTTTGCCAGCTTCTCGCGGTGCAGCTGCGCCACCCGGCGCAGGATGTCGATGCGCGTGGTGGCGTCGGTCTGCGCGGCCGCCTCGCGCTCCAGCAACGCGGCCAGGCGGTCCCAGCTCTTGGCCTTGAGCAGGATGCGCCGCTGCGCCTCGCGCGGGCGCGCGTGGGTCGGGGCCAGCTCCTCGGCCCGCATCCAGGCCGCCAGCGCCCGCTCCGGATCGCCGAGCTGCTTCTCGGACACCGCCGCGATCTCCTCCAGCCGCGGCAACAGCTCGTCGAGCGTCGCGCCCGCCACCCGGGCGCGTTCGTACGAGAACTCGAGCAGGTCGGCCAGCGCCGCCCAGTCGCCCTTCTCGCGGAAGTGCTCGGCGTAGGCGGCGAGCGCGATCTGGTTCTCGGGCTCGATCTCCAGCACGGCGTGCAGGTAGACCGCCGCCTGATCGCCGTCGCCCAGCCGATCGCGGTAAAGCGCCGCCAGCTCCAGCATGATCCGCGCGCGCGTCGGCGGATCGGCGATGGCGCCCAGCTGCCGCTCGCGCAGCTCGGCCAGCTTGGCGTAGTCGTGCCCTTGCAGGTACAGCTCGACCAGCTTTTCGGCCGCCGGGCCGCCGGGCGCTTCCAGCAGCGAGATCTCGTTGTAGATCCGCTGCGCCTCGACCCGGTCGCCCAGCTCCCCTTCCGCCAGCTGCGCCCGCTTGTAGAGGAAGTCGATCCGCTCGGGCTCGGCGCCGGCGGCCGAGATCCGCTCCCGGTAATAGCGATCCAGCTCCTGGAAGCGGCGCGCGTCGTAGTAGACCCGCTCCAGCAGCTCGGACGATTCGGTGTGTCCGGGCAGCACGTGCAGCGCCTTGCGCAGGGAGGCGATGGCGTTGTCGGTGTCGCCGGCCTCCTGCCGCCGCCGCCCCACCTGATAATAGATGGCGGCCGCGCGGTCGACGCCGTCGGCGCCGATCCAGTTCGGGTTGGCGTAGACGCCCGCCAGCAGCTCCAGCGCCTTCTCGTCGCGCGGGCGGATGCGCACGGCTTCGGACAGGCGCTGGGCGGCGGCGTCCAGCTCTTCCAGCTTCTCGCCCAGCACGCGGCCCAGGCCCAGCAGCAGGTCGGCGCGGCGGCGGGCGTCGGAGGTCCCCTCCAACTCCAGCTCGTAAAGGCGCACCACCGAACGCCAGTCGCCAAGCGCCCGGTAGATCTTCCGCGCCGACTCGATCGACTTCAGGTGCTCGGCGCTCAGCTTGCCGGCGCGCTGTGGGTTGCGGACCGCGCGTTCCAGCTTGGCGAAGTGGTTCAAGAAGAGCTGGCTCATCTCGGCTTCCAGCTCGGCGAGGCGGCCGGGGTCGCGGGTGCGCGCCACCGCCGCGGCCTCCATCTCCAGCATCGTCATGTAGTCGGCGGTCCGACCCTGCTCGCGGTAGATGTCCTTCAGGCGGGCGGCCGCGCGAATGTGGCCCTGGTCACGGTCGACCGCGTTGACCAGGTCCGCCTCGGCCCCTTCCGGGTCGCCGAGCTGGTCGAGGCGCAGCTCCGCCGCCAGATAGAAGAGCTCGCCGGCCTTGGCGTTGTCCTCGATCGCCTGGGCCCGCGTTTCATAGAGGGTCACCAGCCGGTCGTGCTTCTGACTCTGCCGATAGGTCTTCCGGAGCGCGACGAACGCCTCGGTGTCGGCAGGATTCCTTTGGAGGGCGGCTTCGTATTCCCGGACGGTGGGCATGCGCGGGACCCCAAACGGCGAAGCGAAGGCGGCGTCAGCCCCTCTGGGGGCCGGCGTGAGTTCGGTACCCTACCACGGCCCACCCAGCGAAACCAAGCGGTCCAAAGCGACGAAAACACTCGAATCGCAACGTCTTTGTTCGACGATGCGGCGCGCCGCCGCGCACCAACCCTACTTCGTGCATTGCGGCGCGGCGGCCGCGTCGGCGCCGCCGTCGGTCGGGGGGGACCCGCAGCTGTAGCCGGGCGCGCAGTCGGCGGCCGTCGCGCAGCCGCTGGTGCACGCCGCGTTGGCGCAAGCCTGGGGGGTGCAGTCGGTGCTTGGACCGGGAGCGCAATGGCCGGCGCCGTCGCACTTGGACGCGCCGACCAGCGTGGTTCCGGCGGTGCACGCGGCGGGGGCGCAGCTGGTCCCGGCCGGGTAGGTGGCGCACTGGCCGGCGCCGTCGCAGGTCCCGTTGGTGCCGCACCCGCTGGCGGGCGTGGTGGGGCAGTCGGCGCTGGCCGTTCCGGCCGCCACCGGTGCGCAGGCGCCGGCCTTGCCGCTGACGCTGCAGGACGCGCAGGTGCCGCACGAGGCGGTCGAGCAGCAGACGCCGTCGGTGCACATCCCGCTCAGGCACTCCGCGTTGGACGCGCAGGCCGTGCCCAGCGCCTTCAGGTTCGTGCAGACGCCCGACTGGCAGGTGTAGCCGGCGACGCAATCGCCGTCGGCCGTGCAGCTGGTCAGGCAGGCCGTGCCGCCGCAGACCAGGTGGTCGGGGCAGGCCTGCGGCGTCTGGACACACAGGCCGGCGCCGTCGCAGCTGCCCGCGGGCAGGGCGGTCGACCCCGTGCAGCTGGCGGCCCCGCAGCTGGTGCCCGCGCCGGTGTTCCGGCAATTGCCGGCGCCGTTGCAGGTCCCGTCGAACCCGCACGGCGGGACGGGCGTGCACCCCTGGTGCGGCTCAGCGGTGCCGGCCGGGACCGGCTGGCAAGAGCCGGGGTTGCCGGCCACGTTGCAGACCTGGCAGATGCCGCAGCTGGGCGACGAGCAGCAGACCCCGTCGACGCAGTTGCCGCTGGCGCACTCGGAGCCGAGGTTGCAGATCTGGCCGAGGCGCTTGAGACCGCACGATCCGGTGCTCGTGTTGCAGAACTGGCCGGGCGCGCAGTCGCTGTCCGCGGCGCAGACCGAGACGCAGCTCTGGGTGCCGGCGCTACAAGCGAACGGCAGGCAGGACTGGGTCGAGGCGGTCTGGCATTTTCCCGCGCCGTTACAGGTGGCCGCCAGCGTGGCGGTCACGGAGCCGCTCGGGCAGCTGGGCGGCGCGCATTGCGTGCCGGTGGGGTAAAGGGCGCAGGCGCCGCTGCCGTCGCAAAAGCCGGTGGTCGCGCAGCTGGCCGCGCCTTTGTCGGCGCAGCCGCCGGCCGGGTCGGGGGCGCCGGCGGCGACCGGGCTGCAGGTCCCCTTGCTGGAGGCCAGCGCGCACGACATGCAGGTGCCGGTGCACGCTTTGGCGCAGCAGACCCCCTGGGCGCAGAAGGTGCTCTGGCACTCGGAGCCGGCCTGACAGACGGCGCCGTTCGGCTTGAGCCCGCACGAACCGGCGTTGCAGGTGGCGGGCGGCGCGCAGTCGGCGTCGCTGGCGCAGGTCGACTTGCAGGCGTTCAGCCCGCAGGTGAACGGGAAGCAGGAGGCCGCGGCCGGGATGGTGCAGGTGCCGGCGCCGTCGCAGGTGCCGCCCGCCGTGAACGTGCTGCCGGGGGTCGGGCAGGTGGCGCCCGCGCAGGCGGTCCCCTGCTGGTATTTGTGGCAGGCGCCGGCCTGGCACCGGCCGTCGGTGCCGCACGAGGCCGCCCCCTTGTCGCTGCACAGGCCAGCCGGGTCGGGCAATCCGTTGGGAACGGCGGTGCACAGGCCCATCGTCCCCGTCAGCGCGCAGGACATGCAGGCGCCGGCGCAGGCCGTGGCGCAGCAGACGCCCTGCGCGCACTGGTCGGACTGGCATTCGGCGGGACCCGAGCAGAACGCGCCGTTGGGTTTGAGGCCGCACGAGCCCTGGACGCATACGTTGCCGGTCGAGCAGGCCGTGTCGGTGGCGCAGGCGGTGAAGCAGCGCGCGCCGTTGCAGACATAGGGGCCGCAGGTGATGGCGTCCGGCGCGCGGCAGTTGCCGGTAGCGTCGCAGGTGGACACCGGGGTGTAAATTCCGGCCGCGCACTTCTCGGCGCCGCACTCGGTGCCGGGCGGGTACTTGTGGCAGCCACCGGCGCCGTCGCAGGTTCCGTCGGTGCCGCAGGACGAAGCTTGATCGTCGACGCAGACGCGGTGCGGATCGCCGGCGCCCGCCGGCACGGGCGCGCAGGTGCCGAGCGACGTCGACAGCGAGCAGCTCCGGCAGCTTCCGGTGCAGGCGGTCGTGCAGCAGACGCCGTCGGCGCAGAAGTTGCTGGCGCATTCGCTGGCCGCCGAGCAGGGCTGGCCGGGCGACTTCGGCCCGCAGCTGCCGTTGACGCAGCTGTGCCCGGCCACGCAGTCGGCGTCGCTGGCGCAATGGCTGACGCAGGCGTTGTTCGTGCACCGGTAGGGGTCGCAGTTCTCGATCCCTTGCGGGCGGCAGGTGCCCAGGCCGTCGCACGTACCGGCGGTGTTCATGCGGTTGCCGGTGCAGGACGGCGACACGCAGACGGTTTCGGGCGCGTATTTCGAGCAGCCGCCCAGACCGTCGCAGGCGCCGGTCTGCCCGCAGGTCGACTGGTCGGTGGTCGTGCAGAGCTTGTGGGGATCGCTGACGCCCATGACGGTTGGCCAGCAGGTGCCGACCCGGCCGCTCTGGTTGCAGCTGACGCAGGGACCGGTGCAGGCCACGTTGCAGCAGACGCCGTCCGCGCAGAACCCCGACGCGCATTCGTTCGCGGCGGTGCACAGGCCGCCAGCCGGACGTTTCCCGCAGCTCCCGTTCACGCACTTGACGTTGGGCGCGCAGTCCGCGTCCGACGAGCAGGTGAGCACACAGCTGTTGGTCTTGGCGTCGCAGTTGAACGGCGCGCAGATGGTGGCCGGTCCGGGCGTGCAGTTGCCCGAGCCGTCACACACCCGGATGCCACCCACCGAGGCGCCGTCACAGGTTCCCGCCTGGCAGACCGTTCCCGAGACGTAGCTGCGGCAGGCGCCGTTGCCGTTGCAGGTTCCGTCGAGCCCGCAGGTCGCGCTGTCACTCTTCGGGCAGACCGACGGCGTCCGCGGCGGATCGCCGGCCGCGACGAACGAGCAGATGCCCGGGGCCGAGCGGGTGTTGCACGACTTGCACGTCTCCGTGCAGGCGCTGTTGCAGCAGACGTTATCGACGCAAAAGCCGCTGTCGCAGTCGCCGTCGCAACCGCACGCCGTTCCCAGCGTCTTTTTCGTGCCCGCGTCGTGCGTGCAGGCGACGGGCGCGTCGGCACCCGCGTCGTGTTTGGCCGGCGGCTTCGACGAAGGCGACGAGTGACAGGACAGGGCGCCCGTCACCAGCAGCGCCAGCGCCCAGGCGCGAGCGGCATTCAGCGCAATGACGCGCCGTAACGACGTGGGTGCATTTGGCCCGGGCACGGCCGTAGACAATACATCTGAGTCCCCCCGCGCATAAAGCTAGGAGGGCGTTGCCGGAAGGCAACGGTGAGCGGCAGCGAACCATGCCCGACGCCGTGCCGCCCGGAGGCGGCCTAGGAGGGCGTTGCCGGAAGGCAACGGTGAGCGGCAGCGAACCAT
>JAICYS010000199.1 GCA_025934105.1 Myxococcota bacterium | reverse complement strand
TGGTGTTGCAGACCGGCGTCGTCCCCCCGCACTGCGCGTTCGACGTGCAGGGCACGCAGGTCCCCGTCGCCGTGAAGCAGGCCGGCGTCCCACCCGAACACTGCGACGCGTTCGTCGCCGAGCACTGCCCGCACGCCCCCGACGCCTGGCAGGCCGGCGTCGCCCCGCCGCACTCGCCGTCGCCGCCGCAGGCCCGGCAGGCGTGCGTCGAACCGTCGCAGACCGGCGTGGTCCCGCCGCAGTCCGCGTTGGCCACGCACCGGACGCAGGTCCCGGCCGGCGTGTAGCAGACCGGCGTCGCGCCCGTGCACTGGGTGGCGTTGCCCGCCGAGCACTGGCCGCAGGCGCCCGACGCCTGGCAGGCCGGCGTCGCGCCGCCGCACTCGCCGTCGCCGCCGCAGGCCCGGCAGGTCAAGAACGCCGGGTCGCAGATGGGCGTGGAGCCACCGCAGTCGGCGTTGGCCAGACACCCGACGCAGGTCTTTGTGGACGCCTTGCAGACGGGGGTGGCGCCGGAACAGTTGGCGCTCGACAGACACTGCACGCAGGTGGCGGTGCCCGTGTCGCAGAGCGGTGTCGACCCGCCGCAGAGCCCGACGTTGCTCGCCGAGCAGGCGCCGCAAGCCCCCGACGATTGGCAGGCCGGCGCGGAGGCCGGGCAGTCGGCGTCGGCGGCGCAGGCGCGGCAGCTGTGCGCGGTGCCGCAGGTCGGCGTGGTCCCGCTGCAGTTCGAGGAGGACAGGCACGCCACGCACGTCTTGGGCGACGTGGAGGTCAGACAGTACGGCGTTCCGCCGCTGCAATCGCTGTCGCCGGCGCACTGGTCGACGAACAGGCTGGCCGTGGTGGTGGTGAAGTTCTGGGCGGTGGCGCCCAGCGATCCGGCGGCGTTGATGGTGGCCGAGTCCGAGATCGTTCCCAGCAAGGAACCGTCCACCTTCACCTTGAACACCACCGTGCTCGACGAGCCGGCCGCGATCGTCCCGGCCGCCGCCGAGGTGGCGCCCGTCCCGAGGCGGACCTGAACGGTGCGCGTGCCGGACACGTATTCGCCCTGGTCGTCGCCGCTGGCGTCGGTCTTGGTGCCGGTGTTGGCCCCGCCGGTGACCTGGATGGATCCGGACACCAAGGTCAGCCCGCTCGGCAGGACGTCGGTCAAAAGGACGCCGGTCCCGGTGTCGTGTCCGCTGTTGACGGCGGTGACCGTGAACTGCAGGGTGTCACCCGGCAGGACCGCGCCGCCGGCGTGGCTGTTGAGGTCGGTGACGGTCGTCGTCGAGGTCGAGAAGTCGGGCTTCACCGTGGCGATCGCCGTGATGAAGCCACCCAGCACATAGGAGTCCAGCTTGGTCGAGGCGGTGGCGCTGGCGCTGGTGTCGCCCGGCTTGACCAGCGACGTGACGTCCTCGACGTCCAGGTCCATCCCGCTCATGCTGTTGCTGTCGCCGGTGGTCTGCGGAAGATCGCCGGGCGTCGACACCAGGCTGCCGAGGTTGGTGTGGGTGCCGTTGAAGAAGTTGCTCGCGCCGTTGTACGTGTCCGACAGCGTGGTCCCGTTCCAGGAGACCGAGTCGCCGTTGCCGCGCTTGGCGCCGCTGTAGGCGATGACGCCCAGCTTGGCGTCGTAGCTGCCGGCCGGCACCTGGAAGCCCGTCACGGTCACGGTCTGGTCGGCGCTGTGCGAGGCCATCACGTTCAGACCGTCGAACACGGTGAGATTGCGCGGGGGGTCGGTGGAGAGCGAATAGAAGACCACCATCCACCAGCCGGCATACACCGTCGCGTCGTTGACGCCGGTCAGCGCCACCGAGTCGATGGCCCCCAGGCGGTAAGCGCCGGCGCCGTGCGCCTGCACCAGGGTCGTGACGTCGGCGGTGGACTGGTAATAGTTGTTGCCGGTGCTGGAATCGCGGGCGGTCGCGTCGGCGGTGACAGTGGCCGAGAAGGCGCCCGTCCCGGGACGATCGACAAAGGCGGTGGTGCCGCTGGTGGTGGTCGTCCCGGCGGCGCTCCAGTAAAGGCGCGCGTAGGTGATGGTCGCGCCCGACGGAATGCCGAGCACCGCCGTCGAGCGCGCGTTGGCGGCCGTGATCGTGGTGTCCGCCGTGGCGCCGCCGCTGTCGGCCGCGCGCCAAAATACGTCGGGTGACGTGTCGCTGGTCTGGTTGCCGCAGTTCCCGACGGTGCCGACCACGGGGTTCGGCGTCTGCGCGCCGCAGTCCTGCCCCAGGGTGTTCCCGATCAGGACGAAGTCGCCGGCCTGGTTGGCTTGATACCGGAGCGTGACCGCCCGCGCCGCCGCGCCGGGCCAGGCCACCACCGCGGCGGTGACGGCGATCCAGCCGGCGGCCAGCGAACGAATACGGGAGGCGCGATGACACATGGGTTCCAGCCGGACCCTCCGCCCCCTCATTCGGATCTCGGCGCCGGCTGGCCGCGCCTGAAGGTGTACTGGACGCCCGCGATCAGCCGAAATGCAGGTGTTCCGGCGCCGTCGGTCAGGCCGTGTCCCAGCCCCAGCGCGAAGGCCCACTCCGGCGTGGCGGTGTAGTGGCCACCCAGCATCAACTCCAGCGGCGTCCCGCTGCGCAGCGCGGCGGCGCCGCTGGCCAGCGTGTGACTCCAGACGAGCTCGGGCCCGATCAGCCAGGGGGGCCGGGGCCGCCAACCGGCCGCCAGCGCGCCGTCGATCTCGGTGCCGGGCGTCAGGTCGCATCGGCAGCCGTCCGACGGGCGCACCTCGATGCCCAGCCGGGTGGACCAGGCGAACGCGCCCCGCTCGCCCGCCGCCATCAGGCGCGGCCACCAGCGGAAGCCCCCGTCGCTGCTGAAGGCCTGGGTGCGGCCGGTCGGGACGAAGAACTGCATGCCCACGGCGCCCACGAACAGACCGTCGGGCCGCCGGTAGACGATCCCGTCGACGCCCAGGCGGACGTCGCCCAGGGCCGCCCCGTCGGGCGCCGCGTAGGTCGACGTGCCCAGCCGCGTGCCGTCGCCGCTGTCGACCATCGCGACCGGCAGGTTCACGTCGACCCGCACCCGGTCCCACAGCATCAACGCGGCGTCGAGATGGCCGAACAGCTGGTTGCCCACCAGCCGGGTCACGGCGTGGCCCTGCGGGTCGTACACCACCAGCGGTTTCCAGGCCCAGTCGCTGACGAACGCCGCCGCCGGGCGCAGGTGCCCTTCGAAGTTCAAGGATTCGGTGTTCAGCCAGGCGCTGTCGGCGCCGGCCGGCTCGAACCGGTCGTCGGCGAACCCACTCACCGCCTGCGCGCCGGCCGCGCGCGGCCAGCCCGCGCGGATCGAGATCGCCATCCCCAGACAGAGACCGACCACCCGCGCGCGCACTGTCCCTGGATATCGGAGGATGCAGAGCGCAAATGGAGCTCGACCGCATTCCGAGATTTCCACTTGCGGGCGACACGGACCGTGTATGGTCTGCCCCCAAGGGGGGCCGGAAAGCTGACGACGCGCAGAGTCCGAGAGAGCGCCCGCCTTGCGTCCGGCGCATTTGCCGCATTTCTGATCGGCGCCGCGGCGGCGCTGGCCGGGTGCCATTCCCATGGCGCGGTCAGGCCGCCAGACAGCGGCACCGCGGCCGTCTGCGCCGGCGACGCGGGCGCCCCCCAGCCCAACGGGACCGACTGCGGCTGCGACGCCGACTGCGCCAGCGGCTTCTGCGTGGACGGCGTCTGCTGCAAGACCGCCTGCACGGAGACCTGCAAATCGTGCAAGACCATCTCGGCGCCCGGCGTATGCAGCTTCGTCCCGGCGGGCGCCGCGCCCAGGTCGGCCTCGGTGTGTCCCAAGGCCGACGTCTCGACCTGCGGCCTCGACGGAACGTGCGACGGCAAGGGCGGCTGCCGCAGCTACGCCGCCGGAACCGTCTGCCGCCCCGGCTCCTGCGACGGCGCCGCGGTCAGCGGGATCCGCGTCTGCGACGGCACCGGCAGCTGCGCCCCCGGACCGGCCACCATCTGCGCGCCGTTCGGCTGCGACAGCCGGACCAACGCCTGCGTGACCACCTGCGCGTCCGACGCCGACTGCGCGCCCAGCGTGAAGTGCGTCAACGGCAGCTGCGGCAAGAAGCCGGCCGGCGCGTCCTGCAGCGACGCGGTCCAGTGCGCCTCCGGGTTCTGCGCCGACGGGTTTTGTTGCAACGTGGCCTGCACCGGCCCGTGCGTCACCTGCGACCAGAGCGGCCGGATCGGCACCTGCTGGCCAGCCGCCATGGGCGCCGCCGACCCGCACAAGATCTGCGCCGCCTCGGACCAGGCCAGCTGCGGCCAGACCGGCGCCTGCGACGGGCTGGGCGGTTGCGCCAAGTATGCGGCCGAGACGGTCTGCGCCGCTCCGTCGTGCAGCGGCGACCGCCTGAACACCGCCGCCACCTGCGACGGGCTGGGGACCTGCCGGCCGCCCGGCGTTCAGACCTGCGCCCCCTACCAGTGCGCGAGCGGCGCCTGTGTCAGCCACTGCGCCGGCGACGCTGATTGCGTGGCCGGCCACAGCTGCGTCAACGGAAGCTGCGGCGCAAAGGCGCTGGGACAGCCCTGCTCGGCTGCCGTCGAATGCGGCAGCGGCTTTTGCGCCGACGGCGTCTGCTGCGCCACGGCTTGCGCCGGAAGCTGCCGGAGCTGCGCCCTGTCCACCTCGCCCGGCACCTGCTCGCCGGTCCCGCTGGGCGCCGGCGATCCCCACCGCGTCTGCCTGGATCGGGGCGCCACCTCCTGCGGCACCGACGGCACCTGCGACGGCGCGGGCGGCTGCCACAAGTACCCGGCCGGCACCGAATGCGCGCCCGAGACCTGCGGCGCCGGCGTCTACACGCCCGGCTCGACCTGCGACGCCAACGGCAACTGCCGCGCGCCCGACGCCATCGCCTGCGCGCCATACGCGTGCAACGGCGCCCGCTGCTACACGGCCTGCGGCAGCGACGCAGCCTGCGCCGCCGGTGACAGCTGCGTCCAGGGTTCGTGCGGCGCCAAGCCGAACGGCGCGTTCTGCTCGACGGCCACCGAGTGCCAGTCCAGCTACTGCGCGCAGGGCGTCTGCTGCGCGACCGCCTGCACCGGCGCCTGCGTCTCCTGCGCCATCAGCGGCAGCATGGGACTGTGCGCGCCGGTTCCGACCGGGCTGCCGGATCCGGCCGCCCTGTGCCTGGACCACGGCTCCGCGTCCTGCGGCACCGACGGCAAGTGCCAGGCCGGCGCCTGCCAGAAATATCCCGCCGGGACGGCCTGCGCCAACGCGAGCTGCCCCACGTCCGGCTCCGCCTTCACCGCCGCCGGAAGCTGCGACGGCGCCGGGACCTGCGCCATCCCGGCCGCCACCTCCTGCTTCCCGTTCGTGTGCGGCCTCAACGCCTGCAAGTCCAGCTGCGCCGGCGACACCGACTGCGCCCCCGGCCAGTACTGCAGCGGCGGGTCGTGCGGCCTCAAGTCGAACGGCGCCGTCTGCCAGACCGGCACCGAATGCCAGAGCGGCGTCTGCGCGCAAGGCGTCTGCTGCAACACCACCTGCAGCGGCAGCTGCCTCTCCTGCGCGCTCGGCGGCAAGGCGGGAACGTGCACGCCCGTGCCGGCCGGCGGCGCCGATCCGGCCGGGCATTGCATGGACCAAGGCGCAGCCAGTTGCGGGATGACCGGCTTTTGCGACGGGCGCGGCGCCTGCGCCAACTACGCGGCGGGGACGCAATGCGCGGCCCCCGCCTGCGCCGACCCGACCACCACCACGCTGGCGCGCACCTGCGACGGCGGCGGAACTTGCAAGCCGGCCAGCGATCAGGCCTGCGCCCCTTACGTCTGCAGCGCCGCCGCCCACGGGTGCCTGGCGGCCTGCGGCAGCGACGCGGACTGCGCCCCGCCCGCCAGCTGCAACGCCGGGTCGTGCGGCCTCAAGCGATTGGGCCAGATCTGCTCGGCGGCCGGCCAGTGCGCCAGCGGCAACTGCGTCGACGGCGTCTGCTGCTCGGCGCCCGGCTGCGGCACCTGCCAGGCCTGCAACGTCACCGGCGCGGCCGGGTCGTGCCAGCCGGTTCCAGCCGGCGCGGCCGAGCCCCACCAGCTCTGCACGCCCGCGCCGCCCTGCGGGTTCGACGGGACCTGTAACGGCGCCGGCGCCTGCCGGAACGCCGGCACGGGGACCGGTTGCGGCGCCGCCACCTGCACGGGATCGACGGCCACGGCCAGCGCCTGCAATGGCGGCGGCGTCTGCACGGTCACGTCGCAAGCCTGTCCGGGGCACTTCGTCTGCGGCGGCAGCGGCTGCCTCACCAGCTGCGTCTCCGACGGTGATTGCGTGAGCGGGTACGCTTGCCAGTCCGGAACGTGCAGCAACCTCGCGCCGCTCGGCACCGCGTGCTCCGGCAACGCCGACTGCTTCAGCGGGATGTGCACCGATCACGTCTGCTGCCAGAGCGCCTCGTGCGGCGCCTGCAAGGCCTGCAACGTGACCGGCAAGGCCGGGACCTGCGCGCCGCTACCGGCCGGCACGGTGTGCGGCGTGGCGGCTTGCAAGCCGGGCCGGACGGGCATCCTCGACGTCGCCTCGACCTGCGACGGCACCGGGAACTGTGCGGCCGGCCTGACCATCGACTGCTCGCCCCAGGCCTGCGTGAACGCCGCCTGCACCGTCGGCTGCTCGTCCAACAGCGATTGCGCCCCCGGCTACATGTGCAAGTCGCTCTCGGTGCTGGACGCGAGCGTGATCGCCCGCTGCCAGTAGTCGCGGGCCGCCGGCGTTCAGACCTCGTCCGCTCAAGCCCGACGCCGCGAGCAGCCGCGCGATCCCCTTGACCGTCAGCGCCAGGCGCGGCCGTACTGCACCGGCGCGTCGAGGGGCGCGCGCAGCTCGCGGGCGGCGCGCAACGGCCAGTACGGATCGCGCAGCATCTCGCGGGCCAGGAACACCAGGTCGGCCTGCCCGCTGCGTATCGTCTGCTCGGCCTGCGCGGGGGACGTGATGAACCCGATGGCCGCCGTCGCGATGCCCGCCTCGGCCCGGATGCGCGCCGCGTTCGGGACCTGATAGCCGGGCCCGGCGTCGATGGCGATGCGGGGCGCGATCCCGCCCGACGAGCAGTCGATGAGATCGACCCCCTCACCTTTCAGACGGCGGGCCAGGGCGATCGAGTCCTCGACGGTCCACCCGGCTTCGCCCAGCCAGTCGGTGGTGGAGAGCCGCATCAGCAGCGGCATGCGCTCCGGCACGGCCCGCCGGACGGCGCGGACGGTCTCGACGGCGAACCGCACCCGGTTGTCGAAGCTGCCGCCCCAGCCGTCGTCGCGCCGGTTGGTGACCGGCGACAGGAACTCGTGAATCAGGTAGCCGTGCGCGCCGTGGATCTCCAGCGCCTGGAAGCCGGCCCGCGCGGCCCGGCCCGCGGTGGCGCCGAACGCGGCGACGACCGCCGCGATCTCCGGCTCGGGCAACGCCAGCGGCGTCTGGTAGCCCTCGTCGAAGGGCAGCGCGCTGGGCGCCACGATGGGCGTCCAACCGTCCGGCGGCCCCACCGGCTTGTCGCCGTCCCACGGGCGGGTCACCGACGCATTGCGCCCGGCGTGCGCCAGTTGAAGGGCAGCCACGGCGCCCTGCCCGCGCACGAATCGCGCCACGCGCGCCAGCGGCTCGATCTGCTCGTCTTTCCAGAGGCCGAGGTCGTGCGGGCTGATCCGGCCGCGGGCCTCGACGGCGGTGGCCTCGGCCATCACCAGGCCGGCGCCGCCCACCGCCCGGCTTCCGAGATGCACCAGGTGCCAGTCGTCGGCGAACCCGTCGGTGCTGGAGTACTGGCACATGGGCGAGACACCGATGCGGTTGCGCAGGGTCACCCCGCGAAGCGTGAACGGATCGAACAGCATCCGTCGGAGATAGCGCCGGCCCGGTCAGCCGTCAAAGGCCTCGCGTTCGAGGGCCGTCCGATCGACCAGGAACGCGCCCGCCTGCCGCTTCCAGAGCGCGGCGTGGACGCCGTCGCGGGCCAGCATCCAGGTGTAGGCGTGCGCCGGGCGGGCGGCGCCGAACCCGATCAGCAAGACGGCGGCGGCCAACCAGACTCGCGCGCCGGTGAGCGTGAAACGCAAACGAGCTCCTTGCCGACGAAGATGTTGCTTCGAGGTACGGCCGCAACGTGGGCACCAGGCGGTCGTTCGCAACTTCTCCGGCGGTGGCGGCGACAGCGGGCGGCGGCGAAAGTTCCACCGGAACTGTGCGCGAGATCGTTTGTCCCTGAAGGCGAAGGAGTCCTCATGCAACCCGAGCCTCGCGCCGAACACGCCTCCGGTCCGCCGTCCCGCCTGCCCCCGCCTCCGCCGGCGCTCGATCCCGGCGCCGGATCTCTCCCGGACGGCCAGGCCGACGCCACCATCGCGGTGGCGGCGCCGGCCTTGCTGATCGAGGCGCGTTTCCGCGACCTGACGCTGGCCAGCCGCCTCCTGCGCGCCGATCGCCCCGGCCGCTTCGCCGTCGGCCCGGGCCGACGCGCCGACTCCCCGGTCAACCCGGCCTGGCTGGGAACCGTGCTCGACGGAGCTCCCCCGCACCCGCTGGTCGAGCAAGCGGGTGGCGCGTTCCGGGTCAACCTGGCGGCGCCGATGCGCGCGCAGCTCTGGATTGCGCAGCAGCGCCTGCCGGTGCCGGGCCATCAGACAGGAACTTTGGAAGGGCTCGCTGGACCTCCCGCGACGACTTCGCGGGGCGTGGCCGGGCTCCGCCAACGCCAGGCCGGGCCGCCGGACACGCCGCTGTCGTTGCCGTCCGGCGCGCACCTGCGCATTCCCTGCGGCGAGGTCACGTTCGAGCTCCGCGCCGTCGAACCGGTCGCGCCGCTGCCCCGCCCGCTGCTGCCGTCGGGGTGGCGCACCGACCTGCGCTATCCGGCGGCGGTTGCGCTGGGGCTGACCGCGCTGCTGGCCCTGGCGCGTCTGGTGCCCTCCGATCCGCGGGCGCTCTCGCTGGATCCGTGGGGCGCCGACCGCCGGTTCGACCGGATGGTGATGATTCCGCTGGACGTCTCGACGCCGGCCGTCGACCGCCTGCTACAGGCGCGCGCCGCCGGGGCGGGGCGCGGACCGGCCGCTGCCGGCCCGTCCGGCCAGGCCGGCAGCCGGCGTGCGCCCCGGCACGACGGCCGGCTGGCCATCGCCGGCACGGCGAAGCCCACCGACGCCCGGCAGGCGGCGGCGCGCATTCGCAGCCGTGGCTTGCTCGGGATGCTGACGGGCCAGACCGGCAGCGCGCTGGCCGATGTGCTGGCCAACGGGCCAGCCCTCGGCGCGGACACGCGCGATGTCCTCGGACAGCTGCAAGGCGCCGCGATCGCGGAGGTCTACGCGTCGGGCGGCCTGGGAACGATCGGCACCGGCGCCGGCAATGCCGGGGCGGGAGAGTCGACGCTCGGCACCGGCGGCCTCGGAACGGTGGGCCGCTTCGGGCAGGCAGCGGACGGCGGCCGCCGGTACGGAACCGCCGTCGGGCCGCTGGGCCGGCGGACCACCCGCGTGCCGAACTTCATCCGGGGCGACGCTTCGGTGCGGGGCGCGCTGGACAAGGAGATCATCCGCCGCACGGTCCGGCGGCACCTGAACGAGGTGCGCTTCTGCTACGAGCAGGCGCTGGTGGCCCGTCCGACCCTGGCCGGACGGGTGGTCGTTCAGTTCACGATCGCGCCGACCGGGCGCGTGCTGGCCGCGCTTCTGCAGAGCACCACGCTGGGCGCCCCCGCGGTCGACGCCTGCGTGGTCGGCGCCGTCCGACGCTGGGAGTTTCCACAGCCCGACGGGGGCGGCCTGGTCAGCGTCACCTATCCGTTCCAGCTCTCGCCGGCTGGCCGCTGATCGCGCCGGCCACCAGCCGATGAATCGGCCGGCGCGGAACCCCGAACGCTCTTCGGGTCTGAAGGACTAGGGGTGTCCCGATCTAGGGACACCCCCTAGCTCCGCCCTTCGCGGGTGAGCAGCAGTTCGTGAATCAGAACCAGCGCGTTCACGGGCGGATTGACGAAGCGCAGGCCCATTCCCGGCGGCCGGACCTCGGGCGCGACCGGGTCACCCGGGCGGGTCCAGCGGACCTCCGCCCCGACGGAGATCGGGTTTGGCTGTTGCGGCAGTTGGAGTTTCAGCGACAACCGCGTTCCGACGCGGCACAGTCGATCGGTCGCGACGAACACGCCACCGGTGCCGATGTTCTTGCAGGCGGCGGCGAACGAGTCACCGTCGGTTGCCACTTCCACCGGAAGCTCGACGTCCGCGCGTCCGGACCGCCACGCGAAATCTCTCATGGGCCCGATCCTCCCTTTCGGCAGAAACGGGCCGCGGCGTCAGAATTCCTTGCTTATCAAATCTGGCGCCGCGCCGATTTGCGCACCGCGGCTTCTCTTCTAATGTCGCTTCCGCCGGCGGACCCCGGCGACGCACCCCAGCAGGGCCAACCCGCCGAGGAGCTGTCCCCACCCGAAGCCGCCGCCAGCGACCCGGCACGAGCAGCCGGAGCCGGCGTTGCCACCGTCAGTCCCCGGTGAGCCGCCAGAGGCCGCAGTCCCGCCGGCGCCGGGCGTCCCCTCGCCGCCGGTCC
>JAICYS010000323.1 GCA_025934105.1 Myxococcota bacterium | reverse complement strand
TCGACTGGCCGCCGATGGAGATCGAGCCGCCCGATGACGTCATCCCCTTGGTGATCGTCAGGGTGTGGCTGGCGTCGAGCTTCACCGTCAGCGTTCCCGATGTCGGCGACCCGGACGCTGAATCCGTCACCGTCGGCGCCAGAACCGTGCCGCTGGCGTCCATGGCCTGCAGGACGTGCAGGGTGTAGCTGGTCGACGCGCCCGGCATGTCGTTGATCTCGACGCGGTACTGGGTGTTGGCGGCGGGCGGGGGCGGCGAAGCCTTGGATTCGTTGACGACGGTGCGCGACGAGGGCGCGGCCGGCAGCAGCGTCGTCACCAGCAGCTGCTGGTCGCCGTTGACGCACTTGACGTGCGTGGTGTCGACCAGCGTCGGGTTGGTCTCGCAGTGGAAGACGAAGGTGCGCGACTGGCTGGCGGTGGCGGTCAGCCGGTCGAAAATCACGAAGGTCTCGAGGTCGCGGATGAACCAGTACTCGCGCTCGACGTGGACGCCGCTCTTGCCGAACGCGTTCGACAGGTCGGCCACGGCGTAGGCGTAACCGGCCTGGCTCTCCAGTCGGTTGACGACCGGCGAGCTGTTGCCGCCCCCCGCCGCCGCGCCGTTGATGAGCGGCACGTTGTGCGCCAAACCCAGGTTCAGGGCCTGATTGCCGGTGCCGCCGTAACCCGGGACGGACTCGGTGTAGCCGACGGTCTCGCGGCTCAGCCAGCGGCCCTTGCGGTTGATCTGGAACGCGCCCCAATCGGCGTGTTCGTGACCGTCGCTGTAGTGCTCGCCCATCTGCCACATGTAGCTGGTGGCGTTGGCGGTCCAGTCGTTGCGCCCGATCAAATAGCGGGTGCCGCCGTTGTAGTAATCGAGCGGCAGCCCCGAGAAGTCCTGGCTGGAGCCGCCCGGATCGACCGACGCCGCCGGGGGATCGACGCCCGGCTTGACCTGCGCCAGCCACTGCCGTGCCCACTTGCCGATGTTCGACGGGGCCCACAGGGTGGCGGCCGCGGTCATGAACGTCCCCTTCTCGTTGGCGGTGCCCGGCGACCCGTCCTGCCAGGTCTCGTCGTCGTCGAACGGGAACACGTCCCAGCCGCTGCGCATGCTGGAGACGGTCTTTTGCGGCGGGGTCATGTAGATGCGGTTGAGGACGGTCCCCTTCCAGTAGGAGGTCTCGTCGAAGATGTCGCGCCCGCCGGCCACGATCGACGGGAACAGGATCGAGCTGACGTAGTAGCCCTGATAGGGGCCGTACTGCCCGCCCTCGAGCCCCAGCCCGCCCAGACCTTGCCCGGCCTTCGTCGACGCGGGGACGAAGTCGTTGGTGTAGCGGGTGTCGAGGGCGTCCTTCAGCATCTGCTCGGCGACGGTCTGGTTCTCGTAGTAGCTGGCGATGCCCCACTCGCCTTCGTTGCGGACGTTGCCCCAGTAGTAGTTGCTCTGCGACATGCCGGGGCCGCCCCAGGACTGCATCGAGATGGCGGTCAGCCAGCTGTTCCAGTTCTTCGTGAACGTGGTGCGCTGGCTGTCGGTCATCACCGGGTAGCACCAGTCGTAGGTCAGGATGGCGTCCTCGCCGAAGTAGCGGGAGTCGTCGCACCCGGCCTTGCTGGCCGTGCAGTCGGACAGGTCGAAGGTCTGCTCGGCGCTGATGGCCTGCTGGCAGTACTTGGCGGTCCCGGTCATCATGTAGGCGAACGCGTTCAACGTCGGGCCGTCGCTGGTGTCGGGCGAGAACGAGTGTGACTTCCACCAGGCCTTCGCCGCGGTCAGACGATCCGGCGTCCAGAACAGGCGCGGGTGGTCGTTGGGGATGAAGATGCCGTGGACCATCGACCCGGAACCGGTGAACCCCCCCTGCGGCGTGGTGCCGCCGGCGCCGCTCGTCAGCATGCCGCCCGAGCCGGGGTTGGTGCTCCCGCCGTGACCGGTGGCGGGCCCGCTGCCGCCCGACCCGTTGGCGCCCCCGCTGGCCGGGTCGGAACCTGACCCCCCGCTGCCGTCGGCGGCCTGGGTCCCCCCGCCCGAACAGCCGGTCACGGGCATCAGCAACAGCAGAACGCTGGCGACAAGCTGCGAGTGGCGCATGCTCCCCCTTTCGGAATGTCGGAAGCATGACTTTATCCCGAACCTCCGCTTCTCCTTTCGATCGCCTCCGGGGCTCATGTATCCTGAGGCTCGAGGAGTCCGCCGAGATTCCTGCCTGACGGAAGAGGAGATTTCGTGGAATTTTCGCGTTCGAGGGAGCTGGAGGCGCGGCTGCAAAAGCTGGTGCCGGGTGGGAGCCACACTTACGCGAAGGGGAGCGACCAGTACCCGGCGCTCTCGCCGGGGGTGATCGCCCGCGGGGCCGGCTGCCGCGTCTGGGACGTCGACGGGAACCAGTTCATCGAATACGGGATGGGGCTGCGCGCGGTCACGCTGGGCCACGCCTACCCCCCGGTCGTCGAGGCGGTCCGCGCCTCGCTGTCGCTGGGCACGAACTTCACCCGCCCCTCGCTGACCGAGCTCGAGTGCGCGGCCGCCTTCCTCGAGCTCATCGACGGGGCGGAGATGGTGAAGTTCACCAAGGACGGCTCCACCGCCAACAGCGCGGCGCTGAAGCTGGCGCGCGCGCACACCGGGCGCGAAGACGTCGCCATCTGCGGCGACCACCCGTTCTTCTCGTACGACGACTGGTTCTTCTGCACGACCAACATGGACGGCGGCATCCCGCACTGGGTCCACGACCAGACCGTCCGCTTCAAGTACAACGACCTGGCTTCGCTGAAAAAGCTGTTCGCCGAGCGGCCCGGCCGCATCGCCGCCGTGTTCCTCGAGCCGGCCCGCATCGACGAGCCGGCGCCCGGCTATCTGCAAGCGGTCAAGGACCTCTGTCGGGCCGAGGGGGCGGTGCTGGTGTTCGACGAGACCATCACCGGCTTCCGCTGGCACGCCCAAGGGGCGCAGAAGCTGTACGGCGTGGTGCCCGACCTGTCGGTGTTCGGCAAGGCGCTAGCCAACGGCTTCTCGCTGTCCGCGCTGTGCGGCCGGCGCGAGCTCATGCGCCTCGGCAGCAAGGAGCGCCCGCAGGACAACGTGTTCCTGCTGTCGACCACCCACGGCGCCGAGACGCCGTCGCTGGCGGCGGCGCTGGCCACCATGAAGATCTACCGGAGCGAGCCGGTGGTCGAGACGCTGCACCGGCAGGGCAGCCGGCTGGCCGAGGGCGTCCGCCAGGCGGTGGCGCGGCACGGTCTCGGCCGGCAGATCACGGTGGTCGGCCGCGCCTGCAACCTGTTCTACGGGACCGCCGACGCCGACGGAAAGCCTTCGCAGGCGTTTCGGTCGCTGTTCCTGCAGGAGATCATCCGGCGCGGCGTGATCGGCCCGTCGTTCGTGGTGAGCTATTCGCACAGCGACGCCGACATCGACCAGACCGTCCAGGCGGTCGACGGCGCGCTGGCGGTCTACGCGCGCGCCCTGTCCGACGGCGTCGAGCGGCACCTGGTCGGCCCCCCTTCCCGTCACGTGTTCGAGCGCCGCTAACCCGAGGAGCTCATGCCCAACGACACGATCTATTTCGACGAGCCTCTGGACGACGATGCGCGCCGGGCGCGCCTCTACGAGGGCGCGCTGTTCGTCTACTCACCGACCAAACACACGCGCGGCTTCATCGAGTTCGCGCAGGGCCTGATCCGCGAGGCGTTCGGGGCGCGCGATCCGGAAAAGGCGCAGTACGAGCTGCCGGTCGAAGAGTTCGCGCGCATCCTGGGCGAGCTGAAGCCCAAGTTCATCCACCACCCCGAGAGCAAGCGCTTCGTGCGCGGCATCATCGAGGACCTGGGCGGCGACGCCGGTCAGATCTACTTCGACGTCCCGAAGATGCGCAGCTCGACCAGCGACCAGTACCTGACCACCGGGATCGCCTACGCCTGGCACCCGCACCGCGACACCTGGTATTCGGCGCCGTCCTGCCAGCTCAACTGGTGGCTGCCGATCCTGCCGACGGCCACGTCGAACGTGATGGCGTTTCACCCGCGCTACTGGAACCGCGGCGTCGCCAACACCTCCAAGGGCTACAACTACTACCTCTGGAACCAGCAGCACCGCGGCGGGCACGTCACGCAGTACCTGAAAGAGGACCCGCGCCCGCTGCCCAAGCCGGCCGAGCCGATGGACCTGGATCCGCAGATCCGGCTGGTGGTGCCGCCGGGCGGGTTGATCCTGTTTTCGGGCGCGCAGATGCACTCGAGCGTGCCCAACACGTCCGGCAAGACGCGCTGGAGCATCGACTTTCGCACGGTGCACCTGGCGGACGCCGCCGCCCGCCGGGGCGCGCCCAAGAGCGACGAGATGTGCACGGGGACGACGATGCGCGATTACTTCCGCGCCACCGATCTGGCCCGCCTGCCCGAAGAGATCGTCGCGATGTACAACGACGGCACGGAAGAGGGCGGGGCGCTGGTTTACGATCCGGCGACGGCCGCGCGCAGCAAGTAGATCCAGGCGCGCCACCCCAGCGGCCAGTGGCGCACGCTCTCGAGGAGCTGGCGCCGCGCGTCCGCCGGCCGGCCGGCGCGCAGGCAGTCGTAGCCGAAATCGAAGTAGAGCTGGCCCAGGCGGCGGCGGCGCTGCCGCTGGAACTCCGGACGCACGCCGCGGGCCAGCGCCCGGTCGACGACCATCCGCTCGGTCTCGTAGAGGCGCGCGAAGTTGCGGCTCAGCCCGTGGGTGTTGATGCGGTACGACCCGAGGATCCCCGGCACGCAGACCGCTTCGTGCCGCTCGGCCAGGCGCATCCACAGGTCGTAGTCCTCCGACCAGACCAGCGACTCGTCGAAACCGCCCTGCTGCTGGAAGAGATCTCGCCGGACCAGCACGCTGGAGGTCGTGACGCAGTTGTACATGAACAGCGTCGCCGCGATGTCCCCCGAGGGGCGAAAGTGGGCCGGGCGCGGTACGGGGGTGCCGGCCTCGTCGATGCCGTCGAACGCGCCGTAGGCGAAGGCGGCGCGCGGCCGGCCGTCCAGCGCGTCCACCTGGCTGCGCAGCTTGTGCGCCGCCCAGAGGTCGTCGGCGTCCAAAAACCCCAGCAGGCGCCCGCGCGCCAGCCGCGCCCCCAGGTTGCGCGCGCTGGACGGGCCGCCGTTGCTCTTGAAGTGGTAGCGCACCCGGGCCGGATCCAGCTCGACGACCCAGTCGACCGGCTGGGCCGAGCCGTCGTCGATGACCAGCACCTCCAGCGACGGGAACGTCTGCTGCAGCGCGGAGGCCACCGCCTGACGCACGAACTGCCCCGCGTTGTAGGCGGGGATGATCACGCTGACCTCGACGCTGTCCGAGCCGGCGGTCACGACGGGGCGCCGGCTACGGGACCTTCTGGTGTTCGACGACCTTGGGCTCGAGGTCGACGATGCCCCGCACGTCCACGTCCGACCGGACGTAGAAGGTGGCGGCCGGCACGCGCTGGTCGAAGTCGCGCTGCACGTCGTAGCGATAGAGGTAAACGCC
>JAICYS010000254.1 GCA_025934105.1 Myxococcota bacterium | reverse complement strand
GCGAACGCCCGCTCGCCGATCACCGGATTGTCGGGGTTGGTGTGGACGTCCAGGACCGGCGCGAAGTCCCAGCCGATCCCCAGCGCCGCCAGCTCCTCGCCGATGGCGCGCCCGACGGCCGCCGTGCGGGCCTCGTCGCCGCCCGAGCCCACCGCCAGCATGGGCGGCCAGACGGTGGCGGGAGCCCGGACGCGCTGGACGGGGCCGCCTTCCTGGTCGATCGACACCAGCAGCGGCGCGCCCGACGGCGCTGCTCGCCGCAGGTTGGCCACCAGGCCGGCCAGCTGCACGGGATCGGCGATGTTGGGGCGAAACAACATGACGCCCCCCACCTCGCCGCCGGCGACGCGGGCGCGGAGCTGCTCGGGGAGCCCCGGTCCGTCGAACCCGACGGACAGAAGCTGCCCCACCTGCGCGGCCAGGTTCATCGCAAACACGCCCGGCCGGGCAACCGCCCCGCGCTCCACGCAGTCGTACGCATCCGCCGGATTTTAAGTCCAGCCGTCCCGCAATCCACTTTCCAATGTCCGGAGGGCTGATATAAGGTGCGGGCCTTTTCCCGCCGGGCGCCCTGCTTCTCGATCCTCACAGATGATCAACGTCAAGCGAATCGATCACGTCGCCATCGCCGTCGGGGAGCGGGACGAAGCCAGCGCCCGCCTCGCCGGTCTTTTCGGTCTGGTGACCGGCGCGCGCGAGCACGTCGCCAGCCAGGCCACGGACGTCACCTTCCTGTATCCGGCCGGTGACGCGAACGGCGCCGGGTGCGGGTTGGAGGTCTGCGCACCCCGGGGGAACGCGGCGCTGGAACGCTTCCTCGACAAGCGCGGTCCCGGCCTGCACCACGTCTGCTTCGAGGTGGACGATCTGCGGGCGGCCCTGGCCGGCTTGAAAACCGGCGGCGTGCGGCTGATCGACGAGACGCCGCGCCTCGGGTCGCGCGGCCACCACGTGGCGTTCCTGCACCCGGCCGCCACCGGCGGCGTCCTCATCGAGCTGTGCGCGAGGTCGGAGGCGTGAGGCGCGGCCACGTCGCCCGCCTGGCGGCCACGCTGGCGCTCGGCTCCGGCCTTCTGGCGCATCCCGCCGCCGCCCAGATGGGGCCGGGCGGCATGGGCCCCGGCGGCATGCAGCCCCCGCCGTCCGGACAGAACCAGGAAAAGGAAGAGGGCCCCGCCGAAGAAGCCCCCGAGGAGAATCGCCCCGCGGACCTCGAGCCGCTGACCGCCTACCCGGAACAGAACCGCCGGAAGATGCAGATCTTCGAGATCGACGGCTACTTCCGGCTGCGCAGCGATTACATGCACGACTTCTTCCTGGGCCTCGGGTACTCGACGTCGGCGCCCAGCGGATCGCAAAGGCTCGGGACGCAGGGCTATGGCTTGCCGCCCTTCCCCACCCCGCTCGATTGCCCGGCGCCGTCGCCCAGCCTGGGGGGCAAGGCCAACTCGAACTGCCCGGCCAAGGACATCGGCGGCGCCAACCTGCGCCTGCGGCTCGAGCCGACGCTGAACGTGACCGACCAGGTCCGCGTGCACGCGCAGATCGACGTGCTGGACAACACCATCTTGGGCTCGACGCCCGATTCGCTGGCCGGCATCCAGGGCTACAACGTCCCGCCGCCCAGCGCGATGACCGGGGCGGTGTCGCCCACCGCCCTGCCGGGCGTGGCGCCGTCCGGGTTCCAGTCGAACAGCCAGGACCCGCCCGAGATCGGCCAGAACGGCTATTCATCCAGCATCCGCGCCAAGCGCGCCTGGGCGGAGATCGACACCGAGTTCGGGTCGATCCGGTTCGGGCGCATGCCCTGGCACTGGGGCCGCGGCATCTTTTATAACGACGGCGGCTGCGCCGACTGCGACGTCGGCACGACCGTCGACCGCGTGATGGGCCTGACCACCATCTACGGCCACCAGCTGGCGCTGGCCTGGGACCTGGGCTCGCAGGGCATCACCACCCAGCAGCTCTCGCTGGGCCGCATGGATCCGAACGGCTATCCGTACGACCTGTCGCAGAACGACGACGTCCTTCAGCTGATGGCGTCGGTCACGCGCATCGACAACCCCATCTCGCTGCGCGAGCGGATCGACCGCGGTGACGTGGTCGCCAACTACGGCCTGCAGGTGGTCTACCGCAACCAGGGCAGCATCGGCGTCGCTCCCACCATCAACGATCCGAACATCGCCCCATACGGCCCCCAGCCGCTGCAACCGGACCAGCTGGCCGCCCTCACCCCCCTCGGCGCCTGGAGCCTGACACCGGACCTCTGGTTCAAGCTTTACTACAAGTCGTTCACGCTGGAAGCGGAGGGGATCGGCGTCCTCGGCAGGATCGCGCATCCCGGGATCCTCTCGGCCGACAACAAGCCACTGACGCTGGGCCAGGCCGGCTGGGTGGTCGCCAGCGAGCTGCGCCTGTTCCACGACGCGTTCCTGGTGGGCCTGGAGGTGGGCGGCGCCACCGGCGATCAGGCCTTCTCGCCCGGCCAGTACCTGAATTACCGCTGGCACTTCGTCCAGCAGCCGGCCGGCGACAACGCCATCCGCGACTTCCACTTCTCGCCCGACTACCACGTCGACGAGATCTTCTTCCGCCACATCATGGGCACGGTCACGAACGCCACCTACATCAAGCCGCAGGCCGCCTACTGGTTCGATCTGGGGCGGACCCGCGCGGTGGGGATCAACGGCGGCGCGATCTTCAGCATGGCGCAGGTCCCGGTCTCGACGCCGGGGGACGCGCTGCTGTACGGCGTGGAGACGAACCTGGGGCTCGGGTACCGCAACACCGCCGAGGGCTTCTACGCCGGCTTGATCTGGGGCGTGTTCTGGCCGCTGGACGCGCTGGACCGCCCCGCCCAGGTGTGGGGGTCGGACGCCGCCAGCGCCAGCGCCGCCCAGATCGTCCGCGTGAACCTGGGCGTGAAGTTCTGACCCCGGGCGGCGACGCCTACTTGAACGCGGCGCTCTTTGAACGCCGCGCCTACTTGAACGCCGCGCCTACTTGAACGCCGCGCCTCTTTGAACGCCGCGCCTACTTGAACGCGGCGCCTCTTTGAACGCGGCGCCTACTTGAACGTCTTCAGGCGTTCCTCGGCGTCCTTGCGCGAGGCGGCGTCCTCGTTGCTGCCGTAGTCCAGGTACTTCTGGAACGCGTCGCGCGCCTCGGCGTTGCGCCGCTCTTGCGAGTACATGATGCCGAGGTCGTAGTAGGCCTTGGCCAGCCGCGGGTTCTTCTGGACGGCCACCTGATACTCGGCGATGGCCTCGTCGGTCTTGCGCTGCCGCCGGTAGACCACCGCCAGGTCGAAGTGCAGCTCGGCGTCGTCGGGCTTGATGGACAGCGCCTTCTTGAACGCCGCGATGGCCCCCTCTTTGTCGTCGGTCTTGGACTTGGCGACGCCCAGGTTGGTCCAGCCCTGCGCGTCGTCGGGCTTGAGCGCGGTGGCCTTCTCCAGGTGCTCGATGGCGTGCTTGTAGTCGCCCTCGGCCTTGTAGGCGTAGCCCAGCGACAGCCGCGCCTCGTAGTTGTCCGGCTTCAGCTCGAGGGCGTCCTCCAGCTCGCGGATCCCCTGGTCGGTCTTCTTGAGGCGCACGTAGGCAGCGCCCAGGTTGGCGTGGGCGTCGGCGTCCTTGGGCTGCAGCTTCACCGTGGTCTCGTACTCGCCGGCCGCCTTGGCGTAATCGCCTTGCGCCCGGTAAAGGTTGCCCAGCGTGAAGTGCGCGGCGGCGTAATCGGGGCGCGCCTTGATGGCCTTCTCGCATTCGGCGATGGCGGCCGGGACCTTCCCCTCGCGTTTCAACTGCAGGGCCAGGTTGTAGTGGCCCGCCGCCTCGTCGGCGCGGGCAGCCTGCGGCGTGAGGAGCGCCAGCGCGAGCGCCAGGATGCGAAAGGTGGGCCGTTTCATGCCGTCCTCCACGCGGCAGGGTATCACGTCGGGTGGGTGCTATAGTCACCGTCTTCATGCTGCAGGCGCTGCTCGTCACGTTCCGCGAGGGCATCGAATCGTTCCTGATCGTGGGCGTGGTCGCCGCCTACCTGAAGAAGACCGGCCGCGCCGAACTGCTGCGCGGCGTGAAGGTCGGGTTGGCCGTTTCGATCGTCACCTGCCTGGCCGGCGCCTGGCTGTGGCTGCAAGTTCCCAATCAGCCGCTCTACGAAGGGATTGCCGCGCTGACGGCGGCGCTGGTGGTGGGCGTGCTGCTGATCCAGATGGTCCGTTCGGGCCGGCACATGAAGGCCGACATCGAAGCGCGCGTGGCCCGCGTCTCCGGCGGGCCCGGCGGGGCCCCCTCGCGGCGCGCCTTGATCGCCGTCGGGCTGGTCACCACGCTGCTGGTCACGCGCGAGGGCCTGGAAGCGGTCTTCTACCTGGGCGTGCAGGCGCTGGCCTTTCGCGGCACCGGTCAGGGCGTCTCGATCGTGGTGGGCGCGATCCTGGGCCTGGCCGGCGCGGGCCTGGCGGCCTGGGGCTGGACGCGTTTTGGCCGCCGGTTGAATTTGGGAATCATCCTCAAGGTGACCGCGCTGTTCCTGGGCCTCTTCCTGTTGCAGCTGGTCGTCTACGGCATCCACGAGCTGGCCGAAAGCGGGGTCATCAAGGGGAGCCAAGCCTTCCACGACGCGACCGAGGTGTTCGGCCCCGACGGCAAGATCGGCCACCTGCTGTCGTACTCGCTGCTGGGCGCGCCGCTGCTCTACTTGCTCTGGGCCCGCCGCGCCAACGCCGGGCGCCGGCCGCCCGTCGCGGCTTGACGCTCGCGCCCGCGGCTCGAGCAGCGGCCCGTCGCCTCGCGCCGACGCCGCACGCGCTCGGCGCAGATGAGACAGGCCCCCTGGAGAAGGGTTCCTCGGATCTCTCCCGCCGGCCTCGCGCGGCTCGGCCCAGCTCCGTCGACGGGATCAAAGCGGCGAGTGCAGCACGCGCGACAACACCCGGTAGCCGAGGCTCTCGTAAAACGCGTCCGCCGCCTGGTTTCCGGCCCAGGTCGTCAGCACCATCTCCACCGCCCCCTGCCCGCGCGCCCATTCGCTGGCCGCGCTCAGCAGGCGGCGGCCGATGCCCTGCCGGCGGCTCGGCGCCGTGACCACCAGCGTCTCGACGTGGCCGCGCCGCCGCGGCTGCATGGCCGGCTCCGCCGGCGTGTCGTAGATGCGCACGACCACCACACCCACCAGGCGAAGCAGCGCCGGCCCCCGGTCGAGCGCCACCACAGCGCCGGCGTGCGCGTCCACCAGCAGCCGCCGCCACTCCAGCTCGGCCCGCGCCGCCGACCGAAAGAACGAGGGGGCCAGCGCGGCGTGCAGTTCGTCGATTTCGCGCAGCAGCGCTTGAACGCCGGGCCAATCGTCATGCCGGCCGGGGCGCAGCGTGACCTCGCCCGCGGTCATCCCGTCGGCCGGTCGTCTTCGCCGTCGTTCAGTTCCAGCGCGAAGCGCCGATTCATGGCGCCGTAGACCAGCTCTTCGATCTCCGTCTCGGTCGACATGGTCAGCGCCTGCGCCAGCAGCCGTTCCGCGTCCGCGATCTCCGTCGACCGAATGATCGACTTGACCACCGGGATCTGCCGCGGCGCCATCGACAGGTTGCGCAGCCCCAGGCCGATCAGCACCCAGGCCAGCATCGGATCGCCGGCCATGTCCCCGCACATGGCCACCGGCTTGCCCATCCGCTCGGCGCCGACGACGATCTGGCGCAGCGCCCGCAGGATGGCCGGGTGCAGCGGGTGATAGAGGTAGCCGACGTGCTCGTCCTCGCGATCGGCGGCCAGCGCGTACTGGATGAGGTCGTTGGTGCCGATGCTCAGGAAGTCGCACTCGGCGGCCAGCAGATCCGTGATCAGCGCGGCGCTGGGCGTCTCGACCATCACCCCGAGCGGCACCTGCTCGGCGTAGCGGACGTTCTGCCGGCGCAGCTCGTCCCGGACCGCAGCGCACAGATCCTTGGCGGCCCGCAGCTCGGCGACGCCCGAGATGAGCGGCAGCAGGATCTGGGTCGGCCCCTCGGCCGCCGCGCGATAAAGCGCCCGCAGCTGCGTCCGGAACACGTCCGTCCGCTTGAGCGAGTACCGGATCGAACGCAGCCCCATCGCGGGATTGGTCCCCAGCGGGATGCGCACCGAAGGCGGCAGCTTGTCGCCGCCCAGGTCCAGCGTCCGGAAGGTGATGGGCCGGCCGGCCGCGCTGTGCAGGGCCGCCACCGCGTGCGCGTACTGCTCTTCCTCGGTCGGCAGCTCGTTGCGTTCGAGGTACAGGAACTCGGTCCGAAACAGGCCCACCGACTCGGCGCCCAGGTCGACGGCGATCGGAATCTCTTCCAGCATCTCGACGTTGGCCGACAGGTGCACGACCGATCCGTCCTGGGTCTGGGCGCGCAGGTCCCGGATGGCCGCCAGGCGCTGCGAGCGCGCGCCGTGCACGGCGGCCCGCGCCTGGTAGCGGCGCAGCGCCTCTTCGTCCGGGTCCAGGATCACCTCGCCACGGAAGCCGTCGATGACGACGGTCATCCCCGACCAGACCTGGTGACCGAGCCCCTCGACGCCCACCACGTAGGGCAGCCCCAGCGCCCGGGCCACGATGGCCGTGTGCGAGGTGCGTCCGCCCCCCTCGGTGCAAAAGCCGGCCGCGTCGGCGCGCCCCAGCTGGGCCGCGTCCGCCGGCGACAGCTCGTGCGCCACCGCGATGCACCCCTTCGGCGCATGCTCGGCCGACGCGTGCTCGCGGCGCCCGACCAGCGTGCGCAGCAGCCGCTCGCCCACCAGCGCCACGTCGCTCTTGCGATCGCGGAAGTACGGGTCCTCGATCTTGTCGAACACCGCTTGGATCTGATCCAGCGCCTTGCGGACGGCCCACTCGGCGGCGGTCTGTTCGTCGCGGATCATCCGCCGGGCGCGCTCGACCAGGTGCACGTCCGAGAGCATCAACCGGTGCGCCTCGAGGATCCGGTACTGGTGGTCGTCGCCTTCGGTGGCGGCCAGCTGCGCCTGAATCCGCGCCAGCTGCTCGTCCGTGTCGCGCAGCGCCTGCTCGAACCGCGCGATCTCGGCGTCGACCTCCAGGACTGCGATGCGCCGCTCGTGGATCTCGACCCGGCTGGCCAGGACGTGGGCGACGCCGATCGCGATCCCCGGGGACGCGCCGACGCCCGTCAGCCGGTGCATCAGGGGTCGATCCCCTCGCCGAAGCCGCTGGCGACCAGATCGGCCAGCGCCGTCACCGCCTGGTCGGCGTCCTCGCCCTCGCACACCACCTTCATCGTGACCCCGTGGGCCGCCACCAGCGTCAGCAGGCCCATGATGCTCTTGCCGTTCGCCTCCTGGCCGTCCTTCACCACCTTCACCTCGCACTTGTAGCCGTTCGCGGTCTGGACGAAACGGACCGCGGCGCGGGCGTGCATGCCCAGCCGGTTCCTCACCTGCACGTCACGTTCTGCGCGCGCCATGTTCTAGTGCACCGCCGTCGAAATAGCGTCACGTTCGGCCGACGATCCGCGCCGGACGCTTCGTTGCTTCTCCTCACAATACCTACGGGTATTCCTCGTCGTCGCGCCTCGCGTCCAGCGCGGCTTGT
>JAICYS010000159.1 GCA_025934105.1 Myxococcota bacterium | reverse complement strand
CACCGTTGCCTTGCGGCAACGCCCTCCTAGGCCGCTTGGGGGCGGCACGTCGTCGGGCATGGTTCGCTGCCGCTCACCGTTGCCTTGCGGCAACGCCCTCCTAGCCGCGCAGGCTCAGGTTCTTTCGGATGCGGGCCATCGGCTCGTCGGTGTTCGGCACGAACGGGCGCCCTGTGATGAGCTCGCAGAGCTGGATGTAGCGCCGCGCCGCCTCGATGCGGACCTCGTCGCTCAGCGCCGGCGGCGTCCCCTCGCCCTTGAATCCCTGGTCGGCCAGCGTGCGCCGGACGTACTCCTTGTCGAGGCCGCGCGGCTCCTCGCCGCGCGCGAACCGCTCTTCGTAGTCGCCGGCGTACCAGTAGCGCGACGAATCCGGCGTGTGGATCTCGTCGATGAAGCAGAGCGAGCCGTCGGGGCGGCGCCCGATCTCGTACTTGGTGTCGACCAGGATGAGCCCCCGGCGCAGCGACTCGACCTGCCCAAACGCGAACACGCGCGCGCACATGTCCGCCGCCTTGTCGAACTCCTCGACGGTGAGCAGGCCCATCTGCAGCACCTCGGCCCGCGACACCGAGCGATCATGGTCGCCCTTTTCGGCCTTGGTCGACGGCGTGAGGATGGCCTTCGGCAGCTTCTGGTTCTTGCGCATCCCCTCCGGCAGGTCGTGCCCGCAGAAGGTGCGCTCGCCTTTCGAGTACGCGGTCCAGATCGACGTCGACGTCACGCCGGTCAAGTAGGCCCGCATGATCAGCTCGACGGGCAGGAGCTGGCACTCGCGCGCGACGGTGACCGCCGGGTCGGGCACGCTGATCACGTGGTTCGGCACCAGGTTGGCGGTGGCCTCGAACCAGAACGCCGCCATCTGGTTCAGCACCTGCCCCTTGAAGGGGATGGTCCCCAGCACCACGTCGAACGCGCTGATGCGGTCGGTGGCGATGAGCGTGCGCTTGCCGTCGCGCACGTAGCAGTCGCGCACCTTGCCTTCGTACTTGTCGCCCAGCTCCGGCAGGTCGGTCGATTGCAGCGTCTTCGTCAGCTGCGCCCGCAGCACCTGTTCGTCGATCTTCGTGGTGGTCATGTCTCGTCCTTTTCGTTCAGGGCGCGATCGATGATGGCCCCGGCATGGCGGAGATGGTGTCCCAGGTCGAACGCGCGATCGATCTCGGCGGCGGAGAGCCGCGCCGAGAGCTCGGCGTCGGCGCCCAGCAGCGCCCGGAAGCTCCCCTCGCCGGCCGCCGCGCGCAGCGCGCTCTTCTGCACCAGCTCGTAAGCGGCCTGGCGCGCCATTCCCTTGCGCACCAGCTCCAGCAGGACCGCCTCGCTGAAGAACAGCCCGCCCGTCAGCTCCAGGTTGCGCCGCATGCGGTCGGCGTTGACGACCAGCCCGTCGACCAGCCCGGCCGCCCGGCGCAGCATGAAGTCGCACAAGCCGGTGGCGTCCGGCCCGATCACCCGCTCGACCGAGGAGTGCGAGATGTCGCGCTCGTGCCACAGCGCCACGTCTTCCATGGCCGCCTGCGCGTACGACCGCAGGAGGCGCGCGATGCCGCACAGGTTCTCGGACAGGATCGGGTTCTTCTTGTGGGGCATGGCCGACGAGCCCTTCTGCCCCTTGCCGAACGCCTCGGTGGCCTCGCCGACCTCCGTCCGCTGCCAGTGCCGCACGGTGAGCGCGATCCGCTCGACCGCCGCGCCGATGCGCGCCACCGCCGTGAAGTAGGCGGCGTGGCGGTCGCGGGCCACGATCTGCGTCGGCACCGTCTCGCGCCGAAGACCCAGCTTGCCGAGCGCCGCCGTCTCGAGCTCGGGGTCCAGGTTGGCGTAGGTGCCGACCGCGCCGGCGATCTTGCCGACGGCGATCTCCCGGCGCGCGGCCAGGAAGGCCTGCTTGGCCCGCCCCAACTCGGCGTGGAAGCCCGCGAACACCAACCCGGCGGTGATCGGCTCGGCGTGGATCCCGTGCGTGCGGCCGATGGCCGGCGTGGCGCGGTGCTCTTCGGCCCGGCGGCGGCAGGCGGCGCGCACCAGGTCCAGCCCGGCCACGATCTGATCGGCGGCTTCCACCAGCGTGATCGCCAGCGCCGCGTCCAGCACGTCGGACGAGGTCATCCCCAGGTGCAGCCAGCGCGCCGGCTCGCCCGCCAGCTCTTCGACGTGGGTCAAAAAGGCGATCACGTCGTGGCGCGTCCGCTCCTCATGTTCCAGGATGCGGGCGGCGTCCAGCCGCCCGGCGGCCTTGGCGCGAACCGCCTCGGCGGTGCCGGCCGGCACGCGGCCGGCGGCCTCCATGGCGGCGCAGGCGGCCAGCTCGATCCGCAGCCAGGTCTCGTAGCGGTGGCGGTCGGACCAGAGTTCGGCCAGCTCGGGACGCGTGTAGCGGGCGATCATGCGGCGCCCGTTCTAACGAAATCGCGGCGCGCGTTCAAGGCAGGAGGACCGTCGAGCCGGTGGTGCGGCGCGCCTCCAGGTCGGCGTGCGCGCGCGCCGCATCGCGCAGAGGGTAGGTTTGCCCGATGGGCACGCGGACCGCGCCCCGCCCCACCACGTCGAACAGCCGCTCGGCCGACAGGACCAGCTCGTCGCGCGTGGCGATGTAGTGCATCAGGCTGGGCCGGGTCAAAAACAGCGAGCCGCGCGCCGAGAGCACCGCCGGGTCGATGGGCGGCACCACCCCCGAGGACTGGCCGAACAGCACCAGCAGGCCGCGCGGGCCCACGCTCGCCAGCGAGGCGGCGAAGGTGGTCTTGCCGATCGAGTCGAACGCGGCGCGCACGCCGGCGCCGCCGGTCAGCTGTTTCACCCGCGCCGCCACGTCCTCGCGGTGGAGGTCGATCACCTCTTCGCAGCCGTTCTGGCGGGCCAGCGCCACCTTCTCGGGGCCGCCGGCCGTGCCGATCACCCGGATGCCCAGGGCGCGCGCCCACTGGCAGGCGATGCTGCCGACGCCGCCGGCGGCCGCATGGAACAGGATGGTGTCGCCGCTGGCCAGCCGCGCGCAGCGGTTCAGCAGGAACTCGGCGGTCATCCCCTTCAGCATCATGGCCGCCGCGACCTTGTCGTCCACGCCGGCCGGCAGCCGCACCAGCTTGTCGGCCGGCACCAGGCGCACCTCGGCGTAGGCGCCGAGCGAGGTCGCGTAGGCCACCCGGTCACCCGGCGACACGACGGTCACGTCCGGGCCGACCGCCTCGACGATCCCGGCGGCCTCCTGCCCGTCGACGAAGGGCAGCGCCGGCGCCTTGTAGAGGCCGGTCCGGAAGTAGACGTCGATGAAGTTGAGACCGACCGCGGTGTGGCGAACCCGCGCCTCGCCCCGCCCGGGCGTCGGCTCGGGGACCGTCTCGAACTTCAGCTTCTCGGGCCCGCCGACCTCGTGGACGACCACCGCATGGGGCATGGCGCCCATATAGCGACCGGCTCGGCGGCGCGCAAGCTCAGGTCAGCTTCAAAACCCGCCGGAGCTTCACCGCCAGCGGCGCGCCGCCGCCCGCCCGGCGCGGCGCCACGAAGACCGTGTCGTCGCCGGCCAGGGTTCCCAGGATCTCTTGCAATCCGGATTCGTCCAGGGCCCGGGCGACGGCGGCGGCCGTGCTGGCCTGCGTCCGCACCACCACCAGCGCGCCGTTGCTCTCGACCGAGGACACCAGCTGCCGCACCGGATCGAGCGGCAGCGTGCCGTCGCCCTCGTCGGCCAGGTAGCGGGGCCCCCCCGGCCCGACCGCGCGCCGCACGCCGAGGGCCGCCATGTCCCGCGACAACGTGGCCTGCGAGGCGCGGATGCCCCGCTGGCGCAGCCGCCGCAGCAGCTCCCCCTGGCTGGCGACGGCGCCGTCGCCCAGGATGGCGCGAATCGCCTCGCGGCGGCTCTCGGCGGCCGACATGCGGCTAATGCATCCCCGTCGAAATCGCGCCGGCGCCCGCCTCGACGGGCGGCGCCGGCCGCCGGCGGCCGCCATGCGGAGTGCCGGGAGCGATGGCGAGAAAGACCGACGGCCGGGCCGGTGCGGATCGCCGGCCAACCGATCGTCGGCCGAACGTGACGCTATTTCGACGGCGGTGCACTAGGTCACCAGCGTCCCGACGCCGCGATCCGTGAACAGCTCGGCGACCACGCTATGGGGGGTGCGCCCGTCGACGATGTGCACGGCGCGGACGCCGCCCGCCAGCGCGTGCAGGACCGCCTGGGCCTTGACGTGCATGCCGCCGCGGATGCTCTTGCCCAGCTTGGCCTCCAGCTCGCCCGCCTTGATCTGGGAGATCAGGCGCCCCTCGTCGTCCAGGATGCCCGCCACGTCGGTGAGGAAAATCAGGCGCTCGGCGCCGCAGGCCGACGCGATCTCGCCGGCCGCCACGTCGGCGTTGATGTTGTAGCTGCTGCCGTCGGTGCCGAACCCCACCGGCGAGATCACCGGCAGGTACCCGCGCTCGAGGAACATGTCGAGCAGATCGGAGTTGACCGAGTCGATCTCGCCCACGAAGCCCAGGTCCGGCTTGCCGGGCGCCGGCGCCAGCTTGTGAGCCACCAGCAGCCGGCCGTCCTTGCCGGACAGGCCGATCGCGTTGCCGCCCAGGCTGTTGATGAGCCCGACGATCTCGGTGTTGATCCGCCCGGTCAGCACCATCTCGACGACGCGGACCTCCTCGGCGCCGGTGATGCGCTGCCCGTCGGCGAACTCGGACTTGCGCCCCATCTTCTCGAGCGTCTTCGTGATCTCGGGGCCGCCGCCGTGGACGATGACCGGGCGCAGGCCGGCCGACTGAAGCAAGACCATCTCTTCGGCGAAGCTGCGCTTCAAGGCCGGGTCGATCATGGCCGCGCCGCCGTACTTGATGACCGCGCGCTTGCCGGCGAAGCGCCGGATGTAGCTGAGCGCCTCGACGATCAGCGGCCGGTTGCCGGCGCCCACCGCCTGGCGGGGAGCCTGCGCGGCCGGCCCGCTGTAGTACTCGGCGTTGATCTTCACGTAGTCGAACGTCAGATCGCAGCCGAGCGCGCGCGCCGAGGCCGCGCCGACGCCCAGGTCCAGCCGCACCGCGATCTCGGCGGCCTGCATCTTCTTCGAGAGCTCGTCCTTGTCGAAGGCGACCGGGCCGCCCTGCTCGTAGACGCGCACGCCCTGGACGTCCAGGCACACTCCGGCCGGGTCGACCGCGAACGCGCGGGCGCCGATGCGCGCGCCCAGCGCCGCCAGGATCCGCCCCCAGGACGGGTCGCCGCCGAAGATCCCCGACTTGACCAGGCTGCCGCCGGCGACCGCGCGGGCCAGGTCCCGCGCCATCTCGCGGTCGGGCACGCCGGCCACGTCGACGACCAGCAGCTTGGTGGCCCCCTCGCCGTCGGCGGCGATGGCCCGGGCCAGCTCCGCGCACAGCTCGGTCAACGTTCGCTGCAAGCCCGTGAACTCGGCGCTGCCGGCGGTCACGGCGGGCGCGCCGGAGGCGCCGTTGGCCAGCGCGATGACGCTGTCGTTGGTCGACATGTCACCGTCGACGGTGATGGTGTTGAAGGTCTCGTCGACCGCCCCCACCAGCGCCCGTTGCAGCACGTCGGGCGCGACGCGCGCGTCGGTGGCGATGAAGCAGAGCATCGTCGCCATCTGCGGGTGAATCATCCCGGAGCCCTTGGCGATGGCCGCGAACCGGACGGTCTTGCCGCCGAGCTCGAGCTGTCGGAAGGCCAGCTTGGTGCGCAGGTCGGTCGTCCGGATGGCGGCGGCGGCGGCGGCGACGTCGTCGCCCAGCGAGGCCACCAGCGCCGGTGCCGCCGCGACGATCCGCTCGACCGGCAGCCGGATCCCGATCGCGCCGGTGGACGCGGTCAGCACCTGCTCGGAGCTGGCGCCCAGCGCCTTGGCCACCGCCGCGGCGACGGCCCGCTCGTCGGCGCTCCCCACCGGGCCAGTCAGCGCGTTGGCGTTCCCGCTGTTGGCGACGACGGCGCGGATACCGTCGGCCGGGAGGCGCCCCGCCCCGTAGCGCACCGGCGCGGCGCAGAGCCTGTTGACCGTGAACACGCCGGCGGCGGCGCACGGGACCTCGGAGGCGACCAGCGCCAGGTCCTTGCGCGCGCCGCCGGCCTCTTTGACGCCCGCCGCCGTCGCCCCGAACCGGAACCCGATGGGCGGCGCGAAGCTCTTGCCGCCGGTGCCGCTGCTGCTCATGGCGCGTGTCCTCCCAGGCCGTCCAGGCCGGCCGTCTCGGGCAGGCCCAACATCAGGTTGGCGTTCTGGACCGCCTGCCCAGCCGCCCCCTTGACCAGGTTGTCGATGGCGGCGAAGGCGATGGCCACCCCGCGCTCCGGGTCGGCGTCGGCCCCCATCAGCACGCGGTTGGTGCCGACCACCGACGAGAGCCGAACCGCGTCCGGCTTGACCGCGCGCAGGAACGGGCGATCGGCCGCGAACGCCCGGATGGCCGCCCCCGCGTCCTCGCCGGTCTTGCCGGGGACCAGGCGCCCATAGACCGTAGCCAGGATGCCGCGCCGGATGGGCAGGTAGTACGGCGTGAAGGTGACGCGAACGCCGGCTTGCCCGGCCAGCGACAGCGCGCGGTCGATCTCCGGCGTGTGCTGGTGGCGAAGGATCCGATAGGGGCGGAAATCGCCGTCGATCTCCGAGAAGGACATCTCCTCGGTCGCCTTGCGGCCGGCGCCGGTCATGCCGCTCTTGGCGTCGACGAGGATGCCGGCCTTTTCGATGACCCCGCCGCGCAGCAGCGCCAGCGCCGCCAGCGTGCTGACGGTGGCGTAACAGCCCGGGTTCGAGACCAGCCGCGCCTGGGGCAGATCGGAGGAGGCGCAGGCCTCCGGGATGGCGTAGCAGGCCCGGGCCAGCAGCTCGGGGTCGGGGTGGACGAACCCGTACCAGCGTGGATATTCATTCACCGCCAGCCGGAAGGCCCCCGACAGGTCCACCACCCGGCAGCCCGCCTCCAGCGCCGGAACCGCCAGTGACAGCGAGGCCTCGGCCGGGGTGCAGAGGAACGCCAGCTCCACGTCGGCCAGGGCGGCCGCGGCGTCGGCCTGCGGGCGGATCTTGACCTGCGCCGTCGGCCCGGCCAGCGGCAGGCGATCGCCCACCGCGTCGCCGGCCCACTTGTCGCTGATGGCCAGCCCGAGGGTGAAGTTGGGGTGGTTGGCCACCAGCCGGGCCATCTCCATCCCCGAGTAGCCCGACACGCCGACGATCCCGACGCGCACGCTCGGTTGTTGTTCCGCCATGTGAATATCTATTCATAGCGGGCGCCGGACCACAAGCCACAAAGACGGTGGGCGCGTCGCGCGCGGCTTTGCCGCGCGGCGCTCATGGCCCTGACCTGCCGGCGCCGCCCGGCGGCTCGGAGGTCAGCCGGTGTGGCCGAAGCCGCCGCCGCCGCGCGCCGTGGCGCTGAGGTCGGCGACCTCTTCCAGCTCGGCCACGGCCACCGGGGCGATCACCAGCTGGGCGACGCGATCGCCGGGGTTCACCACGAACGGCTCGGCCCCCCAGTTGATCAGCAGGACCGCCACCTCGCCGCGGTAGTCGCTGTCGATCGTCCCCGGCGCGTTGGGCAGCCCGATCCCGTGCTTGCGGGCCAGGCCGGAACGGCCCCGGACCTGCCCCTCGAACCCGGGCGGGATCTCCAGCGCCAGCCCGGTCGGAACCGCGGCGCGGCCGCCCGGCAGGATGGTGATGGGCTCGGGCGCGGCGGAGGAGAGATCGAGCCCCGCCGCCCCTTCGGACATGTAGCGCGGCGCCACCGCCCCGGGCCGCAGCTTGCTGAAACGGACCCGGGGACGCGCCGACGCCGTCACGGCCTTCGCCTACGAGGCGGTCGCGCGGAAGTTGTGCACGACCTCGGGGGTCTTCCCCAGCGCTTCCTTGCGCGACAGGCGAATCTTGCCGCTGGCGCGATCGATCCCGATCACCTTCACCAGCATCTCGTCGCCTTCCTTGCAGATGTCCTGCACCACCCGGACGCGCTTTTCGTCGAGCTCGCTGATGTGCACCAAGCCGTCGGTGCCCGGCAGGATCTCGACGAAGGCGCCGAAGTCGGCCAGCCGCTTGACGACGCCCAGGTAGAACTCGCCGATCTCGGGCTCGGTGGTGAGGCCCTTGATGATGTCGATGGCCTTCTTCACCGCGATGCCGTCGGGCGACGCGATGTGCACCGTGCCGTCGTCCTCCACCTCGATGGCGACGCCGGTCTGCGCGGTGATGCCGCGGATGGTCTTGCCGCCCGGGCCGATGATCTCCCGGATCTGGTCCGGCTTGACCTGCAGGGTGTGGATGCGCGGCGCGAACTTGGACAGGTCCTCGCGCGGGGCGGCCAGCGCCTCGGCCATCTTGCCCAGGATGAAGAGGCGCCCTTCACGCGCCTGCCGCAGCGCCGTCTCCAGGATCTCGCGGGTCAGCCCCTGGATCTTGATGTCCATCTGGACCGCGGTGACGCCGGTCTTGGTGCCGCAGATCTTGAAGTCCATGTCGCCCAGGTGGTCCTCGTCACCGAGGATGTCCGACAGGACCGCCACTCGATCGCCTTCCTTGATGAGCCCCATGGCGATGCCGGCCACCGGCGTCTTGATGGGGACGCCGCCGTCCATCAGCGACAGGATGCCGCCGCACACCGACGCCATCGACGAGCTGCCGTTCGACTCCAGGATCTCCGACACGATGCGGATCGTGTAGGGGAACTCCTTCTCCGTCGGCAGCACGCGCGAGATGGCCCGCTCGGCCAGGTGGCCGTGCCCGACCTCGCGCCGGCTGGCGCCGCGCAGCGGCTTGGTCTCGCCGGTCGAAAAGGGCGGGAAGTTGTAGTGCAGCAGGAAGCGCTTCTCGATGTCGCCGATGATGCCTTCGATGTGCTGCGTGTCCTGGCTGGTCCCGAGCGTGGTCGTCACCAGCGCCTGCGTCTCGCCGCGCGTGAACAGCGCCGAGCCGTGGGTCCGGGGCAGCACGCCCACCTCACAGGTGATCTGGCGGATGTCGCTGGTGCCGCGCCCGTCGATGCGCCGGCCGGTGTTCAACACCAGCTCGCGCAGGTGCTTCTTCTTGGCCGACTCGAAGGCGTCGCTGATCTCGGCGCCGCGGTCGGGGAACGCCTCGACCAGCGCCGCCTTGGTCTCGCTGCCGGCGGCGTCCAGCGCCCCGTAACGCTCGTGCTTCTCGCGGATGGCCATCGCGGCTTCGATCTTCTGGTTGGCCAGCTCGGCCACCCTGGAGACGATCTGCGGGTCCTTGGCCGGCGGCGTGAACTCGCGCTTGGCCTTGCCGACCGCCGCGCGCAGCTTGTCCTGCAGATCGATGAGCGGCTGCGCCTGCTGGTGCGCGAACATGAGCGCGTCGACCAGCACCTCTTCGCCCAGCTCGGAGGCGCTCCCCTCGACCATCACGATGGCGTCGCGGCTGCAGGCCACGACCAGGTCCAACTCGGACTTCTCGCGCTGCGCGAAGGTGGGGTTGATGACCAGCTGCCCCTCGACGCGGCCCACGCGCACGCCGGCGTAGGGTCCCGCCCAGGGGATGTCGGACAGGTGCAGCGACACGGACGCGCCGGTCATGGCCAGCACGTCGGAGGGGTTCTCGCGGTCGGTCGACACGACCATCGCGATCACCTGCGTGTCGAACCGCCAGCCCTTGGGAAACAGCGGGCGGGAGGGACGATCGATGAGGCGCGAGGTCAGCACCTCGACCTCGGTCATGCGCCCCTCGCGCTTGAAATAGCCGCCCGGGATGCGCCCGGCGGCGGAGGTCTTCTCCAGATAGTCGACGGTCAGCGGCATGAAGTCCACGCCCGGCCGGATCGAGCTCGACGCGACCGCGGTCACCAGCACCATCGTGTCGCCGTAACGGACGACGACCGAACCGTCGGCCTGCTTGGCCATGCGGCCGGTCTCGATGCTGAGCTCCTTGCCGCCGAAATTGACGCCTTCACGTACGAACATGTGGTCTCCTGTCTAGTTCCTCGAGCGAAAGAAAAACGGCGCGCAGCCCAGCCCGCGCGAACGGGCCAGCCGCATCCGAGCGCGCGGCTGGAGGTAGAGCCAAAGCACGCACGCAAGAGCGGCGCGGCTGCGCCTGGCTCCTGCGGCGGGGGCGATGATCGCTACTTGCGGATGCCGAGCGTCTGGATGACGGCGCGGTACCGGTCGACGCTCTTGGACTTCAAGTAGTCGAGCAGCCGACGGCGCTTGCCGACCAGCATGAGCAGGCCGCGGCGCGAATGGTGATCCTTCGCGTGGGCCTTGAAGTGCTCGGTCAGGTACGAGATGCGTTCCGAAAGCAGCGCGATCTGGACCTCGGGCGAGCCGGTGTCACCGGCCTTGCGAGCGAACTTCTGAACGACGGCCGATTTTCTTTCTGCAACAAGGGACATTGACGATCTTCTTTTCTCTTTTGAGGTAATTCAATGTCCTACAATCTGGCGCCCTCGTCAACGCCAGCGGACATGTCGGCGGTCGGTTTCTGAGATCCCCCCACGCCGAAGACCCGCAGCGTGCGGACCCGGTCGTCCGCCGGATCGGGCTCGGCCACGGCGATCAGACAGCCGGCCTCGTCGAGGATCCGGACCCGGGGCCCCGAAGCATTGCCGAGCGACGTCCAGGTGACGCGTTGCCCCGCCCGCAGCCGGCGGGCCACCTCGTCGCCGACCGCCACCTGCGGCAGATGCGCCAGCGCCGCCGCCAGCGGCACCAGCGGCACCTGGGCGCCGGCGATCGCCTTCAGGACCTCGTCCAGCGGGCGCGACTCGGCCAGCGCGAACGGCCCGGAACGGGTCCGCCGCAGGGCGGTCACGTGGGCGCCCGGTCCCAAGACGCGGCCGACGTCCCGGGCCAGCGACCGGACGTAGGTCCCCTTCGAGCAGCGAACGCGCAGCGACGCCTCCGGCCCCGCGAAGCGCAGCAACTCCAGCTCGAACACCGTGATTGCGCGGGGCGCGACCTCGATCGCCTTCCCCTCGCGGGCGTACGCGTAAAGCGCCTTGCCGTCGCGCTTGATGGCCGCGTAGGCGGGCGGAACCTGTTCGATGGGGCCGCGGAACCCGGCCAGCGCCCGCTCGACGGCCGCCGCGTCGATGGCGGACGGATCCGCCGTGCGCGTCACCGCGCCGCCCGCGTCGTCGGTGTCCGTCTCGGCCCCGAAGCGGACCGAGAACTCGTACTCCTTGTCGGCGTCCAACAGGAAGGGCGCCAGCTTCGTCCCCTCCCCCACGCAGACCGGCAACACGCCCGAGGCCAGCGGATCCAGCGTTCCGCCATGGCCGACCTTCCTGATTCGCGCCGCCCGCCTCAGCTTCGCGACCACGTCGAACGACGTCGGCCCGACGGGCTTGTCGATCACGATCACCCCATCCAACGCGCTATCCGTCCTCCCGATCGCGCTCGCCGGCGGTTTCGTCGGCGTCCTCGCCAGCGTCTTCGTCGGCGCCTTGGTGGCCGTCTTCGTCGGCGGCGGCTTCCGCGCTGGGCGCCGGCGCGGGCCCGACGTCCCTGAGGAGCTTCTCGACCCGCTCCGCCTGCTCGAACACCCGATCGACCTCGAAGCTGACCGCCGGCGCGACCTTCATCCGCAGCCGCCGCGCGATCGCCTGCCGAAAATATCCGCTGGCGTGATCCAGCCCCTGCCGCACGCGCTCCATGCCGGCTGCGTCCATCCCGTGCACGGTGAACAGCGCCTTGGCGTGCCGCAGGTCGCCCGAGATCCGCACGTGCGTCACCGTGATGAGCCCCGCGCCACGCACCCGCGGGTCCTTGATCTCGTCGCGCGCCAGGGTCTCGCCCACCACCGCGCGCACCTCGCCAGCCACCCGTTCCATTCGCTGCGACACGACGTCAGCCCTCCCAGTGCGTGAAGTCCGGGCCGTGCAGTTCGCCGCTCCCGAACGTCTGGATCTCGTGCTGGTCGTTGGCCACCGGCGCGTTGTCGCGCACGAACCGCAGCACCTCGTCGATCGCCGCCTCGGTGTGCTGGCGGTCGCCGCCGACCAGCGTGATGCCCAGGACCGCGCGCTGCCAGACGTCCTGCGCGTCGACCTCCGCGATCGAGACGTTGAACCTGTCGCGCACGCGGTCTTTCAGCCGCCGCAGCACCATCCGCTTGTCCTTCAGCGAATGGGCCGCGGCCAGCACCAACGTCACGCGCGCGATGGCGACCGTCACGGTCCGGACTCCCGACCTCTGGTTGGCGACCGTCGATGTCAGACGATCAGGACGCTTTCGGAGCGTCCAGCGTGGCCGCGACCGTCTCGATCTCGAACGCCTCGATGATGTCGCCTTCTTTGAGGTCGCTGTACCCGTCGATCGACAACCCGCACTCGTACCCCTGCGCCACCTCGGAGACGTCGTCCTTGAACCGGCGCAGCGAGCCGACCTTGCCCGTGTAGACGATCACCGAGTCGCGCACCAGCCGCAGCTGCGCCTTGCGCGTGATCTTCCCGTCGACCACGAAGCAGCCGCCGATGGTGCCGGCCTTCGGGATGGTGAACACCTGCCGCACCTCGGCCTTGCCCAGCAGCTTCTCGCGCGAGATGGGCGCCAGCATGCCCACCATGGCCTTCTTCACGTCGTCGATGGCGTCGTAGATGACCTGATACAGCTTGATGTCGACGCCTTCCTGCTCGGCCAGTTGCTGCGACTTGCCCGCGGGCCGGACGTTGAACCCGACCACGATGGCCGACGAGGCCTTGGCCAGGCTGACGTCCGACTCGGTGATGCCGCCGACGCCCGTCGAGATGACGTTCACGCCGACCGACTCGGTCGACAGCTTGGTCAGCGCAGCCGAGACGGCCTCGGCCGAGCCCTGCACGTCGGCCTTGAGGATCACCTTCACCTCCTTGACCTCGCCGCTCTTGATCTTGTCGAGGATGTTCTCCAGCGACACGCGGCCCGTGCCCGCCAGCTCTTTCTTGCGGCGCACGTCGTGGCGGTGTTCGACCAGGGCCTTGGCGGCCTTTTCGTCGGTGACGACGTTGAACACCTCGCCGGCGTCCGGCACCCCGTCGATGCCCAACACCTCGACCGGCGTCGACGGCCCGGCCTCGGAGATCGACTGCCCCTTGTCACCGATCATGGCGCGGATCTTCCCGGAGTACTCGCCGGCCACCACCAGGTCGCCGACCTTCAGCGTGCCGTCCTCGACCAAAATGGTCGACATGGGGCCGCGGGCGCGATCGAGGCGCGCCTCGACGACGTGCCCCTTGGCGGCCTTGTTCGGGTTGGCCTTCAGCTCGAGCAGCTCGGCCTGCAGGCTCAGCATCTCCAGCAGCTTGTCGATGCCCTGCTTGGTCTTGGCCGACACGTTCACGAAGATCGTGCTGCCGCCCCACTCTTCCGAGACCAGGTCGTACTCGGACAGCTTGTTGCGGATCAGGTCCGGGTTGGCGCCCGGCTTGTCGATCTTGTTGACCGCCACCACGATCGGCACCTGGGCCTCCTTGGCGTGGTTGATGGCCTCGATCGTCTGAGGCATCGGCCCGTCGTCGGCGGCGACCACCAGGACGACGATGTCGGTCATCTGGGCGCCGCGGGCGCGCATGGCCGTGAAGGCCTCGTGACCGGGGGTGT
>JAICYS010000326.1 GCA_025934105.1 Myxococcota bacterium | reverse complement strand
CGGCATTCTCCAGGCGACCCAGGCCGGCAATCAGTTGCTCGCGCTGCAGACCCAGCAGCTCGCCGATGTCAGCGCCCTGATGGCGTCGCAGGGCCGGGCGACCGCGCTGGAGCAGGCCGACCGCGCCGCCAGCCGCGCCCAGGCGCAGGAGCAGTTCCGGCGCTTCATGGACCGTCGCCAGGGCTACCAGTCTCAGAACGTGGAGATCTTCCGATGAGAGCTCACGCGCTTGTCTTCGCCGCCCTCGTCATGACGCTGTCCGCCTGCAATCGTGAAGACCGCCGCGAAACCCGCTCCGTCGCGACTGACGCCTACGTTTCCTCGACGGTCGAGAAGTGCGCCAAAGGCGGTGATGCGGCTGCGCACGATCCGGCCTGCAAGCGGGCGAGCGACGAGAACTTCCAGCGGTTCATGGGGAAGGATTCCTCCCGATGAACACCAATGTCGCAGACCATTTCCTGGACGTCTTCGCCCGCTACATTGACTCTGGGTTCGGTCTCCTCGGTGGTGAGGTCGCATTCTTAGCGACCACGCTCGTCGCCATCGACGTGACAATCGCCGCGCTGTTCTGGGCCTGGTCGTCCGGTGACGACGTGATCGCGCGGCTGATTAAGAAGACTCTGTACGTCGGCTTTTTCGCCTTCCTGATCACTAACTGGAACGCCCTCGCTCGGATCGTCTTCCAATCCTTCTCCGGCCTGGGCCTGAAGGCGGCCGGTGGCGGCCTTTCTCCAGCTGACTTCTTGCATCCGGGCAAATTGGCGCAGGCCGGGATCGACGCTGGTCGTCCGATGCTTGAGACCGCTCAGAAGCTCAGCGGTTTCCCCGGCTTCTTCGATAATTTTCCGCAGATACTCGTGCTCATAGTCGCTTGGCTGATCGTCCTGGTGGCGTTCTTCGTCCTGGCGGTTCAGCTGTTCGTCACGCTCATCGAGTTCAAGCTGACCACCCTGGCCGGCTTCGTGCTCGTGCCTTTCGGACTCTTCGGCAAGACGGCGTTCTTGGCCGAGAAGGTGCTGGGCAACGTCGTCGCGTCGGGCGTGAAGGTCCTCGTCCTAGCGGTCATCGTCGGCATCGGCTCGGGGCTGTTCGGCGAGTTCGCCCAAGACTTCGGAGGACAGCAGCCTTCGCTCGAGGAAGTCCTTTCCCTGGCGCTGGCGTCGCTGTGCCTGCTCGGGCTCGGCATCTTTGGCCCGGCGATCGCGAATGGCCTCGTTTCCGGCGCGCCTCAGCTCGCGGCAGGGTCCGCCGTCGGCACCGCGGCTGCGGCGGGCGGCATGGCCTTGGCCGGGGCCATGGGAGCTCGCGCACTCGCAGGCGGCGCGGTTGGTGGCGCACGTGCGGCCGCCACGATGATGCGCGGCTCCCGCCCGGGTCCATCCGGTTCTGGCGATAGCGGTTTACGGCCGGGTCCGTCCGCGCCGACCGGCGGGTCGCCCTCGACGCCGCCCGATTGGGCGCGGCGCTACCAGCGCCGCCAAGAGGCCGCCCACGGGGCCACGACCGCGGCTCATGCGGTGCGCTCCGGTGACCATCCGGGCGGCGGGACCACTGTTTCCCTCGCGGAGGATCGGTGATGACCATCTTCAGCCGTCCTGGCGTTCGCTATGGCGCAACGCCGGCTCCAGAGACGCCTTACCAGCGCGCCGCGCAGGTCTGGGATGACCGGATCGGGTCGGCCCGCGCCCAGGCCCGCAACTGGCGGCTCATGGCCTTTGGAAGCCTCGCGCTCTCTGTCGGCCTCGCTGGCGCGCTCGTCTGGCAGAGCGCACGCGGCACGGTCACGCCGTGGGTCGTCCAGGTCGACCGTCTGGGGCAGGCGCAGGTCGTCGCGCCGGCGTCAGCCGAGTATCACCCGTCGGACCCTCAGATCGCCTGGCACCTCGCGCGCTTCATCGAGGAGGTGCGCTCGATTCCTGCCGATCCTGTCGTCGTTCGTCAGAACTGGCTGAGGGCCTACGACTATACGACCGACCGGGGCGCGCTGGCCCTCAACGACTATGCCCGCGCCGCCGACCCCTTCAGCCAGGTCGGTAAGGTTCAGGTCGCGGTCGATGTCGCGAGCGTCGTCCGAGCATCGCCCTCGAGCTTCCGCGTCGAGTGGGTCGAGCGCCGGTATCAGGACGGCGTGCTGTCCTCGACGCAACGATGGGCGGCGATCCTGACCATCGTCCTTCAGTCGCCGCGCACCGCCGACGACCTGCGCAAGAATCCGCTCGGCGTGTTCGTCCACGCCCTCAATTGGTCGCGGGAGATGGCCTGATGCGCCTCGCTCCCTTGATGCTCGGCGCGGCCGCCGTCGCTCTTCTGGGCGGCTGCGCCGTCTTGAAGCCCGAACATGCCATCGCCCCGGTCCAGACGGCGTCCCTTCCCTTGATCGCTGTCCCGGCGGTCAGGCGGCCGGTGCTGATCCAGGCCACGATGGCGCCTATCCCGAATCCGCCGGCGGCGCACTCCATCGTGCGCAAAGCCAGGGTCCACGCCCATGAGGCGGCCGCTCCCGCCGAGCGCGTTGCGCTCGCGAACGCCGCCGCACGCGTGCAGCCCACGCGCGCGGCCTATGCGAACGCGGAGCAGGTCTACAGCTTCGAAGATGGATCCCTGTACCAGGTCTACGCTGCGCCCGGCCGGGTGACCGACATCGAGCTGCAGGAGGGAGAGCAACTCTCAGCGACTGGGCCGGTCGCCGCCGGAGATACGACGCGCTGGGTGATCGGCGACACGGTCAGCGGATCCGGCCCGGGGCGGCGCGTCCACATCCTTGTTAAGCCGACGCGCCCGAGCCTGGAGACCAATCTCGTCATCAATACCGACCGGCGCACCTACCATCTGGAGCTTCGGGCGACGCCGGCGACCTATATGGCGTCCGTGGCCTGGAAGTATCCTGAGGATGAGCGCCTCGCCCAGGCGAGCGACCCGAGCCGCTTTGCCGTCCCCGCTGTCGGCGTGGAGCAGCTGAATTTCGGCTACCGGCTGAGCGGCGACAAACCCCGTTGGCGGCCGGTGCGGGTGTTCGATGACGGCCGCCAGACGGTGATCGAGTTCCCGCAGTCGATCGCCCAGACCGAGATGCCGCCGCTGTTCGTCGGCGGACCGGACGGCCGCCCCACGGACCTCGTGAACTATCGGGTGAACGGCGAGCGCATCATCGTCGACCGTCTCTTCGACGTCGCCGAGCTCCGCCTGGGCGACAAGCGTGGGGCCCAGCGGGTGCGCATCGAACGCATCAGGAGCCGGTGAGATGACGAGCGCCCAAGCGACCGAAAAGCAGATCGCCGCCGGTCTGCGGCTTCACGGTCCGAGACCGGCCGTGGCGCGCCTTTCACGCAAGACGATCGTCCTGCTGAGCGCTGTCTCCTGCACAGCCATCGTCGGCGCCGTGGCCCTCGCCATGACGAACCACGCCGGGCGCGCGACGGCCAAGGAGCTCTATGCGGTTGGGGGGGCGCCGCCTGAACGTCTGAATGCTCTGCCGCGGGACTACGGGTCGACCCCTAAGCTTGGTCCGCCGTTGCCGGGCGATCTCGGGCGGCCGTTTCTCGCCGCCAACACGACGGCGCCGCCCATCGGCGACACCGCTACGGATCCTTCAACGGCGGTTCAACAGCAGGACGCGGCGCGCCAGAGGCTGGTTCAAGAGCGCGAGGCCGCGCGGACGAGCCGGCTTTTCGCGAGTGATGCGCGTCCCGCGCCGGAGCCGCTCGGCGATGCGCCGGCCGTCGTTGCGGATTCAGCACGGGCCCCGGCCGCTGAAGGAAAACGCACCGTGCTCGACGGTCCGGTCGATCGTCGCACAACGAGCCCGGATCGCCTGAGCGCTCCGGCGTCGCCCTTCGTGGTTCAGGCCGGAGCCGTCATTCCGGCCGCCCTGATCACCGGAGTTCGATCGGACTTGCCGGGCCAGATCGTGGGGCAGGTGACCGAGAACGTGTATGACACGCCCACCGGACGCTTCCTGCTGATCCCGCAAGGATCGCGCCTCATCGGCGCCTACGATACGGGCGTTGTCTTCGGTCAGAGCCGCGTGTTGCTGGCCTGGACCCGGCTGATCCTTCCGAATGGACGCTCGCTGGTCCTTGAGAAGCTGCCGGCGGGCGATAGCCAGGGCTATGCCGGCCTGCAGGATCGGGTGAATCGCCATTGGGGCACGGTGTTTGGAGCCGCCGTGCTCTCCACCGTGCTTGGCGTCGGCGCACAGCTCGGCCAGCACCAACATGAGAGCGAGATCCTCGACGCACTGCGCTTCGGCGCCGCCGGGACGCTCAACCAGGTCGGCCAGCAGGCTGTCGGCAAGGCCCTGGACGTGCCGCCGACAATCACAGTGCGCCCGGGCGCGCCGGTCCGCGTGATGGTGACGCGTGATCTCGTGCTTGAACCCTATCAACCCTGAGGGAGGCGATCATGCCGAAGCTCAAGCTGGCCGAGTTGCAAGACGACACGCCGGTCAAACTGACGATCGAGGTCCCTGGTGCGGTTCATCGCGATCTTGTGGCCTATGGCGAAGCGCTAGGGGCCGAAAGCGGCCGAGCGATTGAGCCCACGAAGCTCATCGTGCCTATGCTCGCCCGGTTCATGAATACGGACAGGGCGTTCACGCGGGTGAAGCGCGCGCCCGCAGAACCTCGACGGTGAATACACCCCACCTTCTCTCGAGGCGCTTGGGCGATGGTGCCCCTGATCACGTGCGAACTCCTGAGGCGATAGCTTCGGCGCTGTCGGCATGCACGACCATCGCGGTAGGTCCCCAACGCCCTCGCGTCTGACGGAACCTGGGCGCCGAGGCCGAGTTTGCTCTCCTGTGCTGCGCGATGGTGGAGCGGCACTCAGCCAGTGAACCTGCCTCGTGCCAACGCGGGCTTGCGGGTCCATCCGTGATCCGAGGCCGGCTAAAGCGAGGATCCATGTTCGGCTTCATGTTCGCCACGGGGATCGAGAACAGCGATCCGACGATCAACGGCGCCAAGACCCGCGTGGACGAGCTCGAGAAGTGCCGGTTCTACAAGCACTGGAAGACTGACTTCCAGCTTGTCCAGGACCTGGGCATAGAAGTGCTGCGCTACGGCCCGCCCATTCACACAACATTCGTAGGGCCGGACAACTACGATTGGGGCTTTGCGGACGAAACCTTTGCGGACCTGAAGCGCCGCGACATTGTGCCGATCGTCGACCTCTGCCACTTCGGCGCACCCGACTTCATCGGCAATTTCCAGAACCCGGACTTTCCTGAGCTTTTTCAGCGTTACGCGCGCGCATTCGCCGAGCGATATCCGTGGGTTCAGCTCTATACGCCGGTCAACGAGATGTACATCTGTGCGACCTTCTCGGCGCGCTACGGCTGGTGGAACGAACAACTGAGCAGCGACAGGGGTTTCGTCACCGCGTTGAAGCACCTGGTCAAGGCGAACCTCCT
>JAICYS010000289.1 GCA_025934105.1 Myxococcota bacterium | reverse complement strand
GGCCTCCACGCCGAGGTCGATGATCTCGCCGGCCCGCGAGATCCCTTGCCCGTAGGCCACGTCGAACTCGGTCTCGCGAAACGGCGCCGCCATCTTGTTCTTGACCACCTTGACGCGCGTCCGGTTGCCGACGACCTGTTCGCCGTCCTTGAGGGCCCCGATCCGGCGGACGTCCAGCCGCACCGACGCATAGAACTTCAGCGCGTTGCCGCCGGTGGTGGTCTCCGGGCTGCCGAACATGACGCCGATTTTCATGCGGAGCTGGTTGATGAAGACCACCAAGCATTTGCTCCGCGCGGTGGCGCCCGTCAACTTTCGCAGCGCCTGGCTCATGAGGCGCGCCTGAAGCCCCACGTGGGAATCGCCCATTTCGCCCTCCAGCTCGGCCTTCGGGACCAGCGCCGCCACTGAATCGATGACGATCACGTCCACCGCCTCCGAGCGGACCAGCATGTCGGTGATCTCCAAGGCCTGCTCGCCGTTGTCGGGCTGTGAGAGCAGCAGGTCCTCGGTCTTGATGCCCAGCTTGCGCGCGTAACCCATGTCCAGCGCGTGCTCGGCGTCGATGAAGGCGCACACCCCTCCCGCGCGCTGCGCCTCGGCGACGGCGTGCAGAGCCAGCGTGGTCTTTCCAGACGACTCCGGTCCGTACACCTCGACGATGCGCCCGCGCGGGAGCCCGCCCGTCCCCAACGCGATGTCCAACCCCAGCGATCCCGTCGACACCACCCCCACCTCGGGGCGAGCCCCCTCCCCTGCCTCGCCCAACCGCATGATGGCTCCCTTGCCGAACTGCTTCTCGACCTCCCCGAGTACCGCTGCGATCGCTTTGTCTTTCTGGTTGTCCATGGCGTCCGCCTTTCGATGGAACCAGACTACTCTGCACCTATGACAAAACCGGTCAGACCAGCGGAGGCCCGCTACGCGCCCGCCGCGCGCCTGCACGAGCTGCGCACCCTGCTGGACGGCCCGGAGGGCGTCTCGATCTACGACGTGGCCGAGCGGTTCGAGGTCAACCCGCGCACCGCCCTTCGCTACGTGCAGGCGCTGCAGCGGGCCGGCGAGCCGCTCTATGAAGACCTGGTCGGCAAGCGGAAGGTCTGGCGGTTGATGCCGACCGCCCGCCGCCAGACCATCACGCTGACCACCGCCCAGATGACGGCGCTGTTCCTGTCGCGCCGGGTGTTCGACTTTTTGGCCGGCACCGGCTTCAAGGAGGACCTGGACGACGTGTTCTCGAAGCTGGAGGCCACCCTGCGGCGCCGGGACTTCACCGCCGTCCGCAACCTGGATCGCAAGGTGTTCGACGTGAACGAGGCGCGTCACCTCTACGAAGGGCGCCTCGACGACGTCAACGACATCGTGACCGCCCTGCTGCGCGAAGAGCGGTTACGCGTCACTCACGAGAGCGTCTCCGGCGCCCGCAAGACCTTCGTCCTCGAACCGTACACGCTGCTGGTCTACAAGAAGGGCCTCTACCTGGCGGCGCGCAGCCAAGGGCACGCCGGTGAGGTGCGCACCTTCGCGCTGGACGGCTTCCGCGAGGTCGAGTGGCTGCGCGGCGACAAGTTCGACTACCCGCCCGACTACAAGCCCGAGCAGCTCACCGAGGGAGCTTTCGGCCTGATTCGCGGGCGGGAGGTCACCCGGGTGCGCGTCTGGTTCGACGAGAAGGTCGCCCGTTACGTGCAGCGGCGGCAGTGGCACCCCACCCAGCGATTTCGCCGCGCCGACGGCGGCGTCGAGCTGACCATGGACGTGCGCGGCACCACCGAGCTCGTCAGCTGGGTGCTGGGGTTCGGCAAGACCGCGCGCGTCCTCGAGCCGGCCGACCTGCGCGAGCGCATTCGGGCCGAGCTCGTCGAAGCGGCGCGGCTTCAGCGCTGAAAACCGGACTTCATGAACGGGTGGTTGTCGACCACCTTCACCGGGACGCGGATCAGGCGCTCGATGGCGCGGAGAGACCCGCGCTCTTCCGGGTCGCAGAACGACAGCGCCACGCCCGACGCGCCCGCGCGCGCCGTGCGGCCGATGCGGTGGACGTAGCTCTCGGGCTCGTTCGGCAGCTCGAAGTTGATGACGTGGGTGACCCCGTCGATGTCCACGCCGCGCGCCGCGATGTCGGTCGCCACCAGCACGCGGATCTGCCCCTGCTTGAACGAGTTCAGCGCCCGCTGGCGCGCCGCCTGCGACTTGTTGCCGTGGATGGCGGCCGCGCGCACGCCCGAGCGATCCAGCTGCTCCGCGACACGGTTGGCGCCGTGCTTGGTGCGGGTGAAGACCATCACGCGCTTCATGGCGGGATCGCGCAGCACCTCGCTCAGGAGGGCGCGCTTGTTGGCGCGCTCGACGTGCAGGACCCACTGGGTGACGCCCTCGGCCGGACGCGACACCGGCGCCACCGAGACGTGCACCGGGTCGACCAGGATCGACTGCGCCAGCTTGGAGATCTCGGGCGGCATGGTGGCCGAGAACATCAGCGTCTGCCGGCGGCGCGGCAGCGCGGCGATGATGCGGCGGATGGGATCGATGAAGCCCATGTCCAGCATCCGATCGGCCTCGTCGAGGACCAGCGTCTCCAGCGCGTCGAAGTGCGCGTGGCCCTGGCCCATCAGGTCCAGCAGGCGGCCCGGCGTCGCGACGATCACCTCCGCGTTGCGGCGCAACGCCTCGACCTGCGGCCCCTGGCCGACGCCACCGAACACCACGGCCACCCGCAGCGACAGGTGCCGGCCGTAGTCGCGGAAGCTGTCGGCGATCTGCAGGGCCAGCTCGCGCGTGGGCGCCAGGATCAGCGCGCGCGGGCCGCGCCGGTCGGTGGCACGCCCGGTGCGGCTCAGGCGATCGAGGATGGGCAGCGCGAAGGCGGCGGTCTTGCCGGTGCCGGTCTGCGCGCAACCCATCAGATCGCGCCCCTCGAGGAGGTGCGGGATGGCCTGGCCCTGAATGGGCGTGGGCGTCTCGTAACCGGCGCCCGTGACGGCGCGAAGCAACGGGTCGGCCAGACCCAGCGAATCAAAAGAAGCGATCATGATGTGGAACCTCGGAGAGCCGGCCGCTGGTCGTGCGCCTTCCGTCACCTGGACGGAGGACCCTGCGAATTACTCGGCTCGTGTTGGGGATGCTGTCCGTGCGAACCCGTTCAGACAGCGACGCCGCCAACTGGTCCCTGGCGCGCCCCGCAACACAACGCGCGGGGGCAGGACAATCTCGTGTTGGCACACAACCTGAACGAGCGCAGCGGGAAAGTCAAGGACGCTCCCGGCACAGCCGGCGCGCGGAGCAGCCCGTCCATCGCCGCCTGACCCCGCCGCTCAGCCGGTCTTCCGAGTCACCGCCAGGCCGGGCTGGTCCAGAAGTCGGATGCGCGGCCCTTCGGCCTCCCAGCCGCCGGTGAAAGGGTCGTCGGCCAGCAAGAAGGCGGTGTCCAGGTCGACCCAGTCGACGCCGCCCAGCGCGGTCACGACGTGGGCCATGGCCAGCAGGCCCACCTTGGTCTCGACCATCGCGCCGGCCATCAGCCGAAGTCCCTCGGCCCGCGCGCGGCGGCCCAGAGCCAGCGCCGCCAGCGGCCCCCCCAGCTTGGTGAGCTTCAAGTTCACGCCTGCCGCGGCGCGCGCCGACAGCAGCCGGTCCAGATCCGCCGCCCCTCGAAAGGACTCGTCGGCCACGACCGGCACGGGCGCGCGGGCCGCCACTTCGGCCATGCCCCGCAGATCGCCCGCCGCGCAGGGCTGCTCGAAGCATTCGACGGTCAGGCCGTCGGCGAGCGCGGTGTCCAGCAGCGACAGCGCCTCCGCCGCCGTGAAGCCGGCGTTCGCGTCCAGCCGGAAGCGCGCGCCCGGGACCGCCGCGGCCACCGCCCGCAGCGACGCGCAGTCGGCGCGCCAATCGCGCCCGACCTTCACCTTGAAGCAGGTGAAGCCCGCCTGCGCGTGGCCGACGGCCGCCGCGGCCATCCGCTGCGGGTCCTCCGAGATCGACAGCGTGATGTCGGTGATGAGCGGCGGCGCCGCCGGCCCACCCAGCATGCGATAGAGCGGCACCCCCGCCAGCCGGGCCATCCCGTCCAGGATGGCGGCCTCGAGGCCGGCGCGCGCGACCCCGGGCGGCAAGCGGGCCGCCAGCACCCGATCGACGTCCTCCACGCCGGCCAGCGCCGTTCCGCCCAGCGCGCCGCCCGCCGCGGCGATGGCGGCCAGCAGATCCGGCTGATCCTCGCGCGTGACCGGCGGAAGGGCCGCGCTCTCTCCCAGCCCGGTTACCCGGCGCGCGCCGGCGTCCTCGACGGTCGCCTCGACCAGCGCGGCGCGCGTGGTGTCGACGCGGCCCGACGCGATCACGAACGGCTCGCGCAACGGAACCGACAGCGGCGTCACGCGGACGCCGACGATGGTGACCACGCCGCTCGGCATCAGCGGATTGTATCGCGCGCCCGGCGTATAAACCGCCCATGCCCCGACCAGCCCGCTTGTTCGACGACGCGCTCCCGCCGCCGATCGCGCTCAAAGGGCGCAAGGCCGAGCTGGCCACGCTGGCCGGCGCGCTGTCGTCGGGGCGGCTGTCCCGGCTGGCGCTGGTGGGCGGCGGCGGCAGCGGCAAGTCGGTCCTGGCGGCGGTGCTGGCGCACCGGCTGCGGCCGCGCCATCCGGGCGGGGCGCTCTGGCTGCGCGTCGGGAACTGGGACCACCGGACGTTGTTGCAGATGCTGGCGCTGCGGCTGGGGGCCGCCCGCGACCCGTTGATTGCCGGCCTGCGCGCCCACCTGGAGGCGCGCGGCCGCACGCTGGTGGTGCTGGACAATCACGAGAACGACCGCGAGATGGCGCGCTTGCTGGACGCGCTGGACGGCACGCCGGTGACCTGGCTGCTGACCGCGCGCCGCTGCCTGCTGGCCGGGGTGTCGGTGTTTCCGGTGATCGCGCCCCTCATCCAGTCGCGCCGAAACGCTTTCCCGGCGGTCCGCGCCCTGACCAGCCTCTTGCGCTGGAACCCGCTGGCGCTGGGGATCGCGAACGGGCTGGTCCGGGCGCGCGCCGCCACCGTCGGTGAGCTGGCGGCCTGGTTGGATCGCGAAGGCGTCGGCCGGGTGCGCGTCATGGCCCACGAGGACGACGTCGCCGAGGTGCGCCTGCTGGTCGAATGGGCCTGGCGGCGCCTGAGCCCGGCGGCCCGGCGCATCCTGGGCGTGCTGGCCCACTGCCCGGGCGACCACATGGACACCGCGGCCCTGGCCACGCTGGCGCGCGCCGGAAGGGCCGCGGGCGCGGCCGTCCGGAGTTTGCGCGCCTGGGAGTTGATTCAAGAGCCGATGCCGGGCCGATTCGCGCTCCACGCCGTGGTCCGCTACGCGCTGGCGGACAAGAGCGCGGTCGCGCCGGCGCGCTATTTCGACTACTACGTCCGCCTGCTCGAGCAGCGCCCGGAGCGGTTCGTCGTCGAGCAGTCGCACCTGTTCGCGGCCATGGACCACGCGCAGGCGATCTCGTCGCTGGAAAAGATGCTGCGGATCGAGGCGCTGGTAGCCGGCTGACCGGTCACGAGACGAACTTCAACCCGATGATCGACCCGATCAGCGTGGTCAGAAAGAACAGCCGCCCGACCCCGATCGGATCGCCGAAGAACAGGATGCCGATGAGCGCCGTTCCGAAGGCTCCCATCCCAGTCCAGACGGCGTAGGCCGTGCCCAGCGACAGCGTGCGCGTGGACAGGTTCAGAAGACCGAAACTCGCAAGCGCGCAGAGCGCGAACAGGACGTCGTACGGCCAGCGCTGAAACCCGTTGGACAGCTTCATGAAGCTGGTGAAGCCCATCTCGGCGAAACCGGCGGCCAACAGATATGCCCACGGATCGAGGTGCAGCAAGGAACGGAGAAACGTCATGCCGCTAGGATGCTCACCGGCGGCTCGGCCGTCGAGATTGTGAACGCCCGCCTTTGCTAAGCTGATCGCATGCCCAAGACCGAGCCGCGGCCGATCGAGACCGTCGCGCCGGCCAGGAACTTCACGTTGACGGTCGACGACCGGGTCCGCGCCTACACGCAGGGGGTGCCGGGCTACATCCGCCGGCGCCGCCGCATCGAGGACCTCGAGGCGCGGCTCATCGCCGCGTTGCGGGCCGCCGACGACCCGGTCCAGGCGGTCGGCTCGCGGGCCGTCGCAGCGGACCTGGCCATGTTGAACGAGCTGATCGGGCGCCACAACCGGTACTACCCGATCGAGGCCAACTTGCCGATCGAGGTCCGGACGGGCCGGCTGCTGGATCGGGGCGTGCCGTGGCGCCCGATGGCTCACGTCACCGGCGGCGACCTACTGGCGCGGGTCGCGACCGACTGAATAATTATCGGCTCTCCTGACGTTCGGGTGGGTGCCTGAGCCGCAGCCGGCGGTTTGATCTCCGTCGGTGAAGGCGGCTGGCGAGACCGCGCCGGAGAGGGCAAATAGGTGCGCATGAAGGCGCGGTACCTTCTGGGTTCTCTAGGCTC
>JAICYS010000306.1 GCA_025934105.1 Myxococcota bacterium | reverse complement strand
GGTGCGGCCGTGCCTCGCTGGCGCGGCGGGTGGGGCTGCTGTTCCGGCTCGAGCCGGGCGCGCGCGGGCTTGGCGGCGCGTTCCTCTTCGGGCGGAAGCGCGCCACCTGGTTCGGCCTCTTCGATCTGGCGCCGGCGCGCCGCGCGGGCCCGGCGCACGAACAGCACGCCCAGCGTGCCGCTGACGCCCAAGCCGCCGACCACGCCGATCAGCTCATAGAGCTCGGTCGGGCTGATATGAAATGCGGAAGGGTCCATCGAAGGGGTGGGAGACTATCACGAAACGTGCGCGTCCCGGTGCGGCGGGCGGGACCTGGAGACATGTGGCGCAAATGCGCAAGGAATTTGCGCATTCCTTCGAAGGGCGCGACCTTACTCGATTGGGTTTTACAGAACCACCTCCCGGGTGCTAGAAGAGGGTCTCGTGGCGTGACCATACGTCGCACGTATGGCGGCGGTAGCGGCGACCCCCAAAGTGGAGGCCTGAGTGAAGATCAAGCGGATCGACATCTGCGGGTTCAAGTCGTTCGTCGATAAGACGATCATCAGCTTCCCCGATCCCATCACGTCGATCGTGGGCCCGAACGGCTGCGGAAAGTCGAACGTGGTCGACGCCATTCGCTGGGTCATGGGCGAGCAGTCGGCCAAGCACCTGCGCGGCCGGGCGATGGAGGACGTCATCTTCGCCGGCTCCGAGAGCCGCGGCCCGGCCGGCTTCGCCGAGGTCTCGCTGACGTTCGACGCCCTTGGCCTGGGGGTCGACGCGGCGCCGGGGGGCGTGCCGTGGGGGCTGGCCGCGCCCGAGGACATCGTGGTGACCCGCCGCTTGTACCGGGACGGCGACAGCGAGTACCTGCTGAACGGCGTCCCGTCGCGCTTGCGCGACGTCGTCGAGTTCTTCCTGGGAACCGGCGTCGGGTCCAAGGCGTACGCCATCATCGAGCAGGGGCGCATCGGGTTCATCGTTTCGTCGCGCCCCGAGGACCGCCGCGGACTCATCGACGAGGCGGCCGGGATCACGCGCTACAAGGCCAAGAAGAAGTCGGCCGAGCGGCGGATGGACTCGACCCGCCAGCACCTGCTGCGCGTCTCCGACGTGGTCACCGAGATCGAGGGACGGCTGCGGTCGCTGCGCCTGGCGGCGCAGAAGGCCGAGCGTTACAAGCGATACAAGGCCGAACTGCGCGACCTGGACCTCTGGTCGTCGGCGCAGCGCTACCTGGGGCACCTCGCCGAAGAAAAATCGGCCCACGCGGAGCTGGTCGACGTCCGCGAGCTGCATGACACGCAGGCCACGGCGCTGGCCGCCGGAGAGGCGGCGGTGGAGGTGGAACGGCTGGCGGTCTCCGAGGAGACCGCCGAGCTGGCGGCGGCGAAGGACGATCTGTTCGCGCTGTCCAACAAGGCGCAGCTCGGGATGCAGCGGTCGGCGCACCAGGAGGCCGAGGCGGCCGGGCTGCGGTCGCGCGCCGCGGCCGGCGCTCGAGAGGCCGAGGAGCTGCGGGCGCGGGCGGTGATCCGCGCGGCCGACATCGACGAGATCCAGAATCGGCTGGCCGAGATCGAATCCGACGCCGAGCGGCGCGGCCAGGAGCACGACGAGGAAGCGGCCGTCCAGGAAGAGCGCCGGCAGGCGTTGTCCGAGGCGCGCCGGGCCCTCGAGGCGGCGCTGTCCGAGATGGGATCGGCCACCGCCAAGATCGCGCGCATCGAGGCCGAGCGGGCGGCCGCGGAACACCGGCGCGAGGACCTGCGCGGGCGTTTGGACGGCCTGGCCGGCGAGGACTCGGCCGCGTCCGAGCGGCTGGCGGCGCTGCTCGCCGAGGAGACGACGCTTCGCGAACAGGTGGAGACCATCGCCGAGCGCGTGGAGGCCGCGCGCCAGAAGGTGATCGACGACGAGGCGGCGCTGACCACGGTGCGCGCCGAGTTGGGGCGCGGCGAGCTGGAGCTGGAGACCCTGCGCGAGGAGGCGCATCGCCGCCGGTCCCGCCTGGCGTCGCTGCGGGAGATTCAAGAGCGCTACGAGCGCTTCCAGAGCGGCGTGCGCGCCATCATGCGCGAGCATCAGCAGGGGCAGGGCGCCCGGGGCGTCGAGGGGCTGGTGGCCGACATCATGCGGCCGCCGCCCGAGCTCGAGACCGCCGTGGAGGCGGTCCTGGGCGAGCGGCTGGGAAACGTGATCGTCGAGTCGCACGAAGCCGGCATCGAGGCGATCCAGTTCCTCAAGCGCCAGAGCGAGGGGCGGTCCTCGTTCATACCGCGCGCGCTGCGCCCGACGCGGGGCGAGGTCCTCTACGACGCCAGCGGCGGCGCCTCGGGGGCGGCGGCCGGTGACGCACCGCTGCCGCTGGTGGATCCAGCGGCCGTTTCCGACGTCTGGCCGCAGGCGGAGGGCGTGCGCGGCCGCATGCTCGACCTCATCGGATACGACCACAAGTACGACGCGGTCGCCACCTACCTGCTGGGCGACGTGCTGGTGGTCGAGGATCTGGAGAAGGCGCTGGCGCTGTGGCGCGAAACGCGGACCGACAAGACGATCGTCACGCTGGAGGGCGAGGTCATCGATCCGCACGGCGTGGTCACCGGCGGCTCGCGCGACACGGCGCTGGCCGGCCTGCTCGAGCAGCGGCGGGAGATCCGGGAGCTGGAAGCGGTCATGGAGCGCCTGGACGCCGACGTCGAGGCCGCGCTGGCCAAGCACGTCGAGCGCAAGCAGACCGCCGCCGACCTCACCCGCTCGCGCGACGAAGCGGCGGCGGCGCTGCGCACCGACGAGATGTCGCTGCTGGGCCAGCGCAAGGACCTCGAGCGCCTGGTCGACGAGCGGCGGCGGCTGGAATCGCGCCGGGCCGCGCTGGCGGCGCAGTCGCTGGACCTGGCGCGCGCGGCTGAAGAGAGCGACGCGCGCGTCAGCAAGGCGGCCGGCGAGCTGGAGACGATCCGGGCCGCGCAGGAAGAGGCCGAGCATCGCGCCGGTGAGCTGCGCATCCAGACGGTCGCGCTGGCCGACGAGGTGGACCGCGGCGTGGGCGTGCTGACGACGCTCAAGATCGCGGCGACCCAGGCCACGGAGCGGCGCCAGAACGCCCGCCAGACGCTGGACCGCCTGCTCAACGATCAGAGCCAGGACCAGGCGCGGTCCGCTCGGTTGGACGCGACCACGCAAGAGGACCTGGCCCGGGGCGAGTCGCTGGCGGCGCAGGCGGTCGAGCTGCGGCGCGAGGCGGAGCTGGCGCAGGCCGAGGCCGAGGCGCTGGCCCGCGCCCACGGCGAGCGGCAGGGCGCGCTCGAGACTCGCAGCGGCGCCCTGGCCGCGCGCGAAGCCGAGCTGCGGGCCGTGCGCGCCGAGGTGGCGCGGCTGTCCCAGCTGGCGTCCCGGCTGGAGCTGCGCGCCCAGGAGGCCGCCATGCGGCGGGCCTCGATCGAGGAACAGATCGCCGATCGCTACCGCGACGTCGTGCTGGGGGGCGTGGTGGTCGACTACCACCTGCGCCCGCTGTTCGGAGCCGCGGAGGAACAGCGCGCCACCGAGCTGCGGGGCCTCATCGACCGCATGGGCGAGATCAACTTGACCGCCATCGAGGAGTCGGAAGAACTGCAGAAGCGCTACGACTTCCTGACCGCCCAGCGCACCGATCTGGAATCGGCGGTGGCGCAGCTGGAGACGGCGATCGACAAGATCAACAAGGCCTCGCGCAAGCGGTTCCGCGAGACCTTCGACGCCGTCAACGCCGAGTTCCAGGCCATGTTCCCGCGCCTGTTCGGCGGCGGCCACGCCAAGCTGGCGCTGACCGACGAGAACGACATGCTGGAGACCGGCATCGACATCATCGCCAACCCGCCCGGCAAGAAGGTCAGCCAGAACATCGAGCTGCTGTCGGGCGGCGAAAAGGCGCTCACCGCGGTCTCGCTGCTGTTCGCGATCTTCCTGGTCAAGCCGTCGCCGTTCTGCGTGCTCGACGAGGTCGACGCGCCGCTGGACGAGGCCAACGTGGGTCGCTTCAACCAGGTGGTCCGCGAGATGACCGACCGGTCGCAGTTCATCATCATCACGCACAACCGCCGCACGATGGAGATCGCCGATCGCCTGTGCGGGGTGACCATGGAAGAGCCGGGGGTCTCCAAGCTGGTGGCCGTCAACCTGCGAAACGGGGCGAACGGACGGGTGGGGCGGGCGCAGGTGGTGACTGAACCGGCGCCGGCGCAGGCCTGACGCATGTCTACGATTGACGCCTTTTGGTCGCTCCCCTAGACTCCGCGCTGAATTCGATGGCCACTTACATCACCGAGGAATGCATCAACTGCGGCGCCTGCGAGCCAGAGTGCCCCAACGAGGCGATCAGCGAGGGCGACGACATCTACGTCATCGATCCCAAGCTGTGCACCGAGTGTGTCGGGTTCCACGACCATGAGGCCTGTCAGGCCGTTTGCCCCGTCGAGTGCTGCCTGCCCGATCCGAAGAACGTCGAGACCGAAGACTCTCTGATTGCGCGCGCCAAGTCGCTGCACCCGGAGAAGGACTTCGGCGACGCGTACCCGTCGCGCTTCCGCAAGAACGGCTAAGCCGGGAGGATGGCGAGCGGAGCTATGGGTTGCGCTCGCGTCTGATCGTCGCCATCGACGGACCGGCGGGGGCCGGCAAGTCGACCGCCGCGCGGCTGCTGGCGGCGCGGCTGGGCTATGCCTTGCTGGACACCGGCGCGATTTACCGCACCATGGCGCTGCGCGCTCGGCAGCGCGGGATCGGCTGGGACGACGGCGCGGGCGTCGCGTCACTGGCTGACGGGCTGGACTTGGCCTTCCGGCTGGACGGAGACGTCAACCGGGTGCTCGCCCACGGCGAGGACCTGACCACTGCCATTCGAACGCCGGAAATTTCGGACGGCGCCTCACGGGTCTCAGCGCTGCCGGAGGTGAGGGCGGCGCTCTTGGGCTTGCAGCGCCGGATCGGCGCGGCCGGTGGGGTGGTCGTGGAAGGACGCGACATCGGAACCGTGGTGTTTCCGGACGCGGAGGCGAAGTTTTTTCTGACGGCCAGCGCGGACGAGCGGGCGCGGCGTCGCGTGGCCGAGCTCAAGGCGGGGGGGCGTCCGGCCGACCTGGCTCAGACGAAGGCGGAGATCCTGGCCCGAGACGAGCGAGACTCCAGCCGAGCCGCGGCGCCCCTGCGCCGGGCCGACGACGCCGTCGAGATCGACTCGTCCGCGCTCGGGCCCGGCCAGGTGGTCGACAAGATGGCCGAGATCGTGCTCGGCCGGACGGGGGAGCGGTCCGCTTCGAAAACCCCGTAATTCTTCGAGGTCTGAGGACCTCGACCGCGTTGACATCGCGGGGCGGCAACGTTAAGTTTCGCCCCTTCTTTCAGCCCTCGCGGCGCCGAATGGTCGGCGCGCGCGACGAAAACCCGAACCCCCGCCCGCCGCGGGACATCAAAGTCACGGCCCTCCATCGACCAGATCGGGGCCCGGAAGGCAGAGGATCAAACGCATGGTTTCACCGACCACCCGTCAAAACACTTCACACGAGGAGGAGAACTTCGCCGCGTTGTTCGAAGAGTCCCTCAAGCACGAGGATGTCAAAGAGGGAGACATCGTCAAAGGCAAGGTCATCAACGTCGGCAAGGACCACGTGGTGGTCGACATCGGGTACAAGTCCGAAGGGACGATCCCTCTTTACGAGTTCACGACGGCGGACGGCGCCGTCAGCGTCAAAGAAGGCGACGAGATCGACGTCTTTCTGGAGAGCCGCGAGGACGAGAACGGCCTGTGCGTGCTTTCGAAAGAGAAGGCCGATCGCCTGAAAGTTTGGGACGAGATCAGCAGCGCCTGCGAGCGCGACGAGCTGATCGAGGGAACGATCAGCGCGCGCGTGAAGGGTGGCCTGTCGGTCACCATCCGCGGCGGCGTGAAGGCGTTCTTGCCCGG
>JAICYS010000411.1 GCA_025934105.1 Myxococcota bacterium | reverse complement strand
TGGTCACCGCCCCGCGGCCGTTCGCGATCGGGCCCGTGGTCACCGCGGCGCGCGCGCTGGCTGCCCGCCCCGGCGACGCCCGCGTGGCGCCGCTGGCGCTCCCGTCGCCTTACGAACAGACCTCGATCGCGCTCGACAAGCCGGGCGCCGCCGCCAAGGAGCTCCGATGATTCGCTGGACCGTCTTCCTGATGGGCGCCGTGCTGGCCCTGCAGACCTCGCGGGCCGCCGCGGAGACTCCCGCCGCGCCCGCCGCCGCCCGCTTGCACCGCTACGCCCTGCTGATCGGCGTGGCCGACGGTGGACCGTCCCGGCCACACCTGCGGTACGCGGCCAGCGACGCGCAGGCCATGGGGCGGGTGCTCGAGACTCTGGGCGGCGTGGCGCCCGCCGACGCGGTGTTCGTCTCGGACCCCACCCGCGCCGCCGTCGACGCCGGCTTCGCCGCGGTCGAAGCTCGCCTGCAGGCCGACCGCTCGGCCGGCGTCCGGCGCGAGCTGCTGATCTATTACTCGGGGCACTCCGACGAAGAAGGCCTCCTGGTGGGACGCGACCGGTATCCGTACGACGACCTGCGCGCCCGGGTCCAGCGCTCGCCCGCCGACCTGCGGCTGGTCATTTTGGATTCGTGCGCGTCGGGCGCGTTCACGCGTCACAAGGGGGGGATCAAGCGGCCGCCGTTCCTGCTGGACAGCTCGATCGACATGCGCGGGCACGCGTTCTTGACGTCGACGTCGGCCGACGAGCAGGCGCAAGAGTCGGATCGGATCGCCGCCTCGTTCTTCACGTACTTCTTGCTGTCGGGGCTGCGCGGCGCCGCCGACGCCAACCAGGACCGCCGCGTGACCCTGCAGGAGGCGTTTCAGTTCGCCTCGCAGGAGACGCTGGAGCGCACCGAGCGGACGCAGGGCGGCCCGCAGCACGCCGCCTATGAGTTCGACCTGACGGGGACCGGCGACATGGTCGTCACCGACGTGCGCGGCACCGCGTCGGGGCTGATCCTGCCGCCCGAGCTGGCCGGCCGCATCACCGTGCGACAGGGCGACGGGACGCTGATCGCCGAGCTGCACAAGGCCCGGGGCAGCACGCTGGAGCTGGGCGTCGATCCGGGCGACTACGTGATCTCCATGGAGGGCGCGCCGGTGGTGCTTCAGGCCGAGGTCGCCCTGGTGGCCGGCCAGCGCGCCCCCATCCGCCGCTCGGCCTTCCACGGCGGCGACGCCCGCGAGCTCACGGTGGCGCGCGGCGACGCGCCGGCGGCCCCTTCGCCGGCGGCACCGGCGGTGACCGCGCGGCCCGCGCCGACCCGCGTCCCGCTGCACACGGTGGTGTTCCCGACGCCCTCCGACGGCGACGTGGAGGTCGACGGCTTCTCGTTCGGCTTCGTGGCCGACCGCGCGCGCCGCGTGCATGGGTTCCAGCTGTCGCTGGCCTACGACCAGGTGGACGAGGACCTGCGGGGCGCCCAGCTGGCGGTGGGCGCCAACGTGGCCGGGGGCGGCTACCACGGCGCGCAGATCGCCGCCGGCGCCAACATCGCACGCGGCCGCAGCCGCGGGCTCACCCTGAGCGCGGGCGCCAACGTGCTGGACGGCGACGGCAGCGGCGCGCAGATCGCCGCCGGGCTCAACCTGGCGACCGGCACGTTTCACGGCGCCCAGATCGCGGCCGGCCTGAACCTGGCGGACCAGATGGAAGGAATGCAGCTGGGCGTGGCGAACTACGCGCAGCAGGCTTCGGGCACCCAGATCGGCGTGGTGAACGCCGCCAAACAGGCGGCGGGCTTCCGTCTCGGCGTGCTCAACGTGGCCGGCCAGCACCACGGCTTTCAGGTGGGCGTCGTCAACGTCGCCGCCCATGACGACGGCGAATCGCTGGCGCTCTTGAACCTGATCGGCGACGGCATCCACGAGGCGGCGGTCTACGCGACCGACGTGCTGGCCACGAACTTCGCGCTCAAGCTGGGCGGACGGCACCTTTACACGACGCTCTCCGTCGGGTACCAGCCGGGCGGCGACCTCCCGGCCGGCCCGGCCCACTTCACACGCGGCACCCGCCGGTGGGGATTCGCGCCCGGCCTCGGCTGGCGGTTCTCGGTCGAAAAAGGCCCGCTCGCCTATCTCGAGGTGCAGGCCGAGCAGGTCCAGCTGCAACAGGGCTGGCGCTCGGGCGACAACCCGCTCTTCGTCAGCGCGCTGCGCCTGCAGGCCGCGGTGCGACTGTTTCGCAACCTGGTGGTACTGGGTGGCGCCGGCGCCAACGTCGCCGTGGGCGTCGACGGCCAGGACGCCGACCTGGGCTTCGGCCCCGAGAGCGTCTCGCGCAGCGGCCGCACCACCGTGCGGGTCTACCCGTCGCTGCTGCTGGGCCTGCAGATCTGAGCGGCGCCCGCGCACAAAAAAAGGGGAGAAGCCGCGAGGCTCCTCCCCTTTGTCAGACAGACCGGAACTAAAAAAGTTCCTCGAGCCTGCCGCGGCGACTCCGCTGGGCAAAGCCCAGCTCCGTCAACGCGATCGGCTCAGAGCGGCGTCGACCTAGAAGTCGTCGTCGCCGCCCATCCCGCCCATGCCACCGGCGCCCGCGCCGTGCGCTCCCGCGCCGCCGCCCGCCTTCTTCTTGGGCCGCTCGGCCACCAGGGCCTCGGTGGTCAGCATCAGCGAGGCGACCGACGACGCGTTCTGCAGCGCCGCCCGCACCACCTTGGTCGGGTCGATGACGCCGGCCTTGACCAGGTCCTCGTACTCCTCGGTGGCCGCGTTGAAGCCGAACGCGCCCTTGCCGTTCTTCACCTTGTCGACGACGATCGAGCCGTCCACGCCGGCGTTGGCCGCGATCTGGCGCAGCGGCTCCTCGGCGGCGCGGCGGATGATGTTGACGCCGTACTGCCGATCGTCGTCGAACTTCAGCCCGTCCAGAGCCGACAGCGCGCGGATCAGCGCCACGCCACC
>JAICYS010000141.1 GCA_025934105.1 Myxococcota bacterium | reverse complement strand
TCTCAGCTCGCCGCCCCGCCTTCGGCCCCGGCCGTCGTCCCGCTGCCCGCCACCCCGGCGGACCGCGCCGCGCCGCCCGCCAGCGCGGGGCCGGCCCCATCCGCCGCGGGGCCGGGGCCGGGGAACGAACCGCCCCCACCTGCCACCGGACCGGCCCCGCCAGCCCCCAGCACCACGACCGACGTGGTCGGCGCCTGGCCGCGGCCGAAAGCCGCGCACCAGAAGCACCGGCACGGCAAGGCCGAGAAGGGCGACGCTTTCGAGTGATCCCGAAATCCGTGTAAACTGAAACCGATGGGGGCGTCGCCGATACCGGGAATCAAGGACGTGGAGTTCGAGGCCACTGCCAGCTTCGACGGCCAGTCGCTGGTGCTGCGGTTGTGGGGTAACGCCGACCTGCGCGTCAACGCGCCGCTCGGCCCCTTCTTGGACTCGGTCGACGACCAGGCCCGCCGCGCGCACACCGGCGAAGTCGTCGCCGACTTTCGCGAGCTGGTCTTCATGAACTCGTCCTGCCTGAAAGAGTTCGTCCGCTGGATCGCGCAGGTCGACGAGCGCGCCACCGACCACTACCGCATCCGCTTCCTCAGCGATCCCGCCGCTCAATGGCAGTCCCGCAGCCTGCAGGCGCTGCGCGCCTTCGCGCCCAACCTGGTCACCGTCGAAACGGCCTGAGCGCCGTTCGCTCGAGACGGCCTGAACCCGTCGGGGCGAGCCGTCCCGAGCCTTCGCTGACCTGAGCGGCCGGCGTGGTCGCGCCCCGCGCGCGAGCGCTGTCCAACGAGCGCGAGCGGTCGCCCGTCGCGCCCCCCGAGCGGGCCACCCGCTTTACATGGGCTCCGTCCCATAGATGAGCGTCCCGTTCAGATAGGCCGTGACCTTGGTGGTGGCCGTGTAGGACGTCGTCGAGAGGTAGGAGTAATCGTCGCTCTCCGCGTAGTGCGTGTAGTCGATCTTGTTGAGGCGCAGCTGGATGTCGCTGGTGTTGACGCCGCCGGCGAGCGTTCCGGCGCCGGACGTGAACCCCACCTGCAGGTAGAAGTTCGCGCCGGCGCGCGCCGGCGACACCTGCACCATCGACATGACGACGCTGCCGCAGCCGCCCGAGAGGGCGGCGTAGTCGCAGTTCACCTGCTGCGCAATCGGCGTGCTCGGGACTGTCGCGCCGTCGGTTCCCTCTTCCGTGTACCAGTAGCGCAGGGTGACGCTCGACAGCGCCACCGAATTGGTTCCGGCGTTCTTGATCTGCAGATGCGGCGCGATCTCGGCGTCGGTGGACAGCAGATCGCGTTCGGCCAGAAGCACGGTCAGCGTCACGGGCGGCACGCAGCTTCCGCCGGCGCAGATGTACGGCGAGACGCAATCGGCGTTGGCTGTGCAAGCGGCCTTGCACGCGTTCGTCCCGCACTGGTACGGGTTGCACATGCTGGTCCCCGGCTTCACGCAGGTGCCGCTGCTGTTGCACGTCGACGCCGGCTGAAGCGTCGACCCGCTGCAGGTGGCGCCCGCGCAGGTGGTGCCGGAGGCGTACTTCTGGCAGCCGCCGTTGCCGTCGCACTTGCCGTTGGTGCCGCAGGTGCTGGCGCCGGCGTCCGAGCACTGGGCGGCCGGCGTCGGCGCCTGGCCGGCCGGCACGTCCGTGCAGGTCCCCATCGTGCCGCTCAGATTGCACGCGGTGCAGGTGCCGGTGCAGGCGGTGTTGCAGCAGACGCCGTTGGCGCAGAACCCCGACTGGCAGGCGTTGGCCGTCGCGCAGGACTGCCCGGCCGGCAGCTTGCCGCAGCTGCCCGCGGCGCAAGTGGCCGGTGCGGTGCAGTCGCCGTTGCCGCCGCAGGTCGTGTTGCACTGGCCATTGGTGCCGCAGCCCCACGGATCGCACAGCGTGGACGTGACGGTCTTGCAGGTCCCCGCGCCGTCGCAGGTCCGGGCCGGCGTGAACACGTCGCCCATGAGGCAGGTCGCCGCCACGCAGACGGTGTTGGCCGGGTAGAGCTGGCACTTGCCGGCGCCGTCGCACTTGCCGTTGGTGGCGCAGGTGCCGGCCCCCTTGTCGGCGCAGGTCGCGGTCGGGTCGGCCCCGCCGGCCACCACCGGGTTGCAGCTCCCGGCCTTGCCGGAGACCGCGCAGGACATGCAGGTCCCGGTGCAGCTGGTCGCGCAGCAGACCCCCTGCTGGCAGAGGTTGGTCGCGCACTCGGAGCCGGACGAGCAGGCGGTGCCGTTCGGCTTGAGCGAGCAGCTTCCGCCGCTGCAGACCGTGGGCGAGACGCAGTCGGCGTCGGCCGTGCACCTGGTCTTGCAGCTGTTCATCGTGGCCGCGTCGCACACCAGGTTGCCGGGGCAGTTACCCGGCGCGACGGCCCGGCAGGTCCCGGCGCCGTCGCAGGTGGCGGCCGGCTTCAGGGTCGATTCGGTGCAGCTGGCCGGCGCGCAGACCGTGCCGCTGGGCCACTCGCGGCAATGCCCCGCCCCGTCGCACAGCCCGTCGGTCGCGCATCCCGAGGCGGCGGTGGCGGCGCACTGGCTGGTCGGGTTGGGCGCAGCGCCGGCCGGAACCGGCGAACAGGTCCCGGCGCTCCCGGAGAGCGCGCAGGACAGGCAGGTGCCCGTGCAGGCCTTGTCGCAGCAGACGCCCTGGGCGCAGAACCCCGACACGCAGGACGACGCGCTGGTGCAGGGCGCCCCCGGCGGCAGCTTGCCGCAGCTGCCGTTGCTGCAGACGTTGGGCGCCACGCAGTCGGCGTTGGTAGTGCAGGCCGCCTTGCAGGCGGCGGTGCCGCAGGCGAACGGATCGCACATGGCGGTCGTGGCGGGCCGGCAGGTCCCCGCGCCGTCGCAGGTCCGCGACTGGGTCAGCGTCGAGCCCGTGCACGAGGCGCCGGCGCAGGTGGTGCCGGCCGGGTAGTACGCGCAGGCCCCATTGCCGTCGCAGGCGCCGCTGGTCCCGCAGGGGTTCTTGGCCGCCTGATCGGCGCACTGATTGAACGGGTCCATGCCGGTCGGGATCGGCGCGCAGGTTCCGCTGGTCCCGGCCAGCGCGCACGACATGCACGTCCCCGCGCAGGCGGTCATGCAGCAGGCGCCCTGCGCGCAGTGGCCCGAGCCGCAATCCGAATCGGCCGAGCAGGTGGTGCCCAGCCCCTTCTTGGCGCAGCTTCCGCCCACGCAGAAGTACCCGGTGGCGCAGTCGGTGTCCGCCGCGCAGCTGGTCTTGCAGGTCCCGCCGGTGCCGCACAGGTAGGCCTTGCAGCTCTGGGCGGCCGCGGGCGCGCAGGTGCCGGCGCCGTCGCACTTCCCGGCGGGCGTGTAGGTTCCGCCCGTGCAGGTGCCGGCCCCGCAAGAGGTGCCCGCCGCGTAGATCTCGCAGGCCCCCTTGCCGTCGCAGAACCCGTCCTGCAGGCAGCTCGACGGCCCCTGGCCGTCGCACTCGGCCAGCGGGTCCTGCCCGGCCGGGACGTCGATGCAGGTGCCGGCGCTCCCGGTCACCGCGCACGACTTGCAAGTCCCCGCGCAGGACGTCGCGCAGCAGACGCCCTGCGCGCAGGTGCCGGAATTGCAGTCGGACGCGCCGCCGCAGCTGGCGCCGATCGGCTTTTTGCCGCAGCTTCCGGCCACGCAGAAGGTGCCGGTCGCGCAGTCCGCGTCCATGGCGCAGGTGGTCTTGCACTGCCCGTTCGCGCCGCACATGAACGGCGCGCAGGACTGGCTGGGCGGCGCCCCGCACGCGCCGTTCCCGTCGCAGCGTCCCGCGAAGGTCAGCGTCGAGCCGGTGCAGCCGGCCATCTGACAGGCCACCCCGGCCGGGTACTTCTCGCAGCTTCCGGCGCCGTCGCAGGTTCCGTTCGTGCCGCAGGTCGCGGCGCCGTCGTCGACGCACTTGCCGCGCGGGTTGGTCCCGCGATCGGCGGGGACGCAGCTCCCCTCGGTGCCGTCGCCGGCGCAGGTCAGGCAGTCGCCGGTGCAGGCGCTCTCGCAGCAGACACCGTCGACGCAGAACCCGGACTTGCAGGCCGACGCGGCCGTACAGGGGTCGCCGTCGTTCGACATCGGGCCGGTCGCCGGGTGGTCGGTTCCCGCGTCCTGCCCGCCGGACGACGTGTCCCCGGTGCCCCCGGTGCCGGTGGTGCCGGCGGTGCCGGTGGTGCCGCCGGTGCCGCCGGTGCCGCTGGTTCCCCCGGTGGCGCCGGCGTCGATCCGGCGCATCTGCGCGCCACCCCCGCAGCCGGCCGGGACGAGAGCGCCGCCCGCGGCAGCCGCCGTCAGGACGGCGAGCGCGCCAAAAACGCGCACAAACACCCTAGGCTGGGGGCGACCTACGGTCATGAAGCGCCTTTCTCAAGAAATGCCGGACCGGCAGGAGCGAGCGGCGAGATGGACGTCGGTGTCTGGAAAAGCGGGTTTTCGTGCGCCGCCCGGGCAAGTCATCTTACGCGCGCGAGCAGGTCGAATCCATGATCTCCTTTTAAAGCGATTCCCCCGGCATTACGCTGTCCCGCATGAAGATCGCGCGGGGCCTCAGCGTCGAACTCGCTTACGAGCTGAAGATCAAAGGCGGAGACGTCATCGAGTCGTCCGACCGCAGCGGGCCGCTGCGTTACGTCCACGGCGACGGCAAGATGCTGCCCGGGCTGGAGAAGCGGCTGGAGGGCCTGAGCCCGGGCGACGAATCGAAAGGGGTCATCCCGGCCAAGGAGGCCTTCGGCAATGAAGACGCGCTGCCGATCCGCGAAATGCCGCGCAACGCCTTTCCCGCCGGGACCGACCTCAAGCCCGGAGCGGTGTTCCAGGCCAAGGATCCCGCGTCGGGCGTCCCGGTGCAGTTCAAGGTGCTGAGCGCCGACGCCAAGCTGGCCCGGGTGCGCCTGCTGCACCCGCTGGCCGATCGCGACATCGAGTATCAGGTCACCGTTCTCGCTGTGCGCGATCCACGCACACAGGGCAGCGCACCACCGCCCGTGCCGGGTGTCGTCGAGCTGGACCCTGACGAGATGGCCGAGTCGTAACGCAGCCAACGTCACTGGACGGCCACATCGCTCGTAAACCTGCGCCGCCCCGTCGGTGAGCGCGACGTCCCCCCCTGTTCCATGGCGGGACCGTGCACAGCTTTTGACTAGAAGCTGGGACCGACAGGAAGAGCTGTTCCAAGCGACGCGGGCGAGGTTCCGCGGGGAAGGAAAGCGTCATGGCGAGCAACGAGAAGGGCGAGAGCCGCGGACGCGGCTTTGCTGGGATGGACCCCGAACGGCAGCGGCAGATCTCGTCGCAGGGCGGAAAGGCCGCGCACCAGAAGGGGACCGCGCACGAATTCGACTCGGAAGAGGCGCGGGAGGCGGGTCGCAAGGGCGGCATGGTCAGCGGTGGCCGGCGCCGCGCGCGCGAAAACGCCAACCGGCCGTCCGACCAGAACGAGCGCTCGGAGGACCAAAATACCGGCGCGGGCGATCAGGGCGCCTCGGCCGATCAGGGCATGTAAGTCACCCAAAAGCTCCGGGCGGGATGGCGGATACGGCCGCCCGGGCGGATCTATACGAGGCGCGGACCGCTGTTAGACTCCACGCTGTGGACTCCAACGACGGACCGCGCCTTTTTTCGCGCCCCATCGCCGTCACCGAAGAGGAGTCCGCCGCGTCGGGCCCGGAGGGCCTGGTGGCCCTGGGCGGGCGGCTGGACGTCCCCACCCTGCTGGCGGCGTATCGCGCGGGGGTGTTCCCCTGGTCGTCCGATCCGGTCGTGACCTGGTGGTCGCCGGATCCGCGCGCCATCTTCGAGCTCGAGACTTGGCGGCCGCACCGGAGCGTGGGCCGCGCCGCCCGCCGGTACGGGTGGAGCTTCACCGTCGACCGGGCCTTCGCCGACGTGATGCAAGCATGCGCGGAGACCGGCGGCGATCGCCCGTCGACCTGGATCACCGGCGACTTCGTGCGCGCCTACGCCGAGCTTCACCGCCTGGGCCACGCTCACAGCGTCGAGGTCTGGGAGGAGGGAGACCGGCTGGTCGGCGGCCTTTACGGCGTGGCGCTGGGGGGCTTTTTCGGCGGCGAATCGATGTTCCACCGCCGCACCGACGCGTCGAAGGCCGCGGTGGGCCACCTCGTCGAGCGGCTGCGCGCCTGCGGGTTCACGCTGCTCGACGCCCAGGTGCCGACGCCGCACCTCACCCGGCTGGGCGCGGTGGCGATCCCCCGGGCCGAGTACCTGACCCGTCTCCAGCGCGCCCTCGCCCGGCGGGTCGTGCTCACGTAGCCTGGCCGGCCACCACCACCCGGTTGCGGCCACCGCGCTTGGCGGCGTACATCGCCTCGTCGGCGCGCGCCACCAGGTCGCCGGCCGTCGCCAGGCCGGGGTCCGGCGCCCGCGCGACCCCGACGCTGACCGTGACCGAGATCGGCCGCCCGTCGAACGAGAAGGGGTGCGCCGCAACGGCGGCCCGGAGCTGCTCGGACAGCACGGACGCGGCGTCCAGGTCCATCCCACGTCCGAGGATCGCGAACTCCTCGCCGCCGAAGCGGGCCAGCGTGCAATCGTCGCCCAGCAGGGTCATCACCACCCTGGCCAGCTCGGTGAGGACGTGATCGCCCGCCGGGTGGCCGTGGGCGTCGTTGATCTTCTTGAAGTGATCGATGTCGAGGAAGAGCAGCGCCAGCGGCGTGCCGTGCCGGAGCGCGTGCTGCAACTCGCTGTCGATGCGGTCGATGAAGTAACGCTTGTTGTAAGCGCGGGTCAGTCCGTCGCGCAGCGCCGACTCGGACATCTGCCGCTGAAACATCTCGTCCAGGTGGTCCTGCAGGCTGAACTTCAAGATGGTCGTCGACCCGAGCAGGATCTTGTCCCCTTCGGCCAGCAGCTCCCGGTCGACGCGCTTGCCGTTGCGGAACGTCCCGTTGGTCGAGCCCAGGTCCTGCAGCTCGACCCCGCCGGCGACCTTGGTCAGGCGAACGTGCTCGCGCGAGATCCCGTCGTCGACCAGCCGGATGTCGACCCGATCGCCGCGGCCGATCACGACCGCGTCCTTCTCGATCCGGTACATCTCGCCCACGTTCGATCCGGACAGGACGACCAGAGCCGGCGCCGGGCCGCCTTCGTGCGCATCCGCCGGGGGAGCTGGCGCCATCCGCGTGGTGTCCTCCAGCGGATTGGCGACGCGGTCACGCGCCATCAGCAGTATCTTACCGACTCGCGCCGGATTTGGGCAAACACCACCATGCAGCTCCTCATCGGCACCAGCGGATTCAGCTACACGGCCTGGCGCGGCGGCTTTTATCCCGAGAAGCTGCCGCAAGCCAAAATGCTGGCTCACTACGCCGGCATCTTCCCGGCCGTCGAGATCAACAACAGCTTCTACCGCATGCCGACCGCCGAGCTGCTGGGCAAGTGGGCCGCCGAGACGCCGGAGGGCTTCAAGTTCGCGCTCAAGAGCCCTCGCCGCGTCACCCACGACAAACGGCTGGCGGACGTGGCGGGCGAGCTGGATCGGCTGGGCGCGGCGGCGCGCGGCCTGGGCACCAAGATGGGGCCGGTCCTGTTCCAGCTTCCGCCCAACCTCAAAAAGGACATTCCCCGCCTGGACGCGTTCCTGGCGGGGCTGCCGGCGGACCTGCCCGCCGCGCTGGAGTTCCGTCACGCCTCGTGGTTCGCCGACGACGTCTACGGCTGCCTGCGCGACCGGCGGGCCGCGCTGTGCGTCGCGGACGCCGAGGACCTGACCACCCCCGTCGAGGCGACCGCGGATTGGGGGTACCTGCGGCTGCGGCGCGAGGACTACGACCAGGCGGCGGTGGCGCGCTGGGGTGAAACCATCGCGGCCCGGCCGTGGGCGACGGCCTACGTCTTCTTCAAGCACGAGGACACCGGGAAGGGTCCGGTCGCCGCCGAGCAGCTCATCGCGGCGATGAAGGCGGGCCGTCCATAAATTTTGGCAGTCATCCCACACGCAACTACACTGGAGCACCATGGCTCGACCCATCGCTGGCGCCACGATCTCGTTCGGATTGGTCTCGATCCCGGTGCGGCTTTACCCGGCCACCCAGAGCGCGGCCGCGATCTCGTTCAACCTGCTGCACAAGAAGTGCGGCTCGCGGCTGAAGCAGCAGTACATCTGCCCGCGCGACAACGAGATCGTGACCCGCGACGACATGGTGAAGGGCTATGAGTTCGCCAAGGACCAGTACGTCACCTTCACGCCCGAAGAGCTGAAGTCCCTGGAAGAAAAGGCCACGCAGAGCATCGACATCGACGCCTTCGTGCCGCTGGCAAAGATCGACCCGGTCTACTTCGAGAAGCCGTACTACCTGTCGCCCGAAAAGGGCGGCGACAAGGCGTACCGGCTGCTGACGGAGGCGATGCGGGACACCGGACGCGCCGCCCTGGCCCGCTACGCGGCTCGCGGCAAGCAGTACCTGGTCATGCTGCGCCCCTCGACCGACGGGCGCGGCCTGATCCTGCAAGAGCTGCTCTACGCCGACGAGGTGCGCTCGATGTCGGAGGTGCCGCTGCCCGACGGCGAGGCGCGCGAGGCCGAGCTGAAGCTGGCCAAGCAGCTCATCGACCAGATCACCGCCGAGACCTTCGACCCCAGCCAGTACCACGACGAGGTCAAGGAGCGCGTCCGGGCCGACATCGAGCGCAAGGTCCAGGGGCAGGACATCTCCGAGGCCGCGCCCACCCCCGCCGAGCCTGCCCGCGTGATCGACCTGATGGCGGCGTTGAAGGCGAGCCTGGCCAAGGGCACCGGCGGCGGCTCGCACGCCGAGGCGGCGCCGGCCGAGGAGTCCCACGAACCGCGCCGCGCGGCCCGCAAGTCGGCCGACCAGGCGGCGGAACCGAAGCGCGCCCGCAAGCGCTCCTCGTAGAGGGGCGGCCGGCACGGATCGTCTCGTCGGCGCCGATCGGAGGCGTTATAGTGGGCCGCCGTGAGCGGCTACACCACGCAAGATGTCGCCAAGATGATCGGCGTGTCGTCCGGCCGGTTACGCGCGTACTTGCGGGCCGGCGTCCTGGCGCCCGAGCGCGGCGCGCGCGGCGAGCTGCGGTTCTCGTTCCAGGACCTGCTGCTGCTGCGCAAGGCCGAGGGGCTGGTCAAGCAGCGCATCCCCGCCCACCGCGTGACGCGGGCGCTGCGCAAGCTGCGCGACAGCCTGCCCGACACGCACCCGCTGACGGGCGTCCATTTGGGCGCCGACGGCGAGTCGGTCATCGTGCACGAAGGCAGCTCGCGCTGGCAGGTCGAGTCGGGCCAGATGCTGCTGTCGTTCGAACAGAACGCGCCACCGGCCGAAGAGGCGCCGCTGGCCATGCTGCGCTCGCGCGCCCCCGCTCCCCCCGAGGAGGAGCTGGCGGCCCCCACCATCGACGAGATGTACGAGATCGGCTGCACCATCGACGAGGCCGACCCGACGCAGGCCGAGGCCAGCTATCGCCAGGTGCTGATGCAGGCGCCCGAGCACGCCGACGCGCACATCAACCTGGGGCGGATCCTGCACGAGCGGGGCGACCTGGCCGCCGCCGAGGCGCACTACCGCCGCGCGCTGACCATCCGGGCCAGCGACGCCACGGCGCTGTTCAACCTGGGCGTGGTGCTGGAGGACCAGGGGATGAACGACGCGGCCCTGGACGCCTACTCCAAGGCCATCGAGGCCGACGGCCGCAACGCCGACGCCCACTACAACGCCGCCCGTCTCTACGATCTGGCCGGCGACTACACTTCGGCCCTGCGCCACCTGCGGATCTGCCGCGACCTGACCCGGAAGCCCTGAGACCGGTCGCGCCCAGGGCGACCCGTCCTCGGGTTCGAGGACGGGTGACCGCTGGGACGTGACTACGCGAGCTTTGCGTCGAGCGTGATCTTGGCGTTCAGCAGCTTCGAGATCGGGCAGCCGGCCTTGGCGGCGTTGGCGGCCTGCTCGAATTTGGCCTGATCGGGCGCCGACAGCTTCACGACCACCTCGAGGTGCGACGAGGTCACGGCAAAGCCGCTCTCGACCTTGTCCAGGGTCACGGTGGCCTTGGCGTCGACGTTCTCGGGCGGCAAGCCGGCGCGCTCCAGCTCGGCGGACAGCGCCATCGCGAAGCAGCTGGCGTGAGCCGCCGCGATCAGCTCTTCGGGGCTGCTGCCGGCGCCGCTTTCGAACCGCTGCACGAAGTTGTACGGCAGGTTGGTGAAGGCGCCGCTGGCGGCCGTCACGGTCCCCTGGCCCCCCTTGAGACCACCCTTCCAGTTCGCGCTGGCGAATCGCTTCATGGCTTCTTCTCCTTTTCGTCCGGTTCCGGTTTATGAGCCGGCGAAGTTAACCACGAACGACTTCGACCGCCAGCAACGTTTCACCGACGGCGCGCGCCCGGCTACAATCGCGGCGATGCGAACGCGCGTGGGCGCCGGCCTGCTATTGGCCGCGCTTTCGCTGGCCGGCGCCGCCCGAGCCCAGGACGTCGACGAACCCGCCGAGGCACCCCCTCAGGCGCCGCTGCCGCGCGCGAACTGGTACACGCTGCAGACGCCGCACTTCGACATCCACTTCTACCCCGACGAGCGCGCCCTGGCCGAACGGCTCGCCCACTACGCCGAGCGCGCCTGGCGGCTCAACACCCGCTATTTCAACTGGCGCCCGGCCGGCCACGTCCAGCTGGTGGTCAGCGACTTCGACGACAACGCCAACGGCTCGGCCAGCTCGATCCCGTACACGTTCATCAACGCCTACGGCGCGCCGCCAGACCCGCTCGACGAGCTGAACGACTTCGACGACTACGGCAAGCTGCTGATCACGCACGAGTTCACCCACGTCGTCCACCTGGACACGATGCTGAGCCCGTGCGCGCGCCTGCTCAACACGCTGGAGGGGCGCACCTACGCCCCCAACCTGGCCGAGCCGACCTGGTTCGTCGAGGGGATGGCCGTCCTGATGGAGTCGCGGCAGACCACCGGCGGGCGGCTGCGCAGCTCGTTCTACGACATGCACCTGCGCGTGCCCTTCCTGGAAGGGCGCCTCTTCGACCTCGACCAGATCACCAACATCCCCCTCGCCTACCCCGGCGGCACCGCCGCTTATCTTTACGGTTCGAGCCTGCTCAAATACATCGAGGACCGCTACGGCCCCCAGAAGATCCGCGAGATCTCGCACCGCACCGCCGACACCTGCTTTCCGGGCGGCATGAACCGGGTGGCGCGCCAGGCGGTCGGCCGCGGCTACGTGGGCGTCTTCGGCACCGGCCTCTTCGACGACTGGAAGCGGTCGCAGGCGCACCGCTACACGCTGGAGGTCGAGGACGCCTCGCGGCGGCCGCTGACGCCCGGCACGCGCCTCACCTGGGACGCCCCCGGCCCGCGCGGCGAGGGGCCGGGCGCGCGCTTCTTCCGGGACGGCACGCTGGTCTACCACCGCGTCGACACCGACCAGTGGCCCGCCTACGTCCGCCTCGATCCGGTCAGCGGCGCCCGCGCGACGCTGGCCCGCCTGGTCGGGACCGGCCCGGCGGCCCCCACGCCCGACGGCCGGGCGCTGATCGTGCAGCGGGTGAATTTCTTCCCCCTGCCCTGGCGGATCGTCGGGAACTCCGACGCCGGCTGGAACGATCTGTTTCGCTACGACCTAGCCAGCGGGGCCTTGCGGCAGCTCACGCGCGGGCAGCGCGCCCACGAACCGGACGTCTCGCCGGACGGGCAGTGGATCGCCTGCGTGCTGGTGGGCACGGGCACCCGCCGGCTCGCGCTGGTTCCCATCAGCGGCGGCGAACCGCGCGTGCTGATGGCGGGCGCGCCGGGGCTGGCCTACACGCCCTCGTTCTCGCCCGACGGGCGCTTCATTGCGTACTCGCGCTACAAGCCGGGCGGGTACCGCGACATCCACGTCTACGAGCTGGCCACCGCCACCGACCGGGCCATCGCCGTCGACCGGGCGATGGACATGGACCCGCGCTTCTCGCCGGACGGCCGCTTCGTGGTGTTCTCGTCGGATCGCACCGGCATCGCCAACATCTTCGCGTACGAGCTGGCCACCAAGCAGCTGTTCCAGGTCACCAACGTGCTGGCGGGCGCCTACCAGCCCGCCGTCTCGCCGGACGGCCGCCGGCTGGTCTTCACCGGGTTCACCAGCGACGGGTTCGATCTGTGGACCCTGCCCTTCGACCCGGCCCTCTTCCACCCGGCCCAGCCGTTTGCCAACGCCCGGCCCGACGCGCCCCAAGACCTGGACGGCGAGAGCGACTCTCCCGACGCGCGCCCCGAAGACGCATTCGCGCCCTTCACCACGCGCCTGACGCCGTATCACCCCTGGAAATATCTCTACCCGCGCCAGTGGCAATTGACGTTGCTGCAGGACGCGTTCGGCGCCGGGAACACGCTGCAGATCAACACCAACCTGTCGGACCCGGTCTCGACCCATCTGTTCGGGCTCAACCTCTGGATCCCGTCCAGCGGGCGCCCGGCCTGGCAGGTCGCCTACGCGTACGATCGGCTCTGGCCGTCGCTGAACCTCAGCGTGGCCGAGTCCGACACGCGGACCACCGGTCTCATCGTGGGCGACCAGAACCTGGCGTACACGCAGCGGACGTTCAGCGCGTCGGGGTCGATCGGCCTGCCGGTCATGCGGCGCGCCGACGCCTCGGCGGACGTGACGCTGGCCTACGACTACTCCGCTTACGGGATGGTCAGCGCGGTTCCGGTCGGCGATCCGACCGCGCCCATCACGATGAAACCGGCGGCCGGGCCGTTCGCCGACGTCCGGCTGGCCTGGTCCTTCAGCAACGCCCACCGGTGGCCCTACTCGATCAGCAACCAGACCGGCCGGAACCTGTCGCTCACGCTGCGGCTGCTGGACCCGGCGCTGGGCGGCCGCTTTCACGGGACCGAGGTGAGCTGGGCCTGGTCCGAGTTCCTGACCCCGCCCTGGGCCCGGCTGCACGCGCTGGCGCTCTTGACCCAGGGCGGCTTCGGGTTGGGCGACAAGCGCGACTTCTTTTCGCTGGGCGGATACGCGGACCAGGACGTCGTGCGCGGGCTGCTCCTCAACCAGCAGCAATACGCCTTCCTGCGCGGCTATCCCGTCAACGCCGTCACCGGCGACAGCTACCTGGTGCTGACGGCCGAGTACCGCGCGCCGCTGGTCTGGATCGAGCGCGGCTACGAGAGCTCGTTCCTGTACTTCCGCCGCATCTGGGGGACGGCCTTCGTCGACGCCGGGAACGCGTTCCAGGGGCGGTTTCAGCCCGACAACCTGAAGACGGACGCCGGGGTCGAGGCGCACCTCGAATTGCAGCTCTTCTGGTTCATCGACACGCAGCTTCAGCTGGGCCTGGCGCACGCCTTCTCGTCGGGCGGCGGCAATCAGCTCTATTTCGTGACCAGCTTCTCGTTCTGACGTTCAGCCCAGCACGGCGTCCAGGCTGTCGCCCAGGATCTGGAGGATGGCCCCCAGCTCCGACGGCGCGATCGTGAGCGGCGGGAACAGGTACATCGTGTCGCCCAGCGGCCGCAGCAGCGCGCCCCGCCGGATGGCTTCGCGGTACACCGCGTAGCCGGTGCGCCGGGCAGGGTCGCGGGCGCTTCCGTCGGGGAGGCGGATGTCGACCGCCGCGATCGCGCCGCAGGCCCGCACGTTGCGGAGGTCAGGGCGGCGCGCCGCCAGCGCCTCCAGTCCGGCGCGCAGGGGCGCCGCCAGCGCCGCCGCGCGTTCCAGGATCCGCTCGTCGGCGAACACGTCCAGCACCGCGTTCGCGACCGCCACCGCCAGCGCGTTGCCGGTGTACGTGTTCGAGTGCAAGAAGGCCTTTCCTTCGGCGTAATCGGCGTCGAAGAGCGCGTAGATCGCGTCGGTGGTCAGCACCGCCGACAGGGGCAGCACCCCGGCGGTCAGGCCTTTCGAGACCACCGCGAAATCGGGCCAGGCGCCGTCGACCAGGTGACTGGCCAGCACGGCGCCCAGGCGGCCCATGCCGGACGCGATCTCGTCGGCGATCAAGAAGACCCCGCGCGCGTCCGCCCAGGCCCGCAACCGGCGCAGCAGGTCCGGGCTGTAAAACCGCATGCCGCCGGCGGCCTGCAACACCGGCTCGTACACGATGGCGGCCAGCGTGTCGCCCGCCTCGTCCAGCGTGCGCGCGATGGCCGGCCAGGCGTCGGACGCGTCCAGCCAGGCCGGGTCGTGCGGGCCCGGGCGCACCGGCAGATCGCGCAGCCGCAGGACCGGGAAACAGATGGGCCGGTAGGGACCGCCGTAAAGATCCAGATCGCCGACCGAGAGCGTGGCGGCGGTCTCGCCGTGGTAGCCGTTCTCCAGCGCGGCGAAGCGGGTCCGCTGCGGGGCCCCGCGCTGGGCGTGGGCCTGCAGCGCCATCTTCATCGCGATCTCGACGGCGGTCGAGCCGTTGTCGGCCAGGAACACCTTCCCGAAATGTCCGGGCGCGCGGCCGGCCGGCGCCGACGGTCCCCAGGCGGCTGGCGGCAGCCCGTTGGCCGCCGCCAGCAGGCGTTCGCAGAGGCGCACCAGCGGCGCGCTGGTGGTGTTGGCGGTGATGACGTGCTCGAACGCCTCGGTCTGGGCGCGCAGCGCCGCCATCAGCCGCGGGTGCCGGTGGCCGAGCGCCTTGCACCACCAGCTCGAGATCGCGTCGAAGATCTCGCGCCCGTCCTCCAGCCGCAGCCGCGACCCCTCGGCCCCGGCGATGGCCAGCGGCGGGAAGGCGCGGTAGTCGTGCATCTGGCTGCAGGG
>JAICYS010000277.1 GCA_025934105.1 Myxococcota bacterium | reverse complement strand
GGCCGCCCGCCGCGCCGGCTCCTGTTCCGCCTCCGCCACCCGTGGCCGCGTGGCCCGCGAGGCCGCCCATTCCGTTCGCGCCGGACTGCCCGGCCGTGCCTTCGCCCGCTTGGCCACCCGCCCCCGCCGAACCGGTGGCGTGCGATCCCGCCGTGCCACCCACGCCGGGGCCGGCGCTCCCGGCGATCCCGCCGGCGCCGCCCGCGCCGGTCGAACTGGACGGCTGCAGGTGTGCCAGGATCTTGTCCGCGATCTTCTGAAAGGACGCGCCGTAGTCGGCGTCGCACACGGACGTGACCACGCCGTTGTCGCCGAAGCCGTGCACCCACTGCGCGACGCGCACGCCCGGATCGCCGAAGCTGCCGTCGGTGGTGAACTGCGTCGACTGCGGGTTCACGTCGTCGCCGTTCACGGCGCCGCACGAGTGTTGGACCTGCGGCCAGATCTGGCCGGTCGTGCCGGGCGGCGGGCTGGCCGGGGGCACCCACTCGACCGCGTAGGGCGTGACCGGCGGCGAGATGGCGCCGACGACGATCTGGCTGTCCGGGTCCGACTTCAGCGCTTTGATGCCGGCCACGAAGTCGGCGACCGCGCTCAACATGCCGCTCTCGTTGGATTCGCAGTTGGCCAGGGCCAGCGTGGGCGGGCTCCCGGCCGCGTCCGCCGGCGGGTTCAGCGGCGGTGCGATCAGCGCGTTCGGCGTCGCGCTGGTCGGATCCGTGCAGAGGTGGCCGAACTGATTGCAGCGGTAGTTGGCGATGGGGCCGAGCGGGTTGGTGAGGCTTTGCTGCCCGCCGTTCAGGCTGAAGAGCGTCGTGTTCGCCGGCGCCGAGCAGTCGTCCTCGTTCGTCAGGAGGACGATCGCCAGCTCCGCGTTGGGCCGCAGGAAGCCTGCGTTCGCGGCTGGCGGGGCCGCGCCGTCGGCGCCCAGCGCCCGGGCGACCGAGGCGAGCTGATGCTCGAACCCGCAACCCATCGAGCCGAGGTCCGCGATGCAGGCGAAGACGTCTTCCAGCTTGCCCGTGTAGTTCGCGGTCCCCTGCACGTTGGAGATGAAGCTCGCGCCCGAGGCGAGCGTCGTGCTGGTGCACGTTCCGCGCGCCGAGGCCTGGAAGAGCCCGTTATCGCCGGGCGGCGGGCAGCTGATGGAGGAGCTCGAGTCCCCCGGGGCGCCCAGGTCCGAGGAGACGACGGCGACGTGGATGTTCGGCAGCCCGTTCGGGAACCCCTCCAGGATTTTCATGAAGCCGGGGTCCTGCGCGATCATCTTCATCTGCATCGGCGTCATCGACGACGAGTTGTCGATCATGAAGAGGATGTCCAGGTCCCCCGGATCGCCCGCCGCCAGCGCGCCGGCGCGGGTCTCCGCCGTTGCCCCCTCCGGCGGCGCGCACCCCGCGCCACACGCGATCGCCAGAGAAACAAGCCCCAATACCGTCGTCCGACGCGCCATCTTCCCTCCTCGGTGAGGGGCCGACACTAACCCGAACCTGGCGCGTCAGGCGCGCGATCGAGCGCACGCCCGGCGGCACCTTTTCGCCGGCAAGCGCGGCGCAGTCCCGGCTGCCGAACGTGTGAGAAGGAGCCACTTAAGCAGCGCCTGAGCAGCGCGGGCCTTCCATCGAGGGCCGACGATGGGTACACTCCCGCGAAATCATTACGCCGCCGGAGTGGCGAAACGGTATACGCAGCGGACTCAAAAGCCTGGAGAGTGTGATCACGAGTGATCCGGCGAGCGATCATCGGCCGCGTTTCCCGCCTGCCCTTCGCCGTCCCGGCACTCTCCGCTGCACGTGATCACGGTGCGGGAGGACCGTAGCGGGGCGTTTGGTTACACCGTGGTTACGCCCCCTCCCGGGGGTGGTCCGGGCCCCCGGGGACCCCAAAAAGCCAGGCGCCCCCGTTCAAAAGCGAGCTCGGGATAGACTCACCGATACCTGGGCATGTTCACCACCGTCCCGTTCAACATCCTCTGGACCATCGGGCAGGTTGGCAAAAACAAGCCGACCGACGTCGCCGCAGCTCAAGTGCTCCTCAACCTTGCGAACAAGCCAGGAATTCCGCCCTTGGCTGTGGACGGGAAGTGGAGCCCGCAGATGCTGGACGCGCTCAGAACTTTCGAGACGAAGTACATGCATCGTTCGAGCGTGTCTGTGTCCTTGGAGCCTGGCAGCACCACCATTCGCGCCCTGATCGTGGCAGCCATCCCGAAGGCGCGGATCGCAACTCACCTTCCCCCAAGCACTCCCAGCACGCTTTCCGAGGCCGACTACCAGAATGCAGCTCAAACGATCGGGTGTGAGGTGGCAGCGGTGAAGGCTGTGGCTGCTGTGGAATCGAGGGGAAACGGGTTTCTGCCGTCGGGCCGTCCCAAGATCCTCTTCCAGTCGCACGTCTTCAGCAAACACACGAAGCACAAGTACGACCCGCTCTTTCCGGACATCTCCACCCGCCACCAAAACGCGGCGCTCTACCGGGGTGGAGAACACGAATATTCGAGACTGTTGAAGGCCATGCTGCTGGACCGGTCGGCAGCCCTAATGTCTGCGTCCTGGGGGAAGTTCCAGATAGTAGGCCAGGGCTTCCAAGAGGCGGGCAGTCCGGACATCGAATCGTTTGTGAGCTCAATGAGCAAATCCGAAGGTGCCCAGCTCGAGGCTTTCTGCAAGTTCGTCAGAAGCAAGAAGCTTGTCGCCGCCCTGAAGGACCACGACTGGGCTGGTTTCGCGCGGAGCTACAACGGCAAAGAGTTCTGGAAGAAGCACTATGACCAGCGGATCAAGGAGGAGTTCGAGAAGGCGCAGGGACCGAGACAGGCACACGGAGGCAAACACGGTGGGCAGCGGTAAGGTTCTCGGCCGCGAAGGGCGCCGCGGAAGAGGAGGATATCGGGTTGTCCTTGGCCTGCTAATGCTTGCATACCTGGCCCGACGGGCGTGGGCGGCCGATCTGGACAGGGCACCTGGCGAATCGGTCCAAGGGTACGCCGAGCGCCACTTGCCCGCCGGGAACGAGTTGGCCAGCAAGCCCGTAGATCTAGAACTCGAACCGCTAGGCAGGGTGATCGTGATCTTGTTCACCCCCGCGACCGAGGAGGCCAACTACACCGGCTGGATTATGGTTCCCCAGGGCTCCGATGGGCGAGCATACAGAAAAGAGGTACTTCCCCCCCTTGCCGAGGCCAGTGGGCTATTCGACATCGAGGTAAAAAGTATCTTCTCGGCCGACGTCGACGGCGATGCCAGCCCCGAACTCTGCGTTCTGGCGCGTTTCTACCGGAACGGGTCGGGCGAGAAGGCATACCCAGCCACCGATTGCTTCCGCTGGACCGGCAAAAAGTTCGAACTCGTCGACGCGGTTGGTCCGCTGTCAGTGGGCCTTAAGAACGCCAAGGCAGTGCGGTCCTACTTCGCGAAGCACCCCATCAAGCCAGGCACTCGCCTGCCGCGGTAAGATTGACTGACTGCCGCTTTGGCTGCCGGCTTCCGGGGTGGTCTTTTCGGGTGAGGGACCCCAAAATTCGGCCCCCCCAACCTGAAACAGAGATCGCCCCTCTCTACATTTTCGGATGGGGGGACGCTCGATGGTGCTTCTTCACCAGCTGCGGCTCGAAGGTCGCGTTTCGATCCCGCGGGACCTCGATCGCGACGTCGCCAGCGTCGGTCTTCAGCGTCTTGCCGCTCGCACGGTTTCGCGAATTTCCAGAGCCCCGACCGGCGGGCGCGTGCTTTGGCGAACGTCATCTCCGCGCTGTCGACCTCCCATCCGGCGGCCCGCAGCTGGAGGTCGATCAGCCGGCGGGTGTCCGCTTCGTCCAGCTCCAGCGCGTCGGCGGCTTGGCTGGCCTGTTCGACGATCGCTGCCGAAGCAGCGGGTGGCGCTAGCGTTGCCGCGGCCTGCAGCTTGTCGAGCTCCTGAGCCAGGCGAGCCTGTTCCCGTCCGGCTTCGGCGGCCAGGCCCTCCCAGATAGCTCGCTCGGGTGCCTCATGCTCGGCGCGCTGTTCGGCGGAAAGCCGGCGCTCGGCAGCGGCGGCAGCCTCGGCTCGCGCAGCTTGGGCCTCGGTCTGATTTGCCGCCAGCTCCTCTCGCAGCCGTTTTAGCTCGCTCGCCAGCGCCGCCGTTTCCGCCTTGGGGTCGGGCGGTGGAACGAAGGGGCCGGGATTGAATCGAGGGTCTTTGAAGGTGCGATGAAACCAGGCCCCCAGCTTCCAGGCCATCCGGAGCTGGTACAGCGCCTCCCGGTGCTCGCCGTGGAAGTCATGTGCGGCGGCGTTCCCGGCCTTGCGCAGCCCGTGGAACAGATCACCGATCTCGCGCGGCAAGAGCCCGCGATCCCGCAAGCGCCCAAGCAGCTCGGCTTGGTTCTCGTCCGTCGAGGTGTACAGACCCGCGTGCGCCGCGGTCCGCTGGGCCAGCGCCTCGCCGAACTGCCGGAGCTTCATGAGGGAGGTGCTCGGGTCGTCGGCGAAGTAGCGCTCGGCGAGGGCGCCCAGGTGATCCAGCAGCGGATCGTGGGCCAGCAGGAACCCGAAGTTTGCCGATTTCGCGCCAGTCTGCGGCATGCGTCGGGGAGGCCTTCAGCCATCGTACACAACCTGGCCGAGTCGCGCATCCCGCCCCAGCCGCGGTGGGGCGTGGAAAGCTGGGCTGAACGGACGTGCAGCTCAGGTTAAGAATTAGCGTATACTCGGGCGACAGCGGAGCCTAGAGCAGATGTCGCCGAAGGACTCAGAAACCGACGACCGACTGGTCGTGAAGATCGAAGGGACCAGCCCATCCACCGTAGACGCCCAGGTGGCACTGCGATTGGCCGCCTCATACCTCGATCTTGTTCGCTCGCTGGCTGATGAGGAGGGGGCGCCACTTCAGTTCACCGGGATCGAGATCCTGAACAAGTCGGTCGGCTTTGCGGTTCACGCCAGCGCGCCCGATGTCGCTCGCGACGCGGCGACCCGAGCGGCTCGCTACGTGTCAGGCGAAGAGCAACCTCCGAGAGGAGCGGCTTCGGCGACCCGGAGCGTCAAGGACGCCCTTCGACATCTGCCCGGGCAACATTCTGCGAGGGTCATCGTCGGTCCGTGGTCGCGTGACCTTGCCATCGGGTCGGCTTCTTCGGATCTTCCAGCTGAGTCGTCCCTCTCCGTTCGCGCGAAGCTGATTCGGGTGGGTGGAACGAAGCCGGCGGCACGGTTCGAGTCCGCCTCCGAGGAGCGACCGTTCACGGTCTACCTCAGCATCGATCTCGCCAAGAAGATCGGCCCGTTTCTCTATCGCGAGCTGGATATCGTCGCGAAGGTGCATCGGGACCGTGAGGGAATCATCGAGTACGGCGAGTTGGTGGAGTTCATCCCTGTTGCCGACGACGACGCCACGTCTGGGTGGAGGGAGTGGTACCGCGACTATTCGCAGGAGTGGGACCAGGTGAAGGATGTCGAGGCGGAGCTTGGGCGCCATCGACATTGATGTCGGCAAGCTGCCGCAGCGGGCGCTCTTCGATACGACGATCGTGATCCGCGCGCTGGGCGACCGTCCCGACGACGCGCGGTCGTCCGCCTGCGAGGCCCTCTGGGAAGCCATGCTTCAGAACGGCCGCCAAGTCCTGATCGCGGCTCCGACCATCGCCGAGATGGCAAGAAAAGAGGGCGCCAGGCGAAGCATCCCGAGACGCCGGGGTGTCGAGGTCGTCGCATTCGACGATCTGGCCGCCGAGCTCCTCGGTCGGTCGATGCCCAACTCCATTTTGCAGGCAGCGACGCAGCAGGCGCGGTTGCCCAAGGACTACATCAAGTACGACGCCTTGATCGTCGCCTGTGCAGCTCGCCATCGGGCTAGCCATGTCATCACCCTCGACGGCGACCTGACGGGGCTTGCTGCGAAGGCCGGGCTTTCGGTCGCGAAGCCGGAGGACTTCTTGTCAGCTCAGTCGCGGCTGCCGAACGTGTGAGAAGCGGGCACTTAGCAGCGCCTCAGCAGCGCGGCCCTTCCATCCCCGGCCGACGATGGGTACAATCCCGCGAAATCATTACGCCGCCGGAGTGGCGAAACGGTATACGCAGCGGACTCAAAATCCGCCGCCCGCAAGGGCTTACGAGTTCAAGTCTCGTCTCCGGCACCCAGCGACATCGCTGAGGAATTCAGCGGTGTCGACGATCGCCGGCGTTTCGCGGTCGAAGGGCCCGGCACTATCCGGCCGCTCCGGGAATGGACGGGTGCCGGACGGGTGTCCCGCCGCGCCTGCTCCGCGTGGACGACGCGGCCGCGATGCTGGCGATCAGTCCGCGGCACGTTGCGCGAGTTGATCGCGCGCGGTTACGTCAGCGTGGTGGGCTCGGTCGGTGCGTCCGCGTGGCACGCGCACGGGTAAAGCGGATCTGCGTGGCGCGCGGTCAGCGCGCGTTTGGGCTCGGGCGGTCGTTCTGCGGTAACCCGACTTTCCACTAACATCGGCGCCGACCCTTTTCCCGAACGGCTTTGGTCGGGGCTTCCGTTGTCTAACGGCCCGCCCCGGTGCGAGCCGCCGTCGTTAACCTATTACGGCCGGGGGGCCAACCGACGAGAGCGCTCGCCGCTCACCGAGCTCGCCGCCAGGCGGTCCGGCGTGTTCATTAAACGGATTATGCGGTGTACAATGCCGCCGCCGCGAGCTGTTTCGGCGGGGATCTCGTTCAACGGAGGGTTCATGCGTCGACTTGGCCTTTGTGTCCCATTTGTGGTGCTGGCGTTGATCGGGTGCGGTTCTTCCGGTGGAGGCGGCACTGGAGGTAGCGGAGGAATTGGCGGGGGCGGCAAGGGTGGCGGCGCCGGCGCGGGCGCGAAAGGTGGATCGTCAGGGACCGGCGGTGCGGCAGGCGCGAGCGGCCACGGCGGCTCCTCGGCGAACGGCGGAACGGGCGGTGGGGGCGCCGGCGGTCATGCGGGCGC
>JAICYS010000095.1 GCA_025934105.1 Myxococcota bacterium | reverse complement strand
GCGTGCAGCAGGCGCCCTGGTAGACGACCTGGCCCGAGGGGCAGGCGCAGGTCTTGCCGCAGCCGTCGGAGAGGCCGCCGCGGCTGCCGTCGGAGGGGCAGTTGGGTTTGCAGCAGGCGCCCATGACCAGCGTGCTGCCGGAGGGGCAGGGGCAGGTCCCGCCGCAGCCGTCCGCCTGGCCGGAGGCGCTCTCGGAGCAGTGGGGGGTGCAGCAGGCGCTCTGGTAGACGACCTGGCCCGAGGGGCAGGCGCAGGTCTTGCCGCAGCCGTCGGAGAGGCCGCCGCGGCTGCCGTCGGAGGGGCAGTTGGGCTTGCAGCAGGCGCCCATGACCAGCGTCGACCCCTTGGCGCAGGCGCAGGTGCTGCCGCAGCCGTCGGAGAGGCCGCCGCGGCTGCCGTCGGAGGGGCAGTTGGGCTTGCAGCAGGCGCCGCCGGTGCTGACCTCGCCCGACGGGCAGGGGCACTTGCCGTTGCACCCGTCGTCCATGCCGCCGCGGCTGCCGTTGCTCGGACACTGCGGCGTGCAGACGCAGCTCCCCTGGACGCACTTGCCGGCGCTGCCGCAGCCGGTGCCGCAATGGCAGGTGTCGAGGCAGGTGCCGTTGCTGCAGATGCTGCCGGCGGCGCACGTCACGCCCGCGCACAGATTCTGAACGCACTTCCCGGCCGCGCAGACCTGGTTGGCCGCGCAGGTCACGCCGGCGCACGGGTTGGGCGCCAGGCAGGAGAGGTTGCAGGCCATGCCGGGCCCGCAGGCGGCATCGCAGCCGTCGAGGACCGCGCACTTGCCGGTGCCCGGATTGCAAAACTGCCCCGCCGGACAGGCGACGCCGTTGCACGGCTGCGCGAAGCAGCCGGCCACGCAGGTCCCCGCGACACAGGTCTGGTCCGTCGGACAGGCGATCCCGGCGCAGGGATCCACGACCGCCACGCAGCTGGCGTGGCAGGCCGTCCCGGTGGCGCAGCTCATCGCCGAGGCGGCCAGGCAGGGATCGGGCTGACAGCTCCCGCCCAGGCACACCTGACCGGTCGGGCAATGCGCCGGACACCCGGCCGACTTGCCCCCGGCCCCGCCCCGGCCGCCGGCGCCGCCGGCGGCGCCGCCCGTCGCGCCATCTCCGGGCGGGCGGCCGGCCGCACCCAGCGCGCCGGCGTCGTGCCCGTCGGCGGACGCCTGGGAAGGGTGGAAGTCGCAGCCGAGCGCCAAGACGGACAGACACAGAACCACCACGGACGATGCGCGGGACGACACGATCGCCATATCGGATCCGTCGGTGCCGGCGCTCGAAACCTGAGCTGAAAAAGTTGGCGCCGAACGACGACCTCGCCACACCCGCCGCGCGGGACTCTGGTGAATTGCCGTCGGGACCGTCGAACGTTCAACGTCGGCGCGGCCGCAACGGGCCGCCGGCCCGCCCCGCGCCGCCTGGCCCGCGCGTTGCTGTGACCTCACGCATGCACGCTGTCATGACCGCCGTCGCCGTCCTGGCCGTTTCGCTCGAGACGGCGCCGGCCCGCGCCCAACAGGTTCCTGTCGCGGCCGATCCGCCGGCCGAAGGCGGGCTGGTGGCTCAGCAGCTCCTGGTGGGCGGTCTGGCGAGCATCTTTGCCGCGGCCGGCACGACGGCCTTGGCCTTCAGCGACAAGCGCGAGGGTTACGAGATCGGGGCCGGGTTGATGGCCACGGCGTTCCTGCCCGGCCTGGCGGTCTGCGCGCTCGGCACCAGCAGCCGCGGTTACGAGGGATCCTGCGCGGCCTCGATCGCCGGCGCGTACAGCGGCGTCCTCCTGAGTGGGCTCGTCGGCCGGCAGTTCAGGCCGGAGGACCGGGATCCATCCCCGGGCCAAATCTTGCTGGTCTGGGGAATCTCGGCGGTGGCCACCTCGGCCGCCGCCGTCATCGGGTGGCATGCGACCAAGCACCGAAAGCCGGCGCCGGCGGCCGCTCCCGTCGCGCCGTCCGCGCCGTCGGCCTTCTGGCCCGCCATGCCCGTTCGGCGGCTGGCGCCGCCCCCGGGAACCGTGAGCGTCCCGGTCCTGGCCTTCGCCTTCTGACCTCCTCAGCCGCGGGCGATGAGGTTGTAGATGTCCCGGCGCGGCCGGCCGGTGGTCTCGGCGAGCGCGCGGGCGGCGTCGGCGGTCGAGTGCCCGGCGGCGATCAGCTCGGCGGCGCGCGCCCGGATCTCGGCGTCGTCCAGATCTTCCGCGCCGGCCGATTCGGGGGCGCCGGCCACCACCAGCGTGACCTCCCCCAGCGGCCGATCGGTCGCGTAGCGCGCCGCCAGCCCGGCCAGCGTGTCGCGCACCAGCTCTTCGTGGGGCTTGGTCAACTCGCGCGCCAGGCAGGCGGCGCGGGTCTCGCCGAGGACGCCGGCCAGGTCGGCCAGCGTGGCCGCGGCGCGCAGCGGCGATTCGTACAACACCAGCGTGAAGGGCAGCGCGCGGACGCTCTCGAACAGCCGCCGCCGCGCCCCCGGTTTGCGCGGCGGGAAGCCCAGGAACAGGAAGCGATCGGGCGGCAGTCCGGCCGCGACCAGGGCGGCCAGCAGGGCCGAGGGGCCGGGCACGGGCACGACCCGCGCGCCGGCGGCGATGGCCGCGGCGACCACGCGGTAGCCCGGATCGGAGACCAGCGGCGTCCCGGCTTCGGAGATCAGCGCGACCTGGGCGCCCGCCTGCAGGCGCGCGGCGACCTCGGCCGCCCGGCCGGCCTCGGTGGCGTCGAAACAGGAGAGCACCGGCTGGCCGGCTCCGCCGATCTCCGACAGCAGCCGGCGGGCGCTGCGGGTGTCCTCGGCGACGATCAACTCGGCCGCGCGCAGCGTTTCAGCGGCGCGCGGCGACAGGTCGCGCGGATCGCCGAGCGGCGTCGCCACCACGAAGAGCGTGCCGCCCGTCTTCATCACGCGCACCGGTGCCCAGGCCCTGGCCTCGAGGACCCGCGGCTCCGCTCGGCGGAGTCCTCGGGGCGGGGGCCGGCCGAATATACCGCGATCTCCGCGTGCAGCGCGGCGGACGGCTGGTTATCATTGCCCGAGTACATGGATCTCATCGACGGTCCATCCCCGCCGACGTCGCCTTCGTCGACCTCGTCGTCGTCCTCGTCTTCTTCCCCCTCTCTTCCCCGGGAGTCGCGCATGCGCCGGTTTAGCAAGGTCCTAGCCTTTTCGGCTGCGTGCAGCGCGGCGCTCATCCTGACCATCCGCCATGGCGGCAGCGGGATCCGCGTGGGCGCCGACAGCCAGCTGCGCGCCGCTACCCGCGCCAGCACCGGCAAATACGATCTGTCGCAGCTTCCCATCTTCGCGAAGACGCTGTTTTACGTTCACGAGAACTACTTCGACAAGAACCGTCTGGATCCCAAACGGATGCTGATCGGGGCGCTGGACTTCGTTCAGCGCGACGTGCCCGAAATCCTGATCGACCGCTGGCCCGAGCGCGACCCCAAGCAGGTGACGGTCAAGGTCAACGGCCAGCAGCGCACCTTCTCGATCGAACAGGTCGACGCTCCCTGGAGCCTGCGCAAGACGCTGCAGGAGATCTTCAAGTTCGTGCAGCCCAACTTGCAGCCGGTGCCCGAAAAGGAAGAGGCGCGCCGCCTGGTCGAGATCGAGATGGCGGCCACCAACGGCATGCTCTACACGCTGGACCCGCACTCGGTCCTGCTGGACGTCGAGACCTACAGGGACATGCGGACGCAGACCCAGGGGAAGTTCGGCGGCCTGGGGATCGTCATCGAGATGGACAAGAAGAACCGGATCACGGTGAAGCGCCCGATGCCCGACACGCCAGCCATGCGCGTCGGCATGAAGGCCAAGGACCACATCGTCCGGATCAACAACGAATCGACCGTCAACATGACGCTGACCGAGGCGGTCGACCGGCTGCGGGGCGACGTGGATACGACCGTCGACGTCTATGTCGAGCGCGACAACCAGCCGGGCACGAAGAAGTTCACGATCACGCGGGCCTTCATCCGGCCGCCGTCGATCGATCCGCCGGCGCGGGTGCTGGCGGTGCCGGCTGGGCCCGGCCAGGCGGCGGCCAAGGTCGGCTACTTTCACATGCAGCACTTTTCGGCCAACAGCGCCGGCGATCTGGCCGATGCGCTGGCGATGTTCGAGCGCGAGAAGGTGAAGGGGATCATCATGGACCTCCGCGGCAACCCGGGCGGCCTCTACGAGCAGGCCCAAAAGGTCGCCGACGCGTTCATCAAGTCCGGCACGTTGGTCTCGATGGTCGGGGTGGGGGGAGCCCAGCGCAAGGACGAGACCGCGTCCGACAGCGGTCACGAGCCCACGGTTCCGCTGGCGGTGCTGGTCAACCAGAACTCGGCCAGTGCGTCCGAGATCGTGGCCGGCGCCATGAAGAACCTGGATCGCGGCGTGGTCATCGGCGAGGAGACCTTCGGCAAGGGCTCCGTGCAGGTGCTGTTCGACATTCCGTCGCCCATCTCGTTCGGCGAGCAGTCGGACGACGACAAGCTGGGCCTGAAACTGACCACCGCCCAGTACCTGACGCCCGGCGATATTTCGATCCAGGGGGTGGGCGTGGTCCCGGACATCGAGACGGATGCGCTCTTGGTTCAAAAGGACGGCGACCGGTCCTGGATCCGGCTGCAGCCGTCGGCGCACAAGCGGCGCGAGGCCGATTACGAGTGGCACCTCGAGCACCCGAGCGCCCGGCACGGCGAAAAGCCGGAAGAGGTGGTGACGTATCTTTACCAGCCCAAGCCGAACGAGAAGGCCAAGCCGCACGACGACGAAGACGACGATGACGACGATCAGTCGGACGCCGACGACGATCAGGCGAACAAGACCGACTTCCTGATGGAGTTCGCGCGCGATCTGCTGGTGCAGGCCAAGTCCAGCAAGCGCCGGGAGCTGGTCGCGCAGGCCAAAGGGTACCTGGACAAGGTGCGGGCCAGCGAGGACAAGAAGCTCTCGCAGGCGCTGGAGAAGCTGGGCGTCGACTGGACGGCCGGCCCCAGCAGCGGTCCCGAACCGGAGTTGCAGCTTTCGTTACAGTCGGTGGGGGACGGCAAGATCGACGCGGGCACGGTCGCCAAGCTGAAGGGGGTGGTCAAGAACATCGGGCACGCGCCGGCGTACCGGGTGCGCGCGGTCTTCGAGAGCGACAACCCGCTCTTCGACGAGAACGAGATGGTGTTCGGGCGCATCGCCCCCGGCGAGTCGAAGAGCTACGACGTGTCGGTGAAGGTGCCGGCCTCGACGTTCACGCGCACCGACGAGATCAAGGCGACGCTCTACACGCAGCGGGGCGTGACCAAGGCGGCCGCCGCCGACCTGCTGGTCGACATCACGGGCAAGCCGCGCCCGATGTTCGCGTACAGCTACCAGACCATCGACGACCAGAAGGGCGCGAACAAGGACGGCCTGGTCCAGCGCGGCGAGCAAGTGAGGACGCTGGTGACGGTCAAGAACATCGGGCAGGGCAAGGCGCTGCACACCGAGGCCGTGCTGCGCAACGGCACCGGCCAGGAGGGGATCCTCATCACCGCCGGTCGGTTCGAGGCGAAGGACCTGGCGCCCGGTGAGAGCAAGAGCTTCTCGTTCCTCTACGAGGTGGGCAACGACTACAAGGGCGACGATTACCAGCTGGAGCTGTCGGTGGGCGACACCACGCTGGGCGAGACGGTCACCGACAAGATCAAGGTGAAAATCTCGCCCAACGGGCCGGCGCCGCAGCCGGCCACCGGCACCGTCACCATCGCGCGCGACGACGTGCCGCTGCGCGAGAACCCGGCCGAGGGCGCGCTGGTGATCGGGCGCGCGCCCAAGGGGGCGAGCTACAAGGTGTCGGGCAAGACGGGCGCCTATACGCGCGTCGACGTGGACCCGCTGCGCTCGGCCTTCGTGGCGACGGCCGACCTGAAGTCGGGCGGCACGCCGCACGGCGCGTTCAAGCCGGATTGGGAGGTCACGCCGCCCTTGCTGACCGTGACCGCGCCGACCGTCGCCAGCGGCGACACCGTGCACGTCAAGGGGCACGCCAGCGACGACCGGCTGGTGCGCGACGTGTACATCCGCGTCTGGAACCGCAACGCGAAGATCCCGGTGAAGAAGGCTTTCTACCAGCCCAATCGGCTGGTGGGCGACCGGACCAAGATGGACTTCGACGCCGAGATTCCACTGGGCACCGGCAGCAACCTGGTGCAAGTGTTCGCGCGCGAATCGAACGAGGTGCAGTCGCTGCAGACCGTGGTCGTGCTGAAACGCAACGGGCCCAGCCTGGTCGCGCAGCCGACGCAGAGCGCGGCGACCGGACCCGCGAAAAAGTAACGGCGGCGCCCGCGTCACACGTCTGTCGCCGCAGACGCGGCGCGCTGAAATGTGCGTGCCGGCGTACATCGCCGGGGCGCAACTCGCGTGGGCCGGTGTAATTTACCTTCCCACGGTGTTCCGACGATGATGTCCCCGGCAAAAGCAATCCGCGGCGTGCTGGTCGCCGCGGCGACCGTCGCCTCGATGGGCTGCAGCGGTTGCGGCGCCGACCATCGCGATCCGGCTCCGGCGGCCGTCCCCGCCATCGAGATTGCGCGCGTCCAGAGCCGCGCCCACTGCACGGGCCACGGCGTGGTTCCACCGGCCCGCGGTTACGCGCGCATCGTCGAGATCCCGCCGCTGGCGCCGGACGGCGCGGTGGCGCTGCACGACGTGAACGACGACGGGATCGCGGTCGGTTCGGCCCAGGTCGACGGCAAGTACCACGCCTTCCGCTGGACCGAGCGGGGCGGCATCACCGATCTCGGCGCGCAGCCCGGGTTCGGTTCGCAGAGCTTCACGTCCGCCATCGCGCCCGACGGCTCGATCAGCGGCCACTCCGACCATGGCGATGGGACCGGCACGCTGTTCGGGTACCGCTGGACCGCCACCACCGGCCGGGTCGAAATCTGCCCGACCGGGTGCTCGGTCTGGGACCTGAACGGCAAAGGGCAGGCGGTGGGCCTGCTGCCGGGCGCGGACCCGACGCTCTGGCAGGCGTTCGTCTGGTCGGCGGGCGCGGGGCTGAAGACGCTGGGCGGCGCGCGGAGCTCGGCCAGCGGGATCAGCGAGGCCGGACTGGTGGTCGGCAACGCGCAGCTCGCCGACTCGGCGGCCACCGACGTCGGCCATGCGTTCATCTACGACCTGCGGGCGGCGCAGCCGGCCATGCAGGACCTGAACCGCCGCGCCCGCACGGCGGGGTGGCTGTTGCGCGCCGCCAACGACGTCAACGACCGGTTCGTGGTCGGGTACGGCGTTCACAACGGCCTCAACCGGGCGTTCCGGCTGGCGCTGGACACCGGCGTGGTCGACGATCTGGGCACGGTCGGAACGGGCGACAGCTTCGGGTGGGCGGTCGACGAAGACGGCGACGTGGTCGGCTGGGTCGAGCCCGACGTGCACCGGAACGTCGCCGTCGTCTGGGGGCCGTCGCTGGGCAAGATGGTCGCGCTCAACGACCTGGTCGACCCCTCGGACGGCTGGGACCTGCAGCAGGCGAACGGGATCAACAAGCACGGCCTGATCGTCGGGTCTGCCACGCATCACGGCGTGTCGGTCGGGTTTCAGCTGACGCTGCCGCTCGCCGGCGAGTAGCCGGGTCGTCGGCTCGGCAGCCGGCAGCGCTAGCGAACGAGCTGGTATTCAGCCGCCTGAACGTGGAACTGATCGGGCATCGGCCGCCCGCTGCCGGTGACCGGAAGCAGTTTGCCCGTTTGCTTGTCGACGATGGAAAGGAGCACCCGGTACGTTCCCAGCGGATCCCAGGTCAGAGTGACGATATCGTGCGGGTCGCGGATGTACTGGCCGGCGGTCCATAGGTTCGAGGGATATTCGCCGTAGACCGGCTTGTGGATCAGCGGGCGCCGCGTCGGACCATCCAAATCGACCTTCAGCTCATACCGATCGCCGAAGTTTCGAAGCACCTGAAACTCGTACGACGGCGTGGTCTTCAGCCCGCCCTTCGTGACTGGTCGATCGATCGACGAGTTGACGAGCCGCAGGACGTTCCCGAACTGAATGTCGAGGGTCGCGCCGGCAGGCGGGGTGGACGTGACGAACTCGGCGACGTTCACGTGCGCCTTCTTGATGGACAGCTCACCAAGCTGAAGCCGATTGTCGGCGGTCGCCGTCAGAGGCGGCTGCGCTTCGACGTGCGCGCGCCGGCCGGTGGTACGGTCCCAGAACCCGATCCGAATGGCGTAATTGTCGAGCGTGGCGGCGGGGCGCGTGGTGAACACGAACCGATCCTTCACGTAGTCGCCCGCATGCCACAACGACACCGGATATGTCCCCTCGGCTGGGACGTGATCCGCGTTCGTCGACTCCGACGGGCTGTCGATGTGCATGAAGAAGTTCCAGGTCGGCGGCGGCGTCTTCAAGACCTGGAAGGTCGTCGAGATGACCGTTCGGCCACCCGGCTCGATCGTGGGCGGATCGATGTTGTATTCGATGACGCGAACGGAGTCTCCGAATGTCGCGTTGACGGCATGGCCGCTCGCCGGAGGCGGTGTTCGGCTGACAAAAAGGGACGTCTGAACCATCCCTTGCATGTCATAGCGAACGTTGTCTTGCTTGATCGTGTCGACGAGTTGCCGAACGGCGGCATCGACATCGGTCCGCATCGCCGACGTAACGCCCGGGCCGGACAAGAGATTGTGACGCTCGTCCGGATCGGTCGGCAATCTAAACAGTTCGGTCGGGAAGCGATTGAAATGATAGATGATTTTCGTGCCGTCCGCGTCGATGACATCGCCGCAATAGTCCTTGTAGTAACAGAAGACCAGCAGGCGATCGTGAGGCTGGTCGCGGAAGACGTCGCGGCCGAAGAAGGGGATGTTTCCTTCGAATCCGAGAGCGTGGGCCATTGTCGGCGCGATGTCGGTCAATTGACGTAACCCCTGCACCCGGGTACCAGGCGCGATGTCCGGCCCGATCATCACGACCGGGACGTGTACGCCTTCCTCGTAGGGGACCGCGTCGTGCTCTCGCCGCCCGTGCTGGCCAAGCCCTTCGCCATGGTCGCCGACCACGACCACCATGGTGTCTTTCAGCCGGCCGCGTTTGTCGAGCTCGGAGACGAGCTTACCGACGAAACGATCGAGGTAGGCGATCGTGTTCAGAAAGTCATTCAAGTCCTTCGGCGCCGCGTATTTCCGCGTCGGGAACCCCCTGGGGACGTTATAGGGGTGGTGAGAGGTCAACGTGACAACGGATAGAAGGAATGGCTTGTCTCCCTGCTCGTCGAGCCATCGCCCGATGGGCGGCAGCATCGCATCGTCTTCCCAGCCGAAGTAACTCGACTCATCGTAGCCTCGTCCGTCGATCGACTCCTTCCCTTGAAAATGGGCGAACCCCAGCTGCTCGACGAGATCGGCGCGCAATTCGAAGTTCTCCTCTGCGGTCTGGAAAAAGGCGGTCTGATAACCTTGCTGCCTGAGCAGCCGCGGAAGACATGGCTTCGGAATGCCCTGCGGCTTCGCTTCGTCGATGGAAGGTGACAGCTTCGGATAAAACCCGCACAGCATCGACACCAGCGACTTGGACGTGTGCGGCATCACTGTGTACGCCCGTTCGAGGAGCGCGCCTCGGGCGGCGAGTGCTTTCAGGTTCGGTGTGTTGTCATAGGGGCCGCCGTAGAGGCCGGTGTATGCAGCACCGGTCGATTCGAGCACGATCAGGACCACGTTCCGCGTCCGAGTCTGGTCCGACCGCACAAGGGAGGATGGTCCGTCGATGCTCGCGATGCTCGAGCTGTCAGAAGCCGGGCGCCGGCGGCGCACGATCGCGTCGAATGCGTCCTTTCCCATGTCCGCCAGCAATTCTGCGATGGGCGTCCCCCGGAGCGCTTGCTTCTGCCCTGGAATCGGCAGACAAAGCCCGACCAACCCGAGAATCGCGACCAACGCGGAGGTCGACAGCGCCACGCGTAACGCGCGCCTGCCGCTTCCAAAACGGAGGGCGCTTGCGCGCGGCCGCCGACGCCGGGCAATCAGGAACAGCGCGGCGGAGCCCGCCCAGGGCGCGAGGAGTCCGGCCACGCGCACCGGCGTCATTTGGCTCACGTAGAGCTTACGTAGAGCCCAAAAGCCCTTCAGGCCCTCCTTCAGCAGGTACCAATCCCCGACCGTGCCGGAGATGACGAAGAACGCGAGATCGACGGCAATCAATGCGCCGATCAGTGGACTCGCGACGTGAAATGCGACCAGCGCGGCGCGGCGCGCCCTCGGGTGCCGAAGCCGAAGCAGAACAACCCACGCCAGGAACCCGAGCGCGAAGAACAGCAGATCCGCGCCGCAAACGGCCAGTCCGCTGGCGGGGCCGAGGAGAGCGCCGAGCTCCGCGGCCTGGTACAGCTTCGCGCCGAGCGCCAGAAAGAGGAGGGGAATCCAAAGCAGGGCCACGTAGAGAGGACCGGGGAACTGCAACTCTGCCGCGCGTCGCTCGAGAGGGTCACTGACAGGGGGCGCGCTGGAGACCATGGGAGCGCACTATAGCGCGGTATCGCTTGCGAACGGCCGAGGCAGCTGCCGCTGGCCGCCTCGGGCTCGCTCGCGCTTCAGGCCGGGCCGAGCGAGGCGATCACATTTGATCGACCTTGGGTAGCGGTTGGCCGTCGTCCGCGACATAGGTGATCGCCACCACTCGATTACGTTCGTCCGTACCTTGAACCGTGGAGTAGACCGCACCCGTCGTCAGCCTGCTCTCCGGGTTTCGAAGCGCGCGAGCCAAGAATTCTCGAAGGGCGGTCATGTTTTCGTGAACAGTCTTCAGTCGGCACACCGAGCTGTGACACTCGATTCCTTCGAGCGACGACGATTGAGGCAGACTGCTGCGCAAACGGGTCGTCAACGCACCTTCCCTTGCCATCGCCCAGTCGGGGGCAATCGGCTCTTTCTCGAATGCGTCGTCGAATCGGTGGGTGACCTGCGAGGCGCTGAGTGTCGGCTTGGGTGGCGGTGTTGCTACCGGTGTCGAGTCGGCGGTTGCTGGTGAAGGGCGCTGTGGCGGCATTGTTCGGTCCGCCACAGCGCCCACTGCCGCCGTCGCTTGAATGAGGCGCTCCATGTTGGCACGTTCTGCCGCCGCGTCGTCCGACGTCCGAGCTGTGAGTTCCTTTCGCAAGTCTCGGATCGCAAGGTTCTGTTTGCGAACGAAAAATGCGAGCAAAACTAACCCAATGGTTGACACGATGACGACCGCCACGCCGACATAGTTGCGCTTCATAGGAGAGCTCCGGTCGGACTAGTAGTTCACGCCATAAACGGAGGAGTTTGGGTACACCTCGCACACGACCTGTGTGTACCAGTCGTAATTCGGGACGTAAGTGCCATTGCTCAGATACAGGTACTCGGCGACGCCGACGGACGACGAGGTGAGTGTCTGCGTTTGATAGACGGTCCCACTGTTCGGAATGTCCGCCGAATAGGCGTAGCAGGTGATCGGGTTGGACGCGCTCGATGCCTCGACCTGGATCGTCGGATAAAGATAGCCCGTCGAATCGACGACCAATGGCATGAGCCAGTATTGCCAGCCGCTGCAGCCGTTGGTTTCCGATCCGTAGTATTCGGAGAAGCAGTTCTGGCCCGTCGAGTTCAAGCCGCGTCCGAGGTCAGCGGCAAACCACCGACCGGCGTGCGCGTCATTGGTCGTCAGCAGAACCGTGAGAGCGGCTACCAGGAACAAAGGAGCTGTCAGTGCGGCGGTGCGTTTTGTCTTCATTGGCGCGTTCCTTTTTTTTGTGTGGGTTGTTGAGAGGACGAAGGGTGATCAAGGCAAACGTCGTTTGAGACGGAGACGTATCCATCCTTCGGTGGATGGACACATCCCTCCCCCGGGGCGGCAGTGATCGCGGCCGACCCAAGGCTGGTGCGCCGCAACCCATCGGCGCGGTCCACTCAGCGTTCAGCGAGGGCGCAGCTACCGGTCGTGACCGGAGCACCTGAGGCCGCGGGACCGAGAGGTGCTGCCGCGCGTGAGCCTGCTTACGGCCGCGACGCTCGACGTCTCATCGTCGTTGCGCGGATCGAGTGACTTCAGAGGAACGAGCGTCGGGCGCGCCGTTAACGAGACCGAGGTAACCGCTCGGTGCCCACTGACGCTTTTTGCTCAATTCAATCGGGCCGGCCGCGCACTGCGGTTGTCGGCTACGCCACCGAACAGGGGACCCGTTCAATATCCCACTCCCACTCCACATCTCGACTCCTCCTAGGCCGACGGAAGCCCCCTCCGACGTCGACCTAACCATTGATTGAACCGCGAGCACAATCAATGGCGGCCATCGGTTTGTCAATGATTTTTTTAAAGCAGCTCCCGAAGTGCAGGCCGGATGTTTCCCGGCCGGATGTCGAACGGCCGTCAGGGCTGTTGGCGAGTTGCGACGAGTGGCGAAGTCCCGCGGCCTGATGTATGGCACATCACCAGCCCGTGCACGAGAGAGTGACCGCACTCAGGCTTGCCATGGTGGCCGTGGTCGTGGTGATCGCGGTGGGCGAAACACTGGTCGCGCTGATCGCGCCCTCGCGCGCGCCGACCGACCACGACTGGACGGAGGCGGCGGCGGCGGTCCGCGAGGGTTTTCGGCCTGGCGACCTGATCGTGGCGGCGCCCGCCTGGGCCGATCCGATCCTGCGCGTTCACCTGGGCGACCTCATCCCGCCCGAGATGGCTGCCCGCATGGATGACCAGCGGTTCCCCCGGGTCTGGGAGGTGAGCCAGCGCGGAGCGCGCAGCCCGGAAGGCGAGCGCGGTCAGGTCCGCGCCGACCGGACATTTGGGCATCTGCGGGTGCGGCTGGTCGAGCGCCCGGCCCCGGCGGTCACGTACGACTTCGTCGCGCACTGGACCGACGCCGGCCTGGACCCGCCCGCCGCCGGCGGCCGCCGGCTGGAGCGCAAGATCGTCGAGGTGGATCAGCGGCTGCGGCTGGCCATCATGACCGAGCCGGTGGGCGGCCGGCCGGTCGCGATCACGTTCCCGGCCGTTCCGCTCGGGCGGGAGCTGGCGATCGCCACCGGGCTGCACGACACCTGGATGCGCAAGGCGGCGCAAGGCACCGTGCAGGCGCGCCTGCTGGTCGGCGATCGCGCCGTCGATTTGCCCGAGACGACCAACGACAGCGCCTGGACGGAGACGCGCGTCGACACCTCCGCCGAGGACGGCCGCACGCTGCCGGTCCGCCTGGAGATCCGCTCGGCCGCGCCGCTCGACCGGTTCTTCGCGTTCGCCGCGGAGGCCCGCCGGTGAAGCGTCTGGGCCCGCGCGCGGTCGACCGGTGCATCGCGGCGCTGCTGGCGATCTTGGCCGTGTCCTGGTTGCTGGGCGTGGAAGGCGGACAGGGGATCGGGCGCGACGAGGCGCAGTACATGCGCGCCGGCGAGCGCTACTGGGGGTGGTTCGAGGAGCTGGGCGACAACCTGGCCCACGGTCACCCGGGGCGGTCCTTCACCGAGGCCGGCATCGACCGCTACTGGTTCGACAACGCGCCCGACCACCCGGTGATCATGAAGGTGCTGTTCGGCCTGTCCTGGCGGGCCTTTCATCGCTGCCACTGCACCGGGCCGACGCGCGGGCTGCACCCCATCGCCGTCCGCGGCCGCCACGTCACGCTGCCGCTGTTCGCGCGCGAATCGACCGCCTTTCGGTTTCCGGCCATCCTGATGTCGGGGCTGTGGGTCGCGATGGTGTTCGGGTTCGCGCGCCGCTGGCTGCCGCGCGCGCCGGCGGTGGCGGCCGCCGTCCTGACGCTGGCGCAGCCCCACCTGTTCTTCCACGCGCAGATCGCCTGCTTCGACGTGCCGATCGCGGTGATGACCTTCGCGGTCGCGTTCGCCTACTGGAAGTCGCTGCGCGAGCCGCGCTGGGGGATCGCGACCGGCGTCCTCTTCGGGATCGCGCTGGGGGTCAAGCACAACGCCTGGCTGATCCCGTTCTTCCTGGTGGCGCATTACCTCTGGATGCGGCGGGGGGATTGGCGGGCCCGGCGGCTGCCGCGGGTGCCGCTGGCCTTCGTGTCGATGCTGGCGCTGGGGCCGCTCCTGTTCTTTCTCCACTGGCCCTGGCTCTGGCCGGCGCCGGCCGCGCGCGCCCGCGCCTACGTGCTGCGGCACCTCGAGCACGAGCACTACAACTTCGAGTACCTGGGGCGAAACTTCAACAACCCGCCGACGACCACCGGGCGCAAGTGGCTGCGCGCCACCGCGCCCTTCGTCGAGACGGGGCTGACGGTCCCGGTCACCACGCTGGCGCTGGCGGCGCTGGGGGCGGTGGGTCTGGCGCGGCGCCGGCGCGGCGAGCCGGTGATGCCCGGCGGCGAGGCGGAGGCGCCGGCCGCCGACCACCCGAGCTGGCTGCGGCCGGGCGCCGACGTCGATCGGGCGCCGGGCGCGTTCGTGCTGTTGCAGACGCTGGGGCCGCTGGCGACGCTGGCGGTGCCGTCGACGCCGGTCTTCGGCGGCGTGAAGCACTTCCTGGCGGCCATGCCCTTCATCGCCTTGTCGGCGGGCGTGGGGCTGGCCGCGCTCGGCCGGGCGCTGGCACCCGCCCTGGCGGGGGCGCGCGACGGGGTCCGCCGGGTGGCCCCGCTGGCGCTGGCCGGCGTGGTCTGCTTGCCGGCGCTGGTCGAGACCCAGCGCTCGCACCCCGACGGGCTCGGGTACTACAACCTGCTGGCGGGCGGGGGCTTCGCCGGAGGCGCGTCGCTGGGGATGAACCGGCAGTTCTGGGGATACGCGGTGTTGCCCATGCTCCCCGACCTGAACGCGCGCGTGCCGGAGAACCGCGCCCTCTTCTGGCACGACGTGCTCTCGGACGCGATCTCGATGTACAAACGCGACGGACGCCTCTCGCTGGGCGTCGGCGACACCGGCTTCGGCGAGGAGGGCATCCGGCGCTCGCGGCTGGGGATCCTGTTTTATGAAAAGCACTGGGCCAAATACGAGGCGTGGTTCTGGGAGAGCTACGGAACCACGCGCCCGGTCTTCGTGCGCGCGCGCGAGGGGGTCCCGATGGTGACGCTCTACGAGCGGCCGGGAAGCGGAGCGCGCTGATGCCGTGGGGCCAGCGCCTCTCGCGGTGGCTGCGGGGCTGGCGTGGGATCGGCCTCCTTTACCTGGCTTTCGCGGGCGCCTATCTGGGCGCTTCCGGCGGGCGGCTGCGGACGCATTCGCTCTACAACCACTACGTGTACCTGGCCGACGGGTGGTTGCACGGGCGGCTGACGCTGGCCGGGCCGCCGCCCAACGAGAACGACTGGGCCAAGATCGACGTCCTCAAGTTGCGCGATGGCCGCGAGGTGCGCGGCATCTACGGGGGCCGAACCGGCGGCCCGAGCGACCGGATGTACCCGTTGCGGGGCGACCCCGAGACCATCTTGCCGTCGGAGATCGCCTCGCGTTCCACCATCCGGCTGGTGTCGTTCCCGCCGTTCCCGGCGGTGGCGATGCTCCCCTTCGTCGCCGTCTGGCGGCTGCACTTCAACGACGTGCTCTTCACGGCGCTCTGGGCGGCGCTCAATCCGGTGCTGCTGTTTCTGCTGCTCCGCGACCTGCGCGCGCGGGGCTTCTCCAGCCGGAGCGCGGCCGACGATCTGTGGCTGACCGCGATGTTCGGCGTCGGGTCGGTCTACTACTTCTGCGCGGTGGTCGGGCAGGTCTGGTTCACCGCCGAGATCGTCAACGTCACGCTCTGCATCGCGTTCGTCTGGGCGGCGATCGGGGCGCGCCGCCCCGTGCTGGCGGGCATCTGCGTGGCGCTTGGATTCGCGACGCGTCCACCCTGGATCGCGCTGCCGCTGTTCCTGTTCGAGGCGGTGCGCGCGGCCGGCGGGCGCGAGGCGCTGCGCACGCCGGCGGCCCGTCGAAAGCTGGGCGCCCTCCTGCTGCGGTTCGCCCTGCCCATCGCCGTCGGAGGCGCGGCGCTGGCCGCCTACAATTACGCGCGGTTCCGAAACCCGTTCGAGTTCGGCCACCGGTTCATGCCGGTGCAATGGCAGGCGCGGATGTTCCGCTTCGGGCTGTTCAACTACCACTTCCTGTCGCGCAACCTGGCCGCGGCGCTGGTGTTGCTGCCGCGGATCATGACGCACTACCCGTACGTGAAGGTGAGCCAGCACGGCATGAGCCTGCTCGTCACCTCTCCCAATCTCGCCTACACGGTGCTGCCGCAGGAGCCGAGTCCGCTCACGAAGCCGCTGTGGCTGACCATCGCCTGCGTCGCGCTGCCGGACCTGCTGTACCAGAACTCGGGTTACGTGCAGTGGGGGTACCGGTTCAGCCTGGACTTCATGGTGTACTTCATCGTGCTCCTGGCCATCGGCAACCGCCGGTTGACCCGCCGGTTCAAGGGGCTGCTGATCGCGGCCGTCGCGATCAACCTGCTGCTGGCGATCGGGTTCGACCGCTACCCGCAGTTCTCGTACGACGACAGCTTTTTCCCGAACGGCACCAACTGACCGCCAGGCACGCGAGCGGCGGGGCCGTTCGTCGAGCGGACGGCCGCCGGCACGCCGCACGGATGGCGGCGCCGGCCCGAAAACCACGCCGGCGTGAAAGTGGCCCTACCGGTGGCCGCCGTGGAAGTGGAAGCCGCCGCCACCGCCGTGAAACGCACCACCGCCGTGAAACGCACCACCGCCGTGAAACGCACCGCCGCCGTGGAAACCGCCGCCGCCCGCGCGGGGGCCGGAGTAGGGGACCGCGCCCCCGTGCCAGCCGCCCGAATAGCCGCCGCGGTAGATGGGCGCGCCGCGGTAGGCGGGCGCGCCACGGTAGGCTCCCCCCGGCGGGGCCCCGCGCCAGGCGCCCCCGGCGACTGCGGGCGCCGCCCGCCAGCCCGCGCCGGCGGCCGCCGGCACGCGCGTGATCGGCGGCGCCGCCCGGAACCCGCCCCGGAAGTAGCGCCCGCCCGCGTAGTAGTGCGGGTAATAGCTGCGGTAATAGAACGAATAGAACGGCCAGTACGCCCAGAAGAACGGATCGTACGGACCGTTCCAGTAGTACCAGGGCCCGACGACGGTGAAGTTAGGCGACCACGGGCGCCACCAGTGCGTGTGGGGGCCGACCATGAAGCACCACCCGCCGCCGTAACCGTCGGCGATGGGGTGGGCGCCGTAATAGCTGTAAAGCTGGCCCGTGTAGCCGAAATCGCGCGGATCGCCGACGAAGTAGTAGCAACCGCTCCGGTACGAGAAGAGGCGCAGGTCGAACGGCGCGTAGTTGTGCACGTGCGGCGTGGCCGTCGCTTCCCACCCGCCGCCGGGCGCCGGGTGCGGGCCACCGAAGCAGTAACCGCCGCCCTGAACGGGAACGGGCGCGCCCTGGACGTTAGGCGGAATCGGGTACTCCTGCGCGGCTGGGCCCTGGTCGGCGGCGCCTGCCGGCGGCGCGGCCTGCTGCGCCTCGGGCGGGGGAGCGGCCGGCGGCGGGACGGTGGGCGGCGGCGGCTGCTGCTGGGCCCTGGCCGGCGGCGGCTGCGTCTCGGGACCCGGGGTTGGCGGCGGAGCGGGCGGCAGCGATCCCGGTGCGGCGGGCGGCAGCGGGGCGTCTTCGGCCCGCGCCACCCCGCCCGAGAGCGCTCCGACGGCGAGCAGCCCGATGACCGAGATCGTCTTCCTGAGACTCATGGCCGACACCGTGACAAGCAAGCGGCGGGCCCACCCACCGCCGACTGATTGGGTCGAGAATACAGCATTTGTGGGTGGGCCGGCGACTCGACCGTGCCGTCCGTTCACACCGTGTTGCGGGGGGAGGCGTTTCGGCCTACCTTTCGCCCTCATGTCGATCGAGGCCCAGCTGAACGATCTCCTGAAAGAATCGATGCGGACCAAGGACGGCCGCACCGCCGACTGCATCCGGATGATCAAGACCAAGCACATGGAACGCCGCACCGCGGCCGGGTTCAAGGGGCCGCTCGACGACGCTCTGTGGCTGGACGTCATCGCCACCTACCAGAAGCAGCTTCGCAAGTCCCGCGAGGAGTACGCCGCCATCGGCGCGCGCGGCGCGGACGCCATCGCCCAGATCGATTTCGAGATCGCCTTCTGCGCGCGCTTTTTGCCCAAGGCCGCCTCGGATGACGAGGTGCGGGCCCTGGTGCGCGAGGCGCTGGTCCGCCAGGGCGTCTCCGACCCGAAGCAGGCCGGCCGCGTGATCGGCGAGATCATGAAGGCGAACAAGGGCAAGCTGGAGCCCTCGGCCGTGAAGCGGATCGTCGACGAAGAGCTCGCGCCGCCGAAAGCCTAACGCCTGCGCGCGGCCGCCGGCCGGTCGGGATGCGCCGCGATCCAGGCTTCGACGGCCGCGCGGCGGGAGGCCAGGTCGGGGTAGGCGGCGTACCCGTCGCGCGCGTCGCGCGCCAGCTCCAGCGCGTGAGCTTGGTCGCTGGCGGTGGCCCAGATCGCGCGGGCCAGCGCGAAGGCCGTCTCTTCCCGCTCGCCCGCGTCGGCGACCTGGGTCGAGCGGATCTCCCACGCCCGCTCGAGGAGGTCGCGGGCAGGGGCGGCCCGGCCACGCGCCAGCTCCAGCTCGCCTCTGAGCGTCATCGGGCCGGCCAGGAACGGGTGGTCGCGGCCCAGCGCCCGCTCGTATGCGAATCGGGCGGCGTCGAGATCGGCGGCGGCTTCCCCGGCCCGTCCGGCCGCCAGCAGCGCCCGGGCCCGCGCCAGCCGCGCGGCCCCCACCTCGTAGCTGTCCGCCGGGAACAACCGCCCGAGGACGTCGACGGCCCGAGCGGCGGCCGCCAGCGCGGCCGGCGCGTCGTCCAGGATCAGCGCGGCCCGCGACAGATGCGTCAGCGACGCGCCCAGCTCGGGGTGCGCCAGACCGGCGCCCGGCTCGCGCGCCGCGACCGCCGCCGTGAAGTCGGCCCGCGCCAGGCGCCAGGCGCCTTGCGCCGCCCGCAGCGCCCCGCGCGTGTCGGAAAACCAGCCGCGCAGGCGCGCCTGCTCGGTCCCCGGCGCGTGCGAGACGGCCACCTCGGCCAGGCCCAGCCAGCGGTCGGCGTCGACGAACCGGTGTTGCACGGGGCCGCGGATGGCCGTGAGCTGCACGGCTGCCTGGCTGCTCAAGCGAGGCAATCCGGCCGCCTCCGCGGCGCGGAACGCCTCCTTGTAAAGCGGCACCGCGCCGTCCGGATCGAAGGGCGACCGGATCCGGGCGGCGACCACCAGCGCTTCGGCCAGCAGGGCGCCGTCATGCGCGGCGCGCACGTCGGCCAGCAGCGCCTGGGTGGCGTCCAGCGCTTGCGCGTCGTGGCCGGTGGCGGCCTGGGCCCGCAGCAGCAGCAGGCGGTCGAGCAGCGGGGCCAGCTTGGCGCGAGAGGTCTCGTCGGCCGCGGGCAAGGCCCGCAGGACGGCCGGGTCGCGGCAGGACTCGAGCGGCGACAGCGCCGCCACGCCGGCCAGGGCCCGGCGCGCCACCTGGGCGTCGGCCTGCACCAGCACCGTCGAGAGGGCGCGCAGCTCGCGCCGGTGGCGATCCAGGCAGGCCATCGCCAGCTCGGCGACCCGATCCTCGTCGCCGGACCTCGACCGCGCCTCGCACCTGTCGCGCCACAGCGCGCTCCATCGGCGCGCGTCGTCGTCCAGGGCCGCCGCCACCCGGGCAAACCGGGCCGCCGCGTCCGGCACCTCGGCGGAGACCGCCGCGAACGCCTGCGAGGCGCGCGCGC
>JAICYS010000083.1 GCA_025934105.1 Myxococcota bacterium | reverse complement strand
GGCGCCTATATCTGCGGCGAGGAGACCGGCCTGCTCAACTCGCTGGAGGGCAAGCGCGGCTGGCCCCGCCTCAAGCCGCCGTTCCCCGCCATCAAGGGCCTCTTCGGCGCGCCGACGGTCGTCAACAACGTCGAGACGATCATGAACGTCCCCGAGATCGTCACCAAGGGCGGCGAATGGTTCGCCAACCTCGGGATCGGCAAGTCGGGCGGCACGCGCATCGTCTGCGTCTCGGGCCACGTGAACAAGCCCGGCGTGTTCGAGCTGCCGATGGGGATTCCGTTCCGCGACATCATCTACGACGTCTGCGGCGGCATCCCGGGCGGCCGGCAGCTCAAGGGCGTCATCCCGGGCGGCAGCTCGATGCCCCCGCTGGACGCGTCGGAGATCGACGTCGCCTGCGAGTTCGACGCGCTCATGAGCGACCCGCGCATCAAGGACGTCGAGGTCCGGCCGGGCGTGCCGTTCGACCTGGGCGGCGGCCGCAAGCTGAAGACCATGGCCGGCTCTGGCGGCATCGTGGTGTTCGACGACAGCACGGACATCGTCGCGCTGTGCGCGCGCATCATGCAGTTCTACGGGCACGAGTCCTGCGGCCAGTGCACTCCCTGCCGCGAGGGCACGGGCTGGCTGTCCCGCGTCTGCAAGCGCCTGGCGCGCGGGCAGGGCGAGCCGGGAGACGTCGAGCTGCTGGCCAACATCGCCAACGGCATCGGCGGCAACACCATCTGCGCGCTGGGCGACGCGGCGGCCTGGCCGATGCTGGGCTTCTTGACCAAGTTCCGCGGCGATTTCGAGGCGCGCATCCAGCCCAAGACCATCGGCCTGCCGGGCGGGGCGTCGGCGCCCGCCCGGGTGGGGGCGGCATGAGCGCGGGCGGCGCCTCGATCGCCGACCAGGTCGTTTTCTGGATCCTGGCGGCCTTCACGACCTTCTTCGCGATCTTCACGGTCACGCGGCGAAACCCGGTCACGGCCGTGGTGTCGCTGGTGGCGACGTTCTTCGGCCTGGCCGCGCTCTACGCGTCGATGTCGGCGCACTTCCTGGCCGTGTTGCAGGTGCTGGTCTACGCCGGCGCCATCATGGTGCTCTTCATCTTCGTGGTCATGATCCTGAACCGCGAAGAGGTGGCGCCCCTGGCCTTGCGCCCGCTGCGCGTGCTGGGCGTGCTGGGCGCGGTCTACCTGTTCGTGAAGTTCGTCGAGGTGGTGGCGGTGGGGCTGCCGAACGTCGTGCCGCCGCCTCCGTCGGACACGTTCGGCACGGTGGCCGCCGTCGGCGACGTGCTGTTCAAGGAGTTCCTCTACCCGTTCGAGGCGATCTCGGTCCTGCTGCTGGTCTCGATCATCGGCAGCGTGGTCATCTCGCGCTCGCACCAAAAAGAGGTCACCGCCGAGCGGGCCGCGGATTACCGCAAGCAGATCGAAGAGATGGCCCGCCACGACTACCCCGAGGTGGCGCCCGGCCAACCCGACGAGGCGCACGGGGGCGGTCACCACTAACCATGCCGACCACCTATTACCTGGTCCTGTCGTTCGCGCTGTTCCTGATCGGTACGTCGGGCGTCCTCTTGCGCCGGAACGCGCTCATCGTGTTGATGGGCATCGAGCTGCAGCTCAACGGCGGCAATCTGGCGCTGCTGGCGTTCTCGCGCGAGCTGGGCGACCTCAAGGGACAGGTGCTGGCGTTCCTGATCATCGCGCTGGCAGCGGCCGAAGCTGCGGTTGGCCTGGCCATCCTGGTGGGCCTGTTCCGCGGCCGCCAGACGGTCAACCTCGACGAAATCACCTTGATGAAGCGCTGAGGACCCCGCCGTGAGCTTCAATCTTCGCCTGATCCCGCTGCTGCCGTTCCTGGGCGCCACGATCCTCATCCTGTTCGGCCGCAAGTGGAAGCGCGAGAGCGTCCTGGTGGTCGCCGCCGGCGCCATCGCCGCCTCGGCCATCGTGGTGTTCGACGCCGTCTTCACCGCGCTGCCGTCGGCCGGGGCGGGCGGCCTCACCGACGTGGTCGGCACCTGGATCGGGGCCGGCCCGCTGAACATCGGCCTGGCCTTCCGCCTGGACGGGCTGTCCAGCGTCCTGTGCCTGATCATCACGTTCATCGGCTTCCTGATCCACATCTACTCGTCGGGGTACATGGAGCACGACCCCGACTTCCCGCGGTTCTTCGCCTACCTGAACCTGTTCTGCGGGTCGATGCTGGTGCTGGTGCTGGGCGACAACCTGCCGGTGATGTTCATCGGGTGGGAGGGCGTCGGCCTCTGCAGCTACCTGCTGATCGGCTTTTGGTACCAGACGACGGCCAACGCCGACGCGGGCAAGAAGGCCTTCATCACCAACCGGATCGGCGACTTCGGGTTCCTGATCGGGATGTTCCTGCTGTACCAGTACTGCGGGACGCTGAACTTCCAGGAGATCACGGCCGCGGCCAGCCCGGGCGGCGCGCTGATGCAGACGCTGTGGCTGGGGCAGCCGGTGGCGTTCTGGGCGGCGCTGTTCCTGTTCGTGGGCGCGACCGGCAAGTCGGCGCAGATTCCGCTTTACGTCTGGCTGCCGGACGCGATGGCCGGCCCCACGCCGGTCTCGGCGCTGATTCACGCGGCCACGATGGTCACGGCCGGCGTCTACATGGTGACGCGCCTGCACGCGCTTTACCTGCTGTCGCCCGCGGCGATGGCGATCGTCGCCATCATCGGCGCGCTGACGGCGCTGTTCGCGGCCGTCATCGGGTTCGCGCAGAACGACTTCAAGAAGGTGCTGGCCTACTCGACGGTCAGCCAGCTGGGCTTCATGTTCGCGGCGGTCGGCACCGGGAACTGGGACGCCGGCATCTTCCACCTGTTCACGCACGCCTTCTTCAAGGCCGGGCTGTTCCTGTGCGCCGGGTCGGTGATGCACGCCATGAGCGGCTCGGGCGACATCACGATCATGGGCGGGCTTCGCAAGAAGATCCCCTGGACCCACGGCGTGTTCGTGGTCTGCTGGCTCGCGATCTGCGGCGTGCCGTTCTTCTCCGGGTTCTTCTCGAAGGACTCCATCGTCTCGGGCGCGTTCGGAACCGAGGTCTACGGCGAGCAGCTGGCCTGGGTCGGCAAGACCGTGGGCGTCATCCTGCTGCTGGCCGCGACGGGGACCGCGTTTTACATGTCGCGGCTCTACTTCCTGGTGTTCTCGGGTCCCGAGACGCGCGCTCCGCACGACATCCAGCACCACATCCACGAGTCGCCGGGCAGCATGGTCGGCCCGCTGGTGGTGCTGGCGATCGGCGCCGGCCTGGGCGGGTTCATCGGCATCCCCGGCGGCCTGTTCGACCATCCCGGCTGGAACTGGCTGGCCGAACACCTGGCTCCGGTGGTGGGCGCCGAGATGGAGGTCTCGCACACCATCGAGGTCAGTTTCATTCTCGTCTCGACCCTGCTGGCGCTGGCGGGGATCGGCCTCGCGTATGTGTTCTACGGCGGCGGATATCGCGAGCCGTCCCGCAAGTTCGCGGCGGCGATCCCGGGCGTCGTTCGGCTGGTGCAGGACAAGTTCCGCGTCGACGAGCTGTACGGTTTCCTGATCATCCGGCCCCTCAAGAAGCTGGCCCAGGCCGTCTTCGTGGTCATCGACCGCATCCTGATCGACAAGGTGCTGGTCGAGGGGGTGGGCGCGGTGATCGACGTGTTCGGCCGGATCGTCCGCGGATTCCAGGTGGGCGACGGGCAGCGCTACATGGCGGTCTTCGCCATCGGCGTGGCCGCGATGGTCTACTTCGCGACCCGCCCGACGGTGCCCAGCACCTTGGGGGTCAGCGTCAGCGGCACCGCCGTCGACGTCGACGCGCGCCGCGGCGACAAGCCGAGCGAGCGCCCGCTGGAATACAGCTTCGATTTCAACGACGACGGGCGGCCCGAGGTCACCGGCACCGCGCCGGTGGCCCACCACGACTACGGCAAGCCCGGCAACTACACGATCCGCGTGGACGTGCGGGACCCGCGCTGGGGGACGCATTCTTCCGTGAAGCGCGACGTGCAAGTTCCTGAAGGAGGCCGCTGATGGGCCTGCTCGGCTGGATCACGCTGCTGCCGCTGTTCGGCGCGCTGCTGATCATGCTCGTCCCGCGGGACGAGGAGGCCATCCACCGCGGGCTGGGTTTCCTGACCGCGCTGGTGACTTTCCTGGTGTCGCTGATGCTGCTGCCCGGGTTCGAGTCGAGCCACGCCGGCTTCCAGATGGAGGTCGACAAGCTCTGGATCGCGCCGCTCGGGATCCACTTCCACCTGGGCGTCGACGGCATCTCGCTCTGGCTGGTGCTGTTGACGACCTTCTTGACGCCGCTGACGCTGGCCTCGCCGCAGGCCATCGGCATCCGGAACATCCGGGTCCGCGAATTCACGGCCGCCGTGCTGATCCTGGAGACCGGCATGATCGGCGCGTTCCTCGCGCTGGACCTGTTCGTCTTCTACGTCTTCTGGGAGCTGATGCTGATCCCGATGTACTTCATCATCGGGATCTGGGGCGGCGAGCGGCGCCTCTACGCGTCGATCAAGTTCGTCATCTACACGCTGATCGGCTCGCTGCTGATGCTGGTGGCGATCCTCTACCTCTACGCGCAGTTCCACGCGGTGACCGGCACCTACAGCTTCGATTACACGCAGCTGTCGCATTTGACGCTGCCGGCGACGCCGCAGCTCCTGTGCTTCGCGGCGTTCGCGCTGGCCTTCGCCATCAAGGTGCCGATCTTCCCGCTGCACACCTGGCTGCCCGACGCCCACGTCGAGGCGCCGACCGGCGGCTCGGTGATCCTGGCCGGCGTGCTCTTGAAGTTCGGCACCTACGGCTTCCTGCGCTTCGCGCTGCCGCTGTTCCCGCTGGCCGCCGCCAAGGCGGCGCCGCTGCTGGCCATCCTGGCGGTGATCGGGATCGTCTACGGCGCGCTGATGGCCTACGTGCAGGACGACGCCAAGAAGCTGGTGGCGTACTCGTCGGTCTCGCACCTCGGCTTCGTGGTGCTGGGCATCTTCTCGCTGAACCCGACCGGCGTTCAGGGCGCCATCTACCAGATGCTGTCGCACGGGATCACGACCGGCGGGCTGTTCTTCGCGGTCGGCTGGCTCTACGACCGGCGGCACACGCGCAAGCTGGCCGACTTCGGGGGCCTGTGGGCCAGGACGCCGGTGTTCGCCGCCTTCTTCCTGGCCATCGTGCTGGGATCCGTCGGCTTGCCGGGCCTGTGCGGGTTCGTGGGCGAGTTCCTGGTGTTGATCGGGACCTTCACGGCCAACCGCAGCTGGGGCGCGAGCGGCCTGACCGGCTTCTTCCCGGCGCCCAAGCTGATGGGGATCATCGCGGCCAGCGCCGTGATCTTCGCGGCGATGTACCTCTTGACCATGTACCAGAAGCTGATGTTCGGCCCGCTGGACAAGCCCCAGAACAAGACGGTGCGTGACGCGCATGGCCGCGAGATCTGGGTGTTCGGCGTGATCGTGGTGGCCGCGGTGGTGATGGGGTTGGCGCCGCAGCCGATCCTGAGCCGCTCCGAGAAGTCGGTCGACGCCTTCGTGACCAGCTACCGTGACCGGCTGCAGGACGCGCGCCGCCAGCCCGACGCGCCGGCGCACATCTATCCGGCGCTGGCTGCCGAGCCCGCTCCCTCGGGAGGGATCTAGCCGTGACCTTCGACGTTTCGCAGCTCGCGGCCTATCCGCCCATGCTGATCCTGATCGGCATGGGGTGCGTGATCCTGCTGGGTGAGACCTTCATCCGCGGCACCTCGCGCACGGGGCTGGCCTGGATCGGCGTGGGCGCCTGCGTGGCGTCGCTGGTCGCCATCATCGCCGAGTGGCCGGACGCGGCCACGCCCACCACGCACTTCAACGGCATGCTGACCGTCGACCGGATGTCGCTGTACCTGGACGCCGCGTTCGTCCTGTCGGCCGCGCTGACGCTGTTGTTCGCGCCGCCCTACCTCAAGGAGCAGCGCTTCGAGTTCGGCGAATTCTACGCGCTGGTGCTGCTGGGCACGGCGGGGATGATGATGGTCGTCCACTCCACCAGCCTGGTCTCGCTGCTGATCGGCATCGAGACGATGTCGCTGGCGGCCTACGTGCTGACCGGGTCCTGGCGGCGCAGCTTGCGCAGCGCCGAAGGGGCGATGAAGTATTTCCTGCTGGGCGCGTTCGCGACCAGCTTTCTGGTGTACGGGATCGCGCTCATCTACGGCACCACCGGCGGCGAGTTGACCTACGCCGGGATCGCGTCCAAGGTCGGGACCGCCAGCCAGTCGCCGCTGTTCTACCTGGGCGAGTATTTCGTGCTGGTCGCGCTGGTCTTCAAGGTGGCGGCGGTGCCGTTCCACATGTGGGCGCCCGACGCCTACGAGGGAGCGCCGACGCCGGTGACCGGCTTCATGGCGGCCGGCGTGAAGGCGGCGGCCTTCGGCGCGATCGTCCGCATTCTGGGCACCGCCTTCTCGAGCCCGCTGATGGTGTTCGACTTCACCGGCTGGGCGTCGGCGCTGTCGGTGCTGGCGGTCCTGACGATGACCGTCGGCAACCTGGCCGCCATCCGCCAGGACAACGTGAAGCGCATGCTGGCGTATTCGTCGATCGCGCACGCCGGCTACCTGTTGATCGGCGTGGTGGCGGGCGGACTTGGAGTGGCCAGCGCCACGCCGGCGGTGCTGTTCTATCTCGTCGCGTACACCTTCATGACGCTGGGGTCGTTCGGGGTGGTGGCCTGGATCGGCAACCGCAGCGACGAACGGCTCTACATCGACGACTGGGCGGGCCTGGCATCGTCCCGGCCTGCCGTCGCGCTGGCGATGACGATCTTCCTGCTGTCGCTGGGCGGCGTCCCCCCGATGGGCGGCTTCTTCGCCAAGTTCTATCTGTTCCGCGCCGCCATGGAGGCCCCGCAGCTCTACTGGCTGGTGGTGGTCGGCGTGCTCAACAGCATGGTGAGCATCTACTACTACCTGCGCATCATCGTCGCCATGTACTTCCGCGACCCGGTCCGGCCGCTGGTTCCGACGGATGGCACGTCGATGCGCGCCGGCTTGCTCCTGACCGCCGTGGTCGTCGTGCTGCTGGGGGTGTTCCCCGGCACGTTCGTCGACTGGGCGTCCGTCGTGAAGTAACGCGCCTGCCGAGGGCGGGCCTCAGAACAGGCCGCCCACCGCTGCCAGGCTGGCGCCGGCCGGCCGGGTGCCGGCCGGGGTCAGGACCCGGTCGGGGCGGGGCAGGCTGAACGACCAGTGCCCGTCCGCCGCTCGGCCGATCAGCGCGGGGTACGGCAGAGCGCGCGCCTCGCCGGCGCGGCTGTCGAGGTGGCGCGTCGCGATGGCCGCGACGCTGATGCCGGCCACCAGGCCGGCCAGGCTGCCGCCCGCGACGGCGCGACCGCTGGCGTTCGGCCCGCCCACGATGAGCCACGAGATGCCGAAACCGGCCAGTCCGCCGCCGATGGCGCCGGCGTCGATGATCAGCACGCGGTTGCGGGAAAGGTCGAACTGGTCGGCAAGGCCGATGCCCAGCGCCAGGCTCAGGTCAATGGCGATGGCGCCGCCCAACCAGGCGGTCCTGCTGCTGCTGTTCGACGGGGCGGCGGCGGCCAGGCCCAGCAGCCCGCCCGTCGTCCCCCACAGCATCGACGAGCGCACCAGCTCGATGTCCCCGGCCTTGGGGCGCTGGCTGGCGGCGACCCAGACCGCCGCCCCGGTGGCGACGGCGCTGGTGGCGATCGCGCTGCCCACCACGCCTTTGGCCGACAAGCCCAGGCCGGCCCCCCACAGCGCCCCGTCCACCGTGGCGTAGTCGAGCCCGCTGATGATCGTCCAGGCCTGCCCCGTGGTCAGCGGGTGGTCGGCCGTGACCAAGAGAGACGCCCCCAGCGCGGCCGCCAACCCGATCATGGGCGGGACGATCGCGCTGCGCGTGCCGTCGACGCCGAAGAGCGCGTCGGTCGCGATCCCCAGCCAGATGCCGTACAACGACGACCAGAGCACCAGCCGGCCCCGTCCCTCGTTGGCCGACGCGGTCTCGTCGATCGTCGGCGCGCCGCCGGGCGGACCGGCGTCCTGGCTCAAGATGTCGTCGCACAGCCGGGCCACCGTCGGCGCCCAGGGCACGTCGGGATCCGCCGCCAGCGCGCGCACGTCGGGCAGGCCGTCGCGGCACCCGGAGCGCAGCACGCGTTCCAGCGCGGCGTCGTGACGATCGTTCACCTGCACGGCCGGCACGACCACCGGCGCCTCGGCATCCACGTCCGGCGGCTGCGCGCGCGACGGCGAGCTCGCCGTCAGGAGCAGGATCGGCAGGAACCACACGCCCGAACAGCCGGGTCCACGCACCGCGCCAGTATAACCGCATTGCGCTGACGCGCTCCGGCGCGTGCTGGTCAAGCCCGTGGCGTGACCAGCCGAAAAATGGAGTGGGCCCGGCCCGCCGGCGCGCGGCCCGACCGCATGACGCCTCAAGACCCACCGGACGCCGCTTCACCCGTGCGCGCGCGCATCCTGGTGGTCGAGGACAACTCCCTCAACCGGCTGCTGGTGCACGATCTGCTGGAGCTGCGCGGCCACCACGTGATCGAAGCGGCGACCGTCGAAGAGGCCCGGCGCGCGCTGGACGTCGAGCGGCCCGACCTGCTGCTGCTGGACGTGCAGATCCCGGGCGGTGGCGCCGAAGCGGTGATCCGCGACGCCCGGCTGCGTCCGGGGTTCGACGCGATCCCGATCGTGGCGGTCACTTCGCTGGCCATGCCCGGCGATCGCGAGCGCCTGCTGGGGAGCGGCTTTCAGGGGTACCTGTCGAAGCCGATCGACACGCGCACCTTTGGCGCGGTCATCGAGTCGTTCTTGAACCGCGGGACAGAAATGGAGGAGCCGAAGCGTGCCAGCCGCGCCGGCTGAGGCCACCGCCACCGTGCTGGTGGTCGACGACAACCTGCAGAACCGCGAGGTCGCCGAGGGGCACCTGGTGGGCGCCGGCTATCGCGTGGTCCAGGCCGAAGGCGGCGCCGAGGCCCTCTCGATCCTGACCACCGGCCACCCCGACCTGGTCCTGCTCGACGTGCTGATGCCGGGGATGGACGGATACGAGACCTGCCGCCGCATCCGGGCGCTGCCGGAAGGGAACGACACGCCGGTGCTGTTCTTGACGGCGCTCGGCGACCTCGAGACGCATCGCGCGGCCATGGATTCGGGCGCCGACGACTTCCTGACCAAGCCGCTGAACCGCACCGAGCTCCTCATTCGCGTCCGCTCGCTGCTGCGGATCAAGCAGCTCTCCGACGAGCTCCGCCGGAACTACGACGTGATCCGCTCGCAGCGCGACGCCCTCCTGGCGGCGCAGCGCCAGAAGGACGAGCTGACGGCGCTGATCGTCCACGACCTCAAGAACCCGCTCTCCAGCATTCTGTCGAACACGCAGTTCGTGCTGGGGCGCGGCGTCCCGGCCGGCGATCTGCGCGACTCGCTGGACGACGTCGTGCGCGCCTCCCAGTCGATGGTCCGGCTGGTGATGAACCTGCTGGACATCAGCCGCAGCGAGGACGGCGCGCTGGTGCCGCACGTCTCGGAGTTCGACGTGCCCGCGCTTTTGGCCGAGGTCTGCTCGGAGATGGACCGGCGGATCGAGGACAAGGACCAGCGCCTCTCGCTGACGTTGCACCCGGGCGTGGGCAGCATCCGCGGTGATCGGGATCTGCTGCGCCGCACGCTGGAGAACTTGATCGACAACGCCTACAAGTACGGCCCGCGCGCGGCGACCGTCTGGCTGGAGGTGGCGCCCTCGACGATGGACGACGGCGCCGAGCCCGCCGTCGAGATCCGCGTGCGCGACGAAGGCGACGGCATCCCCGAGGCCTACCGCCAGATCGTGTTCGAAAAATATGGCCGGGCCGCCACCGGCGCGCGGGAGGGGCGGACCAGCCACGGCCTGGGACTGGTGTTCTGCCGCCGCGCCGTGGGCGTCCACGGCGGCGCCATCTGGATCGAAGGGCCGGACGGGCGCGGCGCCTGCTTCTGCCTGCGGCTGCCCGTCGCCCGCCTGCCCCTCTCCGCCCCCGAGCCGTCGCCGCGCCCGCGCACGCTCGAGCGCGCCTCCAGGTGATCATGCGCCTCGAGGACGAGTCGCCCGGCACGCGGCGCCTCTACGCCGAGTACCGCCAGGAGATCTGGGAGCTCACCGACCGGATGTTCTTGTGGCTCTTGGCGGTGCAGTGGCTGGCCGGCATCGCCACCGCCATCTGGCTGGGCCCGCATCCGGCGGGCGTGCGGGTGCCGTCGCTGGTCTGGAAGGCCTTCTTCCTGGGCGGCGGCATCGCCGCCTTCCCGACGCTGGTGATCTTGCGCCACCCGGGCTCCGCCCTCACGCGGCAAGAGATCGCCATCGGGCAGGCGCTGCTGACCGCGCTGGTCACGCACCTGTCCGGCGGGCGGCACGAGCTGCAGGCGCTCCCCTTCGTGTCGCTGGCCTTCCTGGCCATGTACCGCGACATGACGGTGCTGCTGCTGGCCAGCCTGGTGACCATCGTCGACCACGTGCTGGGCAGCTACTTTTGGCCCCACTCGATCTACGGCATCGGGCGGGTCGGGCACTGGGCCTGGTTCCCCGACACGGCCTTCATCGTCATCGAGGACCTGCTGCTGTTCTTCGCCATCGAAAAGAGCCAGTCGGACCTGCTGAGCTCGGCGCGCAAGCAGGCGACCATCGACAGCAGCCGGCTGGCGCTGGAGCGCGAGGTGGCCGAGCGGCAGCGCACCGAACGCCTGCTGTCCTTGCAGTACGTGATCACGCGGGTCCTGGCCGGCTCGGCCAGCCTGCCCGAGGCCGCGCCGCTGATCCTGCGCATCATGGGCGAGAACCAGGGGTGGCAATTCGGCGAGCTGTGGGAGGTCGACGATCGCAGCCAGGCGCTCCGCTGCGTCGACCTGTGGAACGCCGACAGCTACGAGCGGCCGGAGCTGTTCGCGGGCCGCCGGGCCGCGCTGCTCAAGCGCGACGAGGGGCTGCCGGGGCGGGTCTGGCAGCGTCACCTGCCGCTGTGGATCGCCGATCTGTCCGACGACATGCTGGCCACCAGCGGCAGCTTCGCGCGCGCCTCCGACCTGCGGGGCGGCTTCGCCATCCCGCTGCGCAACGGCCCCGACGTCATCGGCGTGATGGCCTTTTACAGCCAGGAGGTGCGGCAGGCCAACGACGACCACCTCTCGATGCTGAGCGCGCTGGGCGGCCAGATCGGCCAGTTCATGGAGCGCAAGCGCGTCGAGCAGGGGCTGCGCGACAGCGAGGAGCGCTATCGTTCGGTCATCGCCGCGCTGGACGAGGGGATCATCCTGGTCGACCGCGACGGCGGCGTCATCGCCTGCAACGCGAGCTGCGAGCGGATCCTGGCCCGTCCGGCCGAAGAGATGACCGCCGGCGACAGCGCGGCCGCGTTCGGGTCCGCGGTCGACGAGAACGAGGCGCCGGTGCTCCCCGGCGAGCTGCCGTTCCTGGCCACGTTGCGGACCGGCGAGGCGCGGCAGAACGTGGTCCTGGCGGTCACCAAGGGCGACGGCGGGAGTGTCTGGATCTCGATGAACTCGCAGCCGCTCTTGCGGTTCGGCGAGAGCGCTCCCTACGCCGCCATGGCGTCGTTCAGCGACATCACGGCGCGCAAGGCGGCCGAGGCGTCGCTGCGCGCCATCATGTCCGAGCTGGAGGTGCGGGTGGAAAAGCGCACCAGCCAGCTGATGGACGCCAACGCGCGCCTCAAGAGCGAGGTGGGCGAGCGCGAGCGGGCCCAGCGCGAGATGCACGAGGCCAAGGAGGCGGCCGACACCGCCAATCGCGCCAAGAGCGCGTTTTTGGCCAACATGAGCCACGAGCTGCGCACCCCGCTGAACGCCGTCATCGGGTTTTCCGAGCTGCTCGAGCAGGAGATCTTCGGCACGCTCAACGACAAGCAGCGCACCTACGTCACGAACGTGCTGGTCTCGGGGCGCCACCTCTTGCAGCTGGTCAACGACATCCTCGACATCTCGAAGGTCGAGGCGGGGCGCATGGACCTGACCTACGAGCGCACGCCGATCGGCAGCATCGTCGACGTGGTGCGCGGCGTGATCGGCGCGCTGGCGGCCAAGCGCGGCATCAACTTGGAGGTCGAGGTCCCGCCCGATCTGCCCGACGTCTACGTCGATCCCGGCCGCGTCAAGCAGGTGCTCTACAACCTGATCTCGAACGCCATCAAGTTCACGGCTCGGGGCGGGGTGGTGCGCCTCACGGCGCGGGCCGACGCGCGCAGCCTGGTGGTGTCGGTCTCGGACACCGGCATCGGGATCGCGCGCGCCGACCTGCCGCGGCTGTTCCGCGAGTTCGAGCAGCTCCCGCAGCCGAACGGCGTCCGCCCCGAGGGGACCGGCCTGGGCCTGGCGCTGACCCGCCGCCTGGTCGAACTGCACGGCGGGCGCGTCGAGGTGGAGAGCGAGCTCGGACGCGGCTCGACTTTCTCGGTCCATCTGCCGCTGCGCTCGCCCGACGAGGCCACCGGCGTGCGCACCGCCGAGCTGCTGGTCCGGGCCGGCTGACGATCAAGCGTCGAACGTGGCCTGCGGCGACTCGAGACGGGCGTCCAGGGCCACGAACGGCGTGGGCAGCGAGCCGAGCCGCGCCAGCACGCGGCGGTGCGTCGCGAACGGGAACCCCGACAGCTCCTGAATGCCGCGCCACAAGTGCGCGCCGCGCGCCCAGGGGCCGACGACGTCAGCCACGTAGTCGTGGCGCGTGATGAGGCCCTCGGCGTCGAAGTAGACCGTCTGCACGCGGCAGTGGGTGTGCACGCCGGCGGGGAGGACGACCGTCAGCGCGCGCCGCCGGGGGTCCCACCGGCGCACCTGCGCCTCGACCAATCCGAACGGCAGCGCGTGGTAGTGCGTCATCGCGTACCCGAAGAAGTAGAGGGCGTCCAGCGGCGACCAGCGCCGCAGCTTGCGAAGCCCGCGAAAGGTCTGCCGGTGATCGGCCAGCGGCGCGTCCCCGATCGCGACCTGACCGCGCACGAAACGCCCCATCGATCCCGGCTGCGGATAATCGAAAAACGTCGCCTCGGCCCGCGCCGGGATCAGTTCGGCCCGGGGCGGGAGCGCGAAGGTCCGGCCGTTTCCTTTGATCCAGGGGACCAGCCCGCGCAGGCCGCGGGGCGACACCGTCAACCGGAGTCGCTCCCACCGCGCCCGGCCCCCGAAGCGCCGGATGGCGCGTGCGATCATCTCCTCGGCGTCCATGCGCCATCATCATGCGCCCATCATCGAGCGGCCGTGATGGCTCAGGCGAAGCTGGCGTGATAACCGGCGTCTTCGACCGAGCGGGCTTCCGGCGTGGCCCGCAGCGGGCGAGTGGTGTCCAGCATGACGGCCAACTCGTCGGTGGCGCGCGCGCCGATGCTCGCCTCGTAGGCCCCGGGGTGTGGCCCGTGGATGACGCCGGCCGGATGCACCGACAGGCTGCCGACGCCGACCCCCTTGCGGGAAGTGAAGTTTCCCCCGGCGTAAAAGATCACCTCGTCGCACCCGACCGACGAGTGCGGGTAGGGGCAGGGGATGGCCTGCGGATGGAAATCCAGCGGCCGCGGCACGAAGCTGCAGATCAGCGCGCCGCGCGTGGCGAAGGTTCCGTGCACGGTCGGCGGCAGGTGCACCTGCCCGACCCGCGGTTGAAAGGCCAGGATCGGGAAGGCCCACGGGTACACCGTCCCGTCCCAGCCGATCACGTCGAGCGGCGCGTGCGGGTAACGAAACCCGTGAAAGGCGCCGCCGCGCTTGACGATCGCGTCGCGCAGCCCCTCGTCGCGCGGCCCGTCGAATCGGGGGCGGCGGAAGTCGCGGTGCGAGTACGGCGCGTCCATCCTAAGCTGGCCGGCCTCGTTGCGGAACTGCCGCGGCAGCCACAGGCCCCCCAGGCACTCGATCGATAGCCAGAACTGCGGCCGGTCGTCGGGGATGAACCGGTGCAAGAGGCCGCGCGGCACGAACAGGTAGTCGCGCGCGCCGAACGGCACGTCGCCCAGCGCCGAACGCAGGACGCCGCCTCCCTCCAAAATGAAATACAGGTCGTCGGCGTCGCCGTTCGAGAAGTAGGCCGGGTCGGCGTCGTCGGGATGCAGCACGGACAGGACCACGTCCTCGTTGAACAGCAGCGGCACGCGCGCGTCGAGGGCGGCGCCGCCCCGCCGCGCCAGCTCCTGCGACCGGTAGTGGTGCCGCGCCAGCGGCCCCGGCTGGTCGTCGGCCCGCGACGGAATTTCCCAGCCGTGCGCCGCCGCCGCCGGCAGCGCCACGTGCGGGCGATCGTGGTGATAAAGGATCGTGAACGGGCCGTCGAACCCCTCGCGGGTCAGGCACTCTTCGTGATTCAGGTGGCCATCCGCGTCGCGCAACGCCGTGTGAGGCTTGTCGGGCACGCGGCCCACCACCATGCGGTCGATCATCCGCGGGCGCTCACATCCGGGGCGGCGCCGCGCGCCGCGAAGGGTCTTGGGCCTGCTCGCGTTCGATGGCCTCGAACAGCGCCCGGAAATTGCCGGCGCCGAATCCCTGGTCTCCCTTGCGCTGGATGATCTCGAAGAAGAACGGCCCCGCCTCGGGATCGTGGTAGAGGCCGGCCGCTTCTTTCAAGAAGATCTGCAGCAGGTACTGGTGCTCTTCCTGACCGTCGATCAGGATCTCGAGGCCGCGCAGGACGTCGATGCTCTCGTCGATGTGCCCGACGCCGATCCGCTGGAGCCGCTCGGGCAGGACGTCGTAGTAGCTGCCGGGCGTGGGCATGAACTCGACGCCCGCCGCGCGGAGGCCGCGCACGGCCCCGACGATGTCGGCCACCGCCAGCGCCGAGTGCTGGATCCCGTCGCCCCGGTTGTCCTCGGCGAAGATGTTGATCTGCGAGTCCTTGAAGAACGGGCGGAACGGCTCGTTGTTGGCGAACTTCACGCCCGAGGCCGGGTCCCACATGACGATCGACTTCAGGCCTGAGCCGTGCCCCCCTTCGTTCGCCGCCACGTCGCGCGTGTGAAAGGCGATGTCCCAGAGCTGCTGAAACCCCAGCACGTGCTCCATCCAGAGCAGCGCTGGTTTCATGGTCTGAAAGTTGGCCGTCAAATGATCGATGGCGCCGAACCCGAACCGGTTGCCGCCGCCCGCCGCGGGCTGTGGCACGAAGCCCTGGAACAGCTTGGTGTAGCCGCGCCGTTCGGTGAAGCGAAACGTCGTGTCGCCGAAGGGCGTGGTGATCGAGAACATCGCCAGGGTGCCGCCGTCGTCGGTGAACCGCTGGACGTCGGTGATGAAGGTGCCGCCCCGCTCGTCGAGCAGCCGGAAGGCTCGGTCGATCTCTTCGACCTCCAGCACCACGGTCCCCACCCCTTCCGGGTGCTTGCGCAGATAGCGCCAGGCGCGTCCCCCTTCGCCCAGCGGCTGGTGAATGACGAACAGCGCGCCGCCGGCGCGGAAGGCCGCCGACCGTTGCCGGCCGTCGCGTTCCAGCTCGGGGCCGCTGCGCCCCAGCTCGACGAAGTCCAGCTTGTCGACGAAGAAGCGGCGGGTGCGCTCGAGGTCGTGGACGTAATAGTGCAGCGCCTCGATCCGCCGGATTCCAAGCGACGCGCGGCTGGCCATGACGTCAGTTTACCGCCCGCGCGCCCTGCCGTCCGGTTCTGGTGCACCGCCATCGAAATAGCGTCACGTTCGGCCGACGATCCGCGCCGGACGCTTCGTTGCTTCTCCTCACAGCGCGGCTTGTCGGCCTCCGGCGTCGACGCTGTTTCGGCGGCGGTGCACTAGGAGGGCGTTGCCGTAAGGGAACGGTGAGCGGCAGCGAACCATGCCCGACGACGTGCCGCCCGGAAGCGGCCTAGCGGGCCCGACTGTAGCTGTGGGTGTGCGCCCACCGCGTCTCCAGCGCCGCGGCCGTCGCCACGCCCATGTAGGCCAGCGCGAACGCGAAGTTCAGCCAGCTTGCCCAGATCGGCTGGCCCGAAGCCATCCCCCCGATCCAGACGGCGGCCAACCCCAGCCCGACGACGGCGGGACCCAACGGCCGGCTCGGGTTGCGCTCGGGCTCCTGCAGCAGGGCCGCCATGCCGAACGACAGCACGGCCGCGACCGCGTCGAACCAGAGCAGGGTGGCCGCGCGGTCCTTGCTCAGCCCCACCCACCAGAGGATGGCGAGACCCGCCCCCAGGACGAAGCAGCTCTTCCGCACCATGGCGTCCTCCTACGTGCTAAGGTGGGCACGCGAGCCGCGTTCGCAAACCCGTGCCGCCCGGTCCAGCGTCACCCGCCCGGACAGAGGGACGCCTGCGGGACCACGCACGTCCCGGCGGTCGAGTCGCCGCCCGTCACGCAGCGGGCCGGCGGCATGCAGCCGGGCCCGGCGGCGCTGTCGCAGGCGTCCCCGTCGGGCGCGAAGGGCTTGCACGTCCCCAGGTCGGCGCTGCCCGCGGGTCCGGTGTCGGTGTAGCAGCCGCCCGCCACGCACCCGACCCGCGCGCCGTCGGGCAACTGCCCGCAGGGGCTGCCGGCCGGGCTGGCCCCGGCCGCCGCGCCGGCGTCGCTGGCGGTGAGCCCGCCGTCGGGGCCGCTGACCGTGCCCGAAAAGCTGACGGGCGCGCAGGTCTTGGCGCCGTTCGGCCCGCGACAGGAGAGGGACCGCGTTCCGTCGCAGCCGGGCAGGGAGCCGCCGCACGCCACGCCGGCGCGCGTGCCGGCCGTCTGGCAGGTCCCGGCGGTCATGGTGTTCGCGCTGCTGCCCACGCAGGTGAGGCCCCGGTCGCAGGGGTGGCTCTCGTCGCAGGTCCCGTTGGAGGAGACCACGGCCGCGCAGGTGCTGGTCGCCCCCAGGCAGCGGTCGCCGCGCAGGCAGGCGCTGGTCGAGCAGTCGTCGCCCTCGGCCGGCGGGGGGCCGCAGGTTCCGCAGACGGCGCCCTTGGTGCCGTTGCAATATCCGCTCTGGCACTGGGCGTTGAAGGTGCAGGCCGCCCCGTCGGCCCGCGGTCCGAGCGGCGTGCAGTCCGCCGGCGGCAGGTCGTCGAAGAAGTCCATGCACGAGAAGCTGCTGAACCTGGCGACGCAGCTCTCGACGGCCTGCGGGGTGTTGCCGGTCTGCGGCGCCGAGAGCCCGTTTTCGCAGGCCAGCGCCTCGCGCGCCAGACAGGTCGGAAGGTCGCCGTAGTTCTCCAGCACGCTGGCGCCGAGGCCGGTGAAGCCGTCCGGCAGGCTGCAGAGCGAGCGCAGGTTGCAGCGGGCCATGGCCAGATCGGCGCAGGCCTGGGCGACGCTGACCGAGCTGGAATGGCTGCTGCCGCAGCCGGCTGCCAGCAGCACCAGCAGCAGACCGGCGCGCGAGATCCTCATGCGCGCGCATCTTCGTTCGCGCCCCGCGAACGATCAAATGACCGGGGTCACGATCGGTCGTCGCCGGCGGCGAATTTGGCCGCGTCCTGGCGCTTCAGGGTGATGCCCAGCCCCGGCCGCGCGGGATCCGGGGCGAATGTGCCGTCACGCGGCGACGGGACACCGTCGAACAGCAGGGCCTCGATGCGCTGGTGGTCGTAGAAGTATTCGACGTGCCGCATGCGGGTCAGGGCACAGCCGACGTGCCCGTGCAGCGCCGGCGCGCAGTGGGCGGACAGAGGCATCCCGTGGGCGTCCGCCAGCGCCTGCGCCGCCAGCAGCCCGGACACCCCGCCGCACCGCGTGCCATCGGCCTGCAACACGTCGACAGCGCCCGCATCGAGCATGCGCCGGAAATAGAAGGGGTCGTAGCCGTACTCGCCGGCGGCGACCTCCATCCGGCCGCCCACGCCGTCGCGGACCAGACGCAGTCCGGCGAGATCGTCCGAGCTCACCGGCTCCTCGAACCAGGTGACGCCCGCCGAGGCAAAGCGCTCGGCCATGGCCAGCGCCTGCTTGCGCGCGTAGGCGCCGTTGGCGTCCACGAACAGCTCGACGCGCTCGCCGATCGCGGCGCGCGCGGCACGCACCCGCTCGGGGTCGGCGGCCGGATCGCGGCCGACCTTCATCTTGACGAACTTCATGCCGGCGGCCGCCCACTCGCCCAGCTGCCGCTGCAGGCGATCGATCCCGTACGACGTGAAGCCGCCGCTGCCATAGACCGGGATGGCGGGCCGCGCCCAGCCCAGTACGGCGGCCAGCGGCGCGCCGAACAGCCGCGCCTTCAGATCCCACAGCGCCACGTCGACGGCGGAGATCGCCATGGCGGCGATGCCCGGGCGGCCGACGTTCCGCACGCGGCCGACCATGCGCGCGTAGAGCGCCGAGGTGGCGAACGCGTCCTGTCCGACCACCACCGGCGCCAGCGCCTCGCGGATCGCCGCCGCCGTCGCGCGATCCGCGTAGGTGTAGCCGAGCCCCGTGGCGCCGCCGGCCGTCGCCTCGACGACGACGGCGGTGGTCTTGTCCCAGGTGAAGGTGCCGTCCGACTCCGGTCCGTCGGTCGGGATGACATAGGTTTGCACCCTGATGGCCTCGACGGGCGGGCCTCCGGTCTCCGTGCTGGATGTGGGCATGCGCAAAAACTGGGTGGTCCCGCGCCTCGCGCAACCCGGCGCCGATTGACTTCGCGCGCGCGACCTTAAGTTCGGGGTGGGAGGAAGCGCCCATGTCCACCACGCCCGATGTCGTTCCGATTGCGCGCGTCAAGCCGCGCCCCGCGCCCCGCGTCGGCGCGCCGGACCTGGAGGCGCTGGCCGCCAGGCTCCGGGATGACCTCGACGGGGAGGTCCGCTTCGATCCGGGAAGCCGCGCTCTTTACGCCGCCGACGGTTCGAACTACCGGCAGGTTCCGATGGGCGTGGTCATCCCCCGCCACAAGCAGGACGTGCTGGCCACCATCGCCGCCTGCCGCGATTTCGGCGCGCCGATCCTGTCGCGGGGCGGCGGGACCAGCCTGGCCGGGCAGTGCTGCAACTTCGCGGTGGTGATGGACATGTCGAAGTACGTCCACGGCATCCTCGAGCTGGATGCGGGCGGCCGCCGCGCGCGCGTGCTGCCCGGGACGGTGCTGGACGTTCTGCGCGGCGCCGCCAACCGGCACGATCTGACCTTCGGGCCCGACCCGTCGACGCACAACCACTGCACGCTGGGCGGCATGATCGGCAACAACTCGTGCGGCGTGCACTCGGTGATGGCCGGCCGGACCGCCGAGAACGTTCACGAGCTGGAGGTCGCCACGTACGACGGGCTGGTGTTGCGCGTGGGCCCGACCACGCCCGACCAGCTGGAGTCCATCGTCCGCCAGGGCGGCCGGCGCGGCGACATCTACCGGCGCATGAAGGCCTTGATCGATCGGGTGGCGGGGCTGGTCCGAGCCCGGTACCCGAAGATCCCGCGCCGCGTCTCCGGATACAACCTGGACGAGCTGCTGCCCGAAAACGGTTTCAACGTGGCGCGCGCGCTGGTCGGCAGCGAGGGGACGCTGGTGACGGTCCTCGAGGCGACGCTGCGCCTGGTTCCCTGGCCGCGCGCGCGCACGCTGCTGGTCCTCGGTTATCCCGACATCTACACGGCGGCCGACCATGTCCCGGTCGTGTTGCAAGAGCAGCCGATCGGCCTCGAGGCCATCGACCGGCGCCTGATGGAGGACATGAAGAAGAAGGGCCTGCACGACAAGTACCTGGCCTATTTGCCCGAGGGGAACGGATTCTTGCTGGCCGAGTTCGGCGGCGACACCAAAGAGGAAGCCGACGCCAAGGCCCGTGAGGCGATCGCGCGCCTGCAGGGCGCGCCGCCGAAGCCCACCACGAAGATCTACGACAATCCCGACCAGGAGCAGAAGCTGTGGGAGGTGCGCAAGTCGGGGCTGGGCGCGACGGCCCGCATCCCCGGCTCGCCGGACACCTGGGAAGGCTGGGAGGACTCGGCGGTCCCGCCCGAGCACATGGGCAACTACTTGCGCGAGCTGCGCCCGTTGTTGGAAGCGCACGGCTACGACGGCGCGTTTTACGGCCACTTCGGGCAGGGGTGCCTGCACACCCGCATCAACTTCGAGCTGACCACCGCCAAAGGCATCGCCAACTATCGCTCCTTCGTCGAGGAGGCCGCCGATCTGGTGGTGCGCTACGGCGGGTCGCTGTCCGGCGAGCACGGCGACGGGCAGTCGCGCGGCGAGCTCTTGACGCGGATGTTCGGGACCGATCTGGTGGACGCCTTCCGCGAGTTCAAAGCCATCTGGGATCCCACCGGGCGCATGAATCCGGGCAAGGTCGTCGACGCCTACAAGGTCGACCAGAACCTGCGGCTGGGCGCCGACTACCGCACGCGGCCGGTGACCACGCACTTCAGCTATCCGGAGGACGACGGCGACTTCACGCGCGCGACGCTGCGCTGCGTGGGGGTGGGCGAGTGCCGGCGCGAGCACGGCGGCACCATGTGCCCCAGCTACCGCGCCACGCGCGAAGAGATGCACAGCACGCGCGGGCGCGCGCACCTGCTGTTCGAGATGATGCGCGGCACCGAGCTGGAAGGCTGGCGCGACAAGCACATTCACGAGTCGCTGGACCTGTGCCTGGCCTGCAAGGGCTGCAAGAACGACTGCCCCATCAACGTCGATGTCGCGACCTACAAGGCCGAGTTCCTGTCGCATTTCTACGAGGGGCGGCTGCGGCCGGCGCCGGCGTACACCATGGGCCTCATTCACACCTGGGCGCGGCTGGCGGCGGTGGCGCCCGGAATCGCCAACACGCTGGCGCAGGCGCCGCCGACGGGTTGGCTGTTGAAGCGTGTCGGCGGCCTGGCGCCGGAGCGGCCCATCCCGCAGTTCGCGGCGCGCACGTTCAAGTCGCTCTGGCGCGGGCGTGCCCCGCGCAACCCGGGCGGGCCGCCGGTGCTGCTGTGGCCCGACACCTTCAACGACCACTTCTTCCCGGGGACGCTGCTGTCCGCGGCCGACGTGCTCGAGGGGCTGGGCTACCGCGTGGTCGTCCCGGAGCGCGACGTCTGTTGCGGCCGGCCGCTTTACGACTTCGGGATGCTCGACCGGGCCAGGCGCCTGCTGCAGCACGATCTGCGCGTGCTGCGCGGGGCGATCGAGGCCGGCACGCCGGTGGTGGGGCTCGAGCCGTCCTGCGTGTCGGTGTTCAGGGACGAGATGGTGAACCTGCTGCCCAAGGATCAGGACGCGCGGCGCCTGAAGAAGCAGACGCACTTCTTCGCCGAGTTCCTGACCGAGCAGGCGCACCCCCAGCGCTTGCCCAAGCTGTCCGGGAAGGCGGCCGTGCACGGCCACTGCCACGAAAAGTCGCTGATGAACGGCATGGACCACGAGCGGCGCCTGCTGGAGGCGCTGGGGCTGGACGTCGAGGTGCTGCAGACCGGCTGTTGCGGGCTGGCGGGGTCGTTTGGCTTCGAGCGCGGCGAGAAGTACGAGGTCTCGCAGAAGATCGGTCGGCTCGACGTGTTTCCGAAGGTGCGCGACCTCGACCCGGGCACCATCCTGGTGGGCGACGGGTTCAGCTGCCGCGAGCAGATCGACGACGGCACCGCCCGGCGGCCGCTGCACGTCGCCGAGGTGGCGCGAATGGCCGTCCAGCGCCGCGCCCCG